>CALWZV010000026.1 GCA_944386115.1 uncultured Clostridia bacterium
ACATTCATCTGGATTTATTCCTTTATTTGGCTCTTTTCCTGTAATTCTTTTTACAGTTTCTTGAACTAAAGGAACTCTTGTAGAACCTCCTACTAATAATACTTGATCAATTTTGTCTGCTGTTAGTCCAGCATCTTTTAATGCTTGATTTACAGGTCCTGTTGTACTTTCTACTAAATCTCTTATTAATTCCTCAAATTTAGCTTTAGTTAGGTTTATATCTAGATGTTTTGGTCCAGAACTATCTGCTGTTATAAATGGTAGATTTATATTTGTTTGACCTGTTCCTGATAATTCTATTTTTGCTTTTTCAGCAGCTTCTTTTAATCTTTGCATAGCCATTTTGTCATTTCTTAAGTCTATTCCTTGTTCTTTTTTAAATGTGTCTAATAAATATTCTATTATTCTTTCATCAAAATCGTCTCCACCAAGTCTATTATTACCACTAGTTGCTAAAACTTCAAATACGCCATCACCAATGTCTAGTATTGAAACGTCAAATGTTCCTCCACCTAAGTCATATACCATTATTTTCTGGTCTTTATCGCCTTTGTCTGTTCCATAAGCAAGTGCTGCTGCAGTTGGTTCATTTATTATTCTTAATACCTCTAGTCCTGCAATTTTTCCAGCATCTTTTGTTGCTTGTCTTTGTGAATCACTAAAATATGCTGGTACAGTTATAACTGCCTGAGTTATTTTTTGACCTAAGTAATTTTCTGCATCTGTTTTTAATTTTTGTAAAATCATTGCTGAAATTTCAGGTGGCGTAAATTCATCACCTTCTATTTTTATTTTTTTATTTGTTCCCATATCTCTTTTTATTGATATGACTGTGTGCTCTGGATTAGTAACAGCTTGACGTTTTGCAATTTGTCCAACTAATCTTTCACCATTTTTTGAAAATGCAACAATACTAGGTGTTGTTCTATTTCCTTCTGCATTTGGAATAACTACTGGTTCTCCACCTTCCATAACTGCTACACATGAGTTTGTTGTTCCCAAATCAATTCCTATAATTTTTGACATAATATTTTCCTCCTTAAATTTTATATATTAAAATTATAAACTAAACTTAATTAGCCACTGCAACCATGGCATGTCTTATTACTTTGCTGCCAATCTTATACCCTGCTTGATATTCTTCTTTAATTTCCTTCTCTCCTAGTTTTTCATCTGTAACACTACTTACAGCTTCATGTAGTTCTGGGTCAAAAGTTTTTCCGAATAGTTTCAATCCTTTCAACTCCCATATTCGAAATAATATCCATAAACTTTTTATAAACTAGTTCTATTCCTTCTTTATAAGTTTTATCTTCTGTTTCTGCATTTACAGCTTTTTCTAAGTTATCTACTACAGGTAATAGAGATTTTACAATATCTGCTAATAAAAAATTATATAAATTTTGTTTTTCTTTTGTTTCTCTTTTTTTGTAATTATCAAATTCCGCCATTATTCTTTTTAATCTTTCTTGCATTTCATCTAATTCTAATTGTTTATTTGCTAGTTCTTTTTTTAAGTCATATTCGGTCTCTTTCTCTACATTTTCTTTCTCCTCTTCCATCTTCTCATCCTTTCTCTATTCATTTAATTTTTTACTTATATATTTCATTACAGAAATAACTTTAGAATAATCCATTCTTGTAGGACCAATTATTCCTATTGTACCTAGCTCGTGTCCAGCAACAAGGTGCTTAAATGTTACCAAGCTAAAATCTTTCAGTTCTTCTATTCCAGATTCTTCTCCAATATATATATTAATGTCTTTTGCAATTCCAGAATTTAATAATTCTAATACTATTTCTTTTTCATCTAATATATTTAAAAAGTTTTTCGCTGTATTTATACTCTTGAATTCTGGGAAATCGAAAACTCTATTTGCACCTTCTAGGTATATTTCATTTTCTTTTGCAACTTGTTTATTAATTGCTTCAATAATTGGCTTTATTATTTTAATTTCATAATTCATTTCTGATTTTATATATTCTTCTAATGGTTTGTCTATTTTCGATAGTGGCTTTCCTACCAATCTATTGTTAAATATATTATTTATAGTTTGTACCTGGGATTCGGTTATGTCTGCATTAAATTTTATTATTGTTTCTTTTATTGTTCCTGCATCTGTTAATATAACAGCCATTAAAACTCGACTTCCAAGTAGTACAAATTTTATATCACTTATATTATAAATTTCTGTTTTTGAATTTATAGCAATTGAAGTATAATGTGTTATCTCAGATAAAGTATTTGTTGCAATTTTTGTTAAATCTTCTATTTCATTTACCTTTGTTTCCAATTTTTCTTTTATATATGCAATTTCATTAATACTTAATTTATTATCTTTTAATAACTCATCAACATAAAATCTATATCCTTTGGCAGAAGGTACTCTTCCTGCAGATGTGTGAGGTTTGTCTAAGTATTGCTCTGCTTCTAATTCTGCCATTTCATTTCTTATAGTAGCACTACTAAAATCAATTTTATGTTTCTTTGCTATTGTTCCAGAACTAACTGGTTCAGCCGTATTTATGTATTCTTCAATTATTGCTTCTAATATTCTTTTTTTTCTATTATCTAGCAATTTAACCACCTCTTTTAGCACTTGACATTCAAGACTGCTAACAGCATATATATTATATCCATTTTATTGTTTTGTCAATACATTTTCACCAAAAATTCACATTTTACTTTTTTACTTTTTTAGCTAATATTCTATTGACAATGCTATTTTTAGCTAATATAATACAAATAACATTTCAGCAGGAGGTTTCAATTAAAAATGTTAGACAAAAACAATATTTCTTATAAAAATAAAAGTGATGAAGAATTAGTAAATTGTATTAGACAAGGCGATAATGATGCTTTAGAATATCTAATTCAAAAATATAAGGATTTAGTCAATATAAAAGTAAGTAAATACTTTATTCTTGGTGCTGAAAAAGAAGATATATTTCAAGAAGGATTAATAGGTCTTTTTAAAGCAATTAAAGGTTTTAAAATAGATAGTGAATATTCTTTTAAATCTTTTGCAAATTTATGTATTGAAAGGCAACTTATAACTGCAATTAAGACTTCAAATCGCCAAAAGCACATACCTTTAAATTCATATTTATCACTTAACTCAAATGCTTATGATGATGATGATAATTCTTCTGTTTTAGAAATACTAGATTTAAATGCTGTTGAAGATCCTTTGGATACAATAACAAAAAAAGAATATTATAAATATATAGAAAATAAAATAGATACAAGCTTGAGTACCTTTGAAAAACAAGTTTTACAAAGGTACTCAAGAGGAGAGTCTTATACACAGATTGCCGAGAAGTTAGATTCTTCTACAAAATCAGTAGATAATGCTATTCAAAGAATTAGAAAAAAAGCTACAAAAAGTTTAAATTATTCAGATGACGAAGTATAATTTTTTTCATTTATTACTTTAGATCTTAAACCATGCCAATTCAAGTTACTAATATATTTTAAGCTAGTATTTGTTAAATAATTGTATTTTTTAGCATATTCATCCCATTTTTTTATTGTTGGAAATTTCCCATTTTTTTTTGTTAATTCAACTAATTTATTATATGATATATTATATTCATATTTTACAATATTAAATCTTCGTTTCCTTATATTACTATAATAAATATTTATCATATCATCTAATTTTACGCTTATTTCTTTTACTTCTTTAGAATCTATTCCATATTTATTTATGTTTTCATATAATTTTTTTCTTAATTTTTCAATATTTTTTGCGATATCTTTATATATCATTCTAAATTTTCATCTCTTTCTACAACAAATTCACTTCTTAATAATAAATTAGATTCTTATATTATTACTTCATATAATTCTTTCTCATCAATATTTAATGCTAAAGCAATTCTAATTACTACCGATAAACTTGGCTCTTTTTCTCCTCTTTCCAAATAATTTAAGTGCGACTTTGAGATACCACTTTTAGCCGACAATTCTTCTAAACTCATTTTTCTTTCGGTGCGTATTTTTTTTAATAAAAATTTAATTCGCATATCATCACCAACTATAGTATGCTTTTCTTTTTGTATAACATACATTCCGTTCACTATGGTGGAAATACGAAAATTTATACTAATATCTGTTTATAATAAAATAAATTTTCTTTTTGTTTGACAAAGCAATTTTAATAAAGTATAATATGAACATGCTCACATAGCTCAGTAGGTAGAGCACTTCCATGGTAAGGAAGGGGTCGCCAGTTCAATTCTGGCTGTGAGCTCCAAATATTTAAAAATAGAAGGAAGGAATTTAAAATTGAAAATAGGAATAGTTGGTCTTCCAAATGTAGGTAAAAGTACATTATTTAACAGTATTACAAATGCTGGTGCAGAATGTGCAAATTATCCATTTTGTACTATTGAACCAAATGTTGGGGTTGTTGGAGTTCCTGATGAAAGGTTAGATATTTTAACCAAAATGTATAACCCTCAAAAAACAACACATGCAGTCATAGAATTTGTCGATATTGCTGGACTAGTAAAAGGTGCTAGTAAAGGTGAAGGTTTGGGAAATAAATTCTTATCTCATATAAGAGAAGTTGATAGTATTGTTCATGTTGTTCGTTGTTTTGAAGATTCAAATATTGTTCATGTTGATGGCTCTATAAATCCAGTTAGAGATATTGAAACAATAAATTTAGAACTCATATTAGCTGATATTGAAACAATTGATAAAAAAATAGATAAAGCTAAAAAATTAATAAAGGCTGATAAGAAATATCAATTTGAATTAGAAACATTAGAGAAAATAAAATTAACACTTGAAGATGGTAAAGCTGCAAGAACTATTAACTATACAGATGAAGAAAAAGAAGTTCTAAAGGAAACTTTTTTATTAACTTTAAAGCCTGTTTTATATGTTGCAAATATTTCGGAAAATGATATTCTTTCCAAAGATAACAATACATATGTTAACCAAGTTGTAGAATATGCAAAATCTGAAGGGTCCGAAGTTGTTCCTTTATGTGTAAAAATTGAAGAAGAACTTTCTAGTTTAGATAATGAAGAAAAAA
Organism: uncultured Clostridia bacterium; assembly: GCA_944386115.1. Lineage (GTDB taxonomy): Bacteria > Bacillota > Clostridia > TANB77 > CAG-508 > CALWZV01. The sequence goes on from CALWZV010000026.1 coordinate 5,049, forward strand.
AAGAGATGCTTAAAGAATTCGGCTTGGATGAATCTGGTTTAGATAAAGTTATAAAGGCAAGTTATCACCTTTTAGGTTTAATTTCTTTTTTAACTGCTGGTGAACCTGAAGTTCGAGCTTGGACTATAAAAAAAGGTACTAAAGCTCCAGAAGCTGCACGGTAAAATTCATTCTGATATTGAAAGAGGTTTTATAAGAGCTGAAGTAATTTCTTTTCAAGATTTAGTAAATTGTGGAAGTATGTTATCAGCAAAAGAAAAAGGATTGATACGTTCAGAAGGAAAAGATTACATTATGAAAGACGGAGATATTGTTTTATTCAAATTTAATGTGTAATTTTTTGAAAAAAAGTATTGCATTTAGATGAATTTTGTTGTATATTTATAATATAATGATTCGAGAAAAAAGAAAAGGAGATATTCAAATGTTAAATGTGAAGAAGTTTTCATTTTTGCTAATTGCTTTAGCTTTAATTGTTTTATTAACAACAAGTGTATATGCAATTGATTTAGATGATTTTACAAATGGTAGTTTAAGTAATACTAATACACCTAATCAAATTCAAAATGTACCTAGTACAAATAATGATACAAATGTTAACACAAATGTGCCAAATACTAATACTAATGTTCCAAGTACAAATAATGTAAATACAATAACACCAATAACTAATAATAGTAATACTTCAAATACATCTAACTTACCTCAATCTGGTATAGAAGATAACCCAATTTTATTTTGCATGATAATTGTATTTATAGTAATTGCTATATATGCTCGCAAAAAAATAAATGATTATAAAATATAATTATAAATATTTTGAATAAATAAAAGGTGAACAAAAAATTCGCCTTTTATTTTTATACAATATTAAAGGAGTTAATATTATGGCTTTCGATGGCATAGTTTTAAAAAAAATTGTAGACGAATTAAATACCTGTATTATAAATTCAAAAGTAGATAAAATATTTCAACCTGATAATAATACGATTTTATTAGGTTTATATGCTGCACCAAATAACTATGCATTAAACATTTCTATACATCCTGAAAATTATAGAATTCACCTTACTACACATTCTAAGCCAAATCCTAAATCTGCTCCAAGTTTTTGCATGTCTCTTAGGAAAAATTTATTGGGAAATAAAATTTCAAATATTTCTATAAGTGGATTAGAAAGAATTGTTAAAATTGATTTTGAGTCTCATAATGATTTAAACGAATTTTCTACTAGAACTATGTTTATAGAATTAATGGGGAAATTCAGTAATATTATTTTAGTTAATTCTGAAAATATTATTATTAATCTTTTAAAGGCTTCAAACTCTAGCATTAGGAATCTAAAAATAGGTGAAAAATATACTTTACCTCCTAACTCTAAAATTGATTTTTTAAGCTTAACTGATTATACTAAATTTCAAGAATTTGTTGGCTCAAATAAAAAAAATTTGACTTTATTTGCTGGATTTAGCCAAATTTTTATACAGTATATATTTGAAAAGTTAAATATTGCAGATGAAACTATTTCGAGTTCAAATTTAATAAAAATTTATGATTATATTAAATCTATTATAGAGTCTGAAAATACAGAAATTATAAATTATAAAGATAACTATTGTGTGGATATTTCAAACTCATCACTTCCATTTTTAAAAAACAATTTTTTTATTGATGATTTTTATTATAATAAAGAAAATGAAGAATTATATAAAAACTCTAAAAACAATCTTTTAAGGCTAGTATTAAAAGTATTAGAGAAATGTACAAATAAATTAAATAGTATAAATTCCAAAATAAATGAATGTAAAGATATCAATAAATATAAGATATATGGTGAGCTTATAACAGCTAATTTATATAAATTAAAGGAAAAAGTATCGTATATCAAATTAGAAAATTATTATGATAATAACAATTTAATTGAAATACCATTAGATATATCAATATCCCCTAACAAGAATGCTGAAAAATATTTTAAAAAATATAATAAGTTAAAAAATACACTTAACATTGTTTCAAAACAAAAAGAAGAAACAGAAGTTGAGTTAGAATATTTGGATAGTTTAGTTTATAGTATAAAAGAAGCCTATACAATAGATGATATAAACGAAATTATTTCAGAAATTTCAGATAATGAATTATTCAAAGACTTTTTTAAGAAGTCACTTAAATCTTCTAAAGATAAAATTCACACTTCATTAGATCCACAAAAATGTATAATAAATGGCTTTACTGTACTTTATGGAAAAAACAACAAACAAAATGATTATATTACATTTAAACTTGCTAAACCAAATGATATATGGTTTCATGTTCAAAAAATGCACGGAACACATGTGTTATTAAAACCTGATGGTAAGAATATTAGTAATGATGTTATATTAGAGTGTGCAAAACTTTGCAAGCAAAACAGTAAAGCAAAATATTCTTTAAATGTAGCAGTAGATTACACTTTAGCTAAAAATGTTAAACGACATCCTTCAAAAAAGACAGGAATGGTTTTATATACTAATTACAAAACCATTATAGTCTAATTAAACATTTATACTCTGTATTCAATATCTTGCATAAATGGAAACAATTCTTTTACTCTTTTTAATGTTACCATTGCAAATTTTGGATGCGGAGTTTTTTCTGTATAATCTATCAATTCTTGCTTATAGCAATTATCAGTAACTTTATAAATTAAATATCTTTTTTCTAAATATGTATAACATATTTGGTATCCATCATGCAATTCTTGCCATAATCTTTCAAATGTATATTCTTCTTCCATATTCTCTCCTATTTTTTAATTTATCATGTTTTCAAATGTTTGTTCATCAATTATTTCTATGCCTAATTCCTGTGCTTTTTTTAGTTTACTACCTGCTTCTTCTCCTGCTAAAACATAGCTTGTGTTTTTGGAAACAGAATTTGATGTTTTTCCGCCGAAATTTTCTATTATTTCACTTGCCTTTTCTCTTGAATATTTTTCTAAACTTCCAGTTAATACAAATGTTTTTCCTGAAAATCTTTCATCTGCTTTATTGTCCATTTTATAATTCATATTGACATTAGCACTTTCTAGTTTTGAAATTAAGTCTTTAGTTTGCTCTTGTTCGAAAAAATCTACAATGCTTTTTGCAGTTATTGTACCAATTTCAGGTATAATACTTAAATCTATATAACTAGCATTCATTAATTTTTCCATGCTTTTATATTGTTTTGCTAATATTTTAGCTGTTTTTATTCCTATATGTCTTATTCCCAATGCATTAATAAGCTTATCTAAATTATTATTTTTACTTTGCTCAATTGCGTCTATTAAGTTTTGTGCAAATTTTCTACCGTTTTTTTTAAGTGAACTTATTTCTTCAAATGTTAATGAATAAATATCTGCAATATTCTTTATAAGTCCTTTATTCATCAAAGCTTCAATTATGTTATATCCCATTCCATCAATATTCATTCCATCTTTTGAAACAAAATGCACAATACTTCTTAACAATTTTGCATTACACTCTATTCCAATACACCTTGTTGCAGATTCTCCTTCTTCTCTTACAGCCATAGCACCACAAACAGGACAAATTTTCGGCATTTCAAACTTTATTTCATTTCCAGTTCTTTTTTCTTCTACTACCTTTAATACTTCTGGAATAACATCACCTGCTTTTTGAATTAATACAGTATCCCCTATTCTTAAATCCTTTTCTTTTATAAAATCCTCATTATGTAATGTTGTTTTAGATATTGTTGAACCCGCTAACTTTACAGGCTCTAGTATTGCCATTGGAGTTATTACACCTGTTCTTCCTACCTGACAAATTATATCTTTTACTTTTGTTTCTTTTGTTTCTGGTGGATATTTATATGCAATTGCCCATTTTGGAGTTTTATAAGTAGTTCCTAATTTTTCTCGAAATCCTATATTATCAACTTTTACAACAGCTCCATCTGTTCCATATGGTAAATTTTCTCTTTCATCTCCTATTTTCTTTATGTATTCAATTGCTTCCTCAATATTATTTGCAAGCATTTTTTTGGGAACAACATTAAACCCTAATTTTTCCAAATATAGTAGTCCTTCGTAATGTGATTCTATATTTTTTCCTTCTACTTTTTGGATATTGAAAATAAATATATCCAATGGTCTAGCTTTTGTTATGTTACTATCTAATTGTCTTAAGGAACCTGCTGCCGCATTTCTGGCATTAGCAAAAATAGGCTCTTCTAATATTTCTCTTTGTTCATTTAATTTTTCAAAGTCTTTTTTACTTATAAATACTTCTCCTCTTACAGTTATAGTTACAGGTTCTTTTAATACTTTAGGTATTGTTTTTATTGTTTTTAGATTTTCTGTAACATCTTCTCCTATACTTCCATCTCCTCTTGTTGCTCCTCTAACAAATGTTCCATCTTTATATTCTAAGCTTGCTGACAAACCATCAATTTTAGTTTCTACAACATATTTTAATTTTTTTTCATCCTCTCCCAAAGTTTTTCTTATTCTTTCATCAAAGCTTCTTACATCTTCAAAATCAAATACGTCTTGCAGGCTCTGCAATGGAATTTCATGAACGACTTTTTCAAAACCTTCTTTTACGCTTCCACCAACTTTTTGAGTTAAAGAATTACTATCAACTAGTTCTGGAAATTGTTTTTCTATGTTTTTTAATTCATTCATTAACATATCATATTCAAAATCACTTATCTCAGGAGAATCTTCATCATAATATTTCTTGGCATGATATTCTGTTATTCTTCTTAATTCTTCAGCTCTTTTTTGTGCTTGTTTTTTATCCATTTATCTCACTCCAGCTTTAAATTATATCATAATAGAGTCCTAAAATCTATAAAAATGGATTTGTTATATTCAAAATATTAATTTGAATATAACATAAATCCATTTTATAATTTATAAATTTTACATTGCTTTTCTATATAATTCTATAAAGTCTTCTTTTAATGTCTCTCTTGGATTTCCAGGTTTGCAAGGATCTTCCATTGCTTTATCTGCAAGCATTGAGAAGTCATCTTCCTTTGCACCATAATCTTTTATTGTTTGTGTTATTCCTACTTCTTCACTTAAATTTTTCACTTTTTCTACTAATGTTTTTATTAGTTCTTCCTTTGTATATATATCAGCATTATATCCAAGCTCTTTTAATATATCACGATATCTTTCATAACATACTTCCCCATTAAATTCCAAAACAGTCGGAAGTAACATTGCATTGGCTATTCCGTGTGGTGTGTCATACACCGCTCCTAGCTGGTGTGCCATTGAATGACAGATTCCTAGTCCTACATTTGAAAATCCCATTCCAGCTATATACTGTGCCATACCCATTTGTTCTATTGCTTGTTTATCTTTCTCATTAACAGCCTTTGATAGATTTTCAAATATCATTTTTATTGCTTTCATATGAAACATATCTGACATTTCATTATGCGCTAGTGTAATATAACCTTCTATTGCATGTGTTAATGCATCCATTCCAGTTGCTGCAGCTAAAGATTTTGGCATAGAGCTCATTAACTCTGAATCAACAATTGCAATTATTGGAATATCATTTGGGTCTACACATACCATTTTTATTTTTCTTTCTTCATCTGTAATTACATAATTTATTGTAACCTCTGCTGCAGTTCCTGCAGTTGTTGGTATCGCTATTAATGGCATTCCTCTATTTATAGTGTTTGATGGTCCATTTAATGATTTAATATCTGCTCTATCTGGATTTGTCATTACTATTGATATTCCTTTTGCAGTATCTATACTTGACCCTCCACCAACTGCAACTATAAGATCTGCCTTTGATTTTTTACATTCTTCAACTCCATCTGTTACATTTTTTATTGTTGGATTTGGTTTTACATCATCATATAATTTATATTCTATTTTTTCATCTTCTAATATTTTTTCTATTTTTTTAGTAACCCCAGCTTCTACTAATGATTTATCACTTACTAAAAATACTTTTTTAAAGTTTCTTTTCTTTATTTCTTCTGGCAAAACTTCTCTAGAATTTTCACCAAAATATGAAGTTTCATTTAGTACAAATTTAACAGCCATTTTATTCCTCCTTAGATTTATATTAAATATTACAAAATATTTTTCAATACAATTGTTTTTATTCTAGACATTTCTTGTAAAGTTGTTAATACTCCTTCATTTCCAATTCCAGAATGTTTCCAGCCTCCAAATGGCATTTCAAATGATCTATAAAAACTTGCCCCATTTACAACTGCTCCGCCACATTCTAATTTGTCTGCTATTTTCATAGCTCTTGAGTAATCTTTTGATATAACACAACCACATAAACCATATGATGATTGATTTGCTATTTCAATTGCTTCATCTACATCATCAAATCCAATAACAGATATTACTGGCCCAAATATTTCCATATCTTTTGCAACATCCATATCTTTTGTTACATTATCTAGTATTGTTGGATAATAGTATGCATTTTCTCTTCTTCCACCACATACTATAGTCGCACCTTGTTCTACTTGTTTGTTTACCTGTTCTTCAATTCTTTTTGCAGCATTTATATTAATCATTGGTCCCATATCAGTATCTTCTTCCATAGGATTTCCAATTTTTAAGTTTGAAATAACCTCTTTCATTCTCTGTATGAATTCTTGTTTTCTTGAATTATGAATTAAGAATCTTTTACTTGCACAACATACTTGTCCACCATTATATAATCTTCCCCATATTGTTTCTTTTACTGCTAGTTCCATATCTCCATCTTCCAAGAATATAAAAGCATCGTTTCCACCTAATTCAAGCATAACATGTGTTAAATTTTGAGAAGCTGTTCCCATAGTTTGAATTCCAGCTACAGTTCCTCCAGTTAATGAAACTAAATGAACTCCTTTATGTCTTGCTAAAGCTTGCCCAGCAGTTGGTCCATCACCTGTTAATATCTGAATACATCCTGTTGGTACTCCTGCTTCTATCATCAACTTAACATATTCAATTAAAGTAAGTGGATTGTAATTTGATGGTTTTACTATAATACTATTTCCCATCATTAATGCTGGTGGAACTTTTTGACAGAACAAATCGCTTGGAAAATTAAATGGTATTATTGCTGCAATTACGCCTATTGGATATCTCTTAGTTATTTGCATTGTGTTTTCTTGTCCAGCTTCAGTACCTGCTGGTATACTTTCTCCATATAAATGTTTTGCTCTTTCAACAAATCCTCTTACTCCTATTCTAACATTTGCTACTTCTGCTCTTGCTTCTTTTATTGGCTTTCCTGTTTCTTTTGATAAAAGCACAGCTAGTCTTTCTTTATTTTCTTCAACTAGATCAACAAATTTATATAATATTTCTGCTCTTTCATATATAGAAACATTTTCCCATTTCTTTTGTTCAACTATAGCAACTTTTACAGCTTCATCAACATCCTCATCTGTTACGTTTGGAACTGTATCTATTAACTCTTGTGTTGCTGGATTAATAACTTCAATTTTTGCACCATTTGAAGCTTCTTTCCATTCATATCCGATTAAATTTTTCACACTTGTTACCTCCTTTTCTTGTTCAGCCCCATAGTCTTTTGGGACTTGAGCTCTTCATTTACCAAATGCTGTAAATGATAGCATTAATCCTCCTGTTGTGTTTGCTCCATGATCTTTTACTCCATATTCTCCAAATGTAAATATTGTCATAAAAGGAATTCCTTTTGCTTCTTTCTTCAATTGTTTAACAACTTCATCTATTCTATCTCCAATTCCTAGTCGTCTTCCTCCACAGTGAACTAATAAATATGCTCCTATTTCCGATTTCATCTCTTTATTTAATGCTTTTAATGTTTTTCCTGTAGAATTTATTAATTCATCTACAGATGCTTCCATTTGGATTACTGCTGTGTTAACAGCTAAATTTGCACCTATATTCATTGAACCATCTTTATTTCCAAACATTGGGTGTCTAATTGCAACTAAATCACCTAATCTATCTTTTACTCCTAGTGGTGCTGTTATTGTAGTTACCAATAAATTGTTTCCCTCTAAAGCTTCTAGCTTATTTCCAGTCCATTTTGCATATTTTTTTATGGCTGGTTCTCCATCTATTTCTACTAAAGTTCTATTACCTTTTATTTTTGTAATAACACCTGAATTCGTTGTTTCGTGGTACTCTCCTGTGTATTCGTTTTTCATTTCTTTATCTGTATAGAAAAAGGCTACAGCTACACCATCTGGGAAAATTTCATTGTTTGTATAAATACTCCATTTTCCTTCAACAGTATTGTCTGCAGCACTTCCTCCAAATATTGGAATTCTTCCAACAACATCTTCTATTCCTTTTATATAAAACTCTTCCTCTGCTGGTGATGCTACCATATAGCAATATGATGGCACGTCACTCTTCTTAGCATTTTTCATAGCTTCAATTGCCACTTTTCTTCCTGTTTCTCTTGGATCCTTTCCTCTTGGTGAACTTGCAACTCCCACTTCCATTTCTGGATCTCCTAATGCAAGTATTCCTGTGAATCCATTTTCTGATGATATAAATCCATCTGGAACTATTATTCCAGCACTTGATGTACAACCTATTATAGGTGCAGTACCTAATTCTGATTTTGCTCCTTCTAATACTTGTTCTACATTACTGTCTACTGAAGTATAAAGAAACGCAATTTTAGTTTGAACTAAATCAACAACTGCCTTTTTAGCAGATTCCTTTCCTTGTGTATAACTATCTTTGTCAATGCTCCATGCAACATTTGATTTTAGCATAATAAATTCCTCCTTCGTATTTTATTATGCCTTAATTATATCAAATATATATTTTTTTAACAGCATTTTTGAAAATGTAATAAAAAAGTAATAAAATTGTAATTTTTTTGAAACAATTATAATTTTACTACTTTTTTGTTTATTTTAAAAGTTCTTTACCATTTTTTAAATAATCCCATCCTGAGAAAATTGTTGCTATAACTGAGAATATCATAATTATTGTAGAGATTAAATTTAAAACAAAATCGAATCCTGTCAAATTTCCACTAAATATTGCTCCAAATTTATTTACATCTATAAATGCTAGTATGATTGCTATCATTTGTGTTACAGTTTTTAGTTTTCCCCAAACACTTGCTGCTATTACTTTTCCACCTTTTTCAACTGCTATTAGTCTATAACCAGAAACAATAAACTCCCTTGTTATTGTTATTGCTGGAATCCAAGCAGGCAATTTTGTAAACTCTACTAATATCATCATTGCTGAAATAACTAATATTTTATCTGCTAATGGATCTAAGAATTTACCAAATGTTGTTATTTCATTTCTTTTTCTTGCTATGTACCCATCTAACTTATCTGTTATTGATGCTATAATAAATATGAAGTTTATTATACAGTAGCTAATTGGTATTCCTAAAATTTCTCCTTGTATTCCGATATATGGAATAACAATCATCACTAGAACCAATATCATTCTAAGTATTGTTAGTTTATTTGCTAAGTTCATTTATTATTTTCCTCCTTTATCTTCTTTGTTCTACTATATTTATTATATCTATAATATATTCACTTATTATAGGAATATTTAATTTTACTACTTTTTGAAGAAGATAAACAATTATTGCAGTTATAATAGTAACTCCTATCCCTATTCCTACGCCTCTTGCCAATCCGGCAATTATATTTCTTGTAAGTATTTCTTTTTTACTTCCTAAAATATATATTAATTCATGCATATTATATTTAATTAGATTATTATTTAATTTAGTTAAACTCTCATTTAAACTTTTTACTAGTTTTCTTTTTAAAAACATCTATTTCACCTATATTTAGGTTTTGTTTTTTTTATGTTTTTATTCAATAACTAGATTATTTATAATTTCATTGTTTAAAATGTTTTGGCTGTTACCTTGTTCCATATTTTCTTGCTCCAATTCTTCCTGCTTTAAAGTTTCCAATTTTTGTATTAACTCTTGAAGCCTTTGCAAATCTCTTCCTATCATTTCCCAATTTTGATTACTACTTGATTCTTGTAAATTATTATTTGCTCTTATTATCGCTTCAATTAATCCCTCTTCTGTTTCTTCATCTTCAACTTCTATTTTCACTGCATATTGAGATAATAAATTATCTAATGCTTCATTTAAGTTATTACCTATTGCTACTTTATTTCCAGATGCCACAATAATTTTTTTCAAAACAGGAATTTGTGATTCATCTTCTACTTCATTTAAAAATTCTTGATATACTGTTTCCACATATAGTAGAGTGTTTTCTATTGGTACTACGATCATATTCCTTGTTAGCCTTGTTCCAGTGTCTTTTAAGTCATTTAGCTCTTTTGATATTGTTTCATCTTGTTCTATTTGTGTATCTAATTGTATTGGTCCTAACACATTGCTTCCTGATGAAAATTTATATAATACTAATTTATTTTCTCCATTATATGTTCCTACAAGATATGAAACAATATTCTGCCTATTTAAAGGAGTATATGGAATAATTAAACCTACTTTATTTTCATTTTCATCTTTTACCATTGTATAATATGCAGACATCTTGTTTCTAGTATTTGTATTTACTTTGCTTTTTGCTATACTCCAAATATCATCATTTCTATATAATACCTCTGGTTGAACATTATGATATCTAGATAGCATTTCAGATTGAATATTATATAAAAATTCTGGGTATACAATATGCTTTTGAATATCTTCTGGAATTGTTTCTTCCTTTTCTTTAAATAAAGTTGGATATACTTTTGCATATGACATTGCAATTGGATCATTTCTATCTGTAATATAAAATGATAAATCCCCATTAAATGCATCTATTATGACCTTCACAGAATTTCTTATGTAATTTATTTTAGATTTTTGCCCATCTATTTCAATTGTTGTACTTTGTGAGTATGGATAACTATTTGATGTAGTATATGCATCTAATACCCACATTAGATTTCCTTCGTCTGTTACAACTAAATATGGTTCTTCATCATATAATAAATATGGCATTACCTTTTTTGCCCTTTGAATTATATTTCTATTAGTTATAATTCTACTTTCACTATTTGAGCTTCCAGAAAAAGCTAAATTTATATCACCATTTGTAATTCCTAGAATTAATCTATCTAAAAAACCTAAACTTAGTCCTGCATCTCCAGCATATGAATATTCAGCATTTGTATAACTATTTATTGGATAATCATATTCTTTTCCCTTATTAGAATTTACAATTATTGTGTCATTTGTTTCTAGTCCGAAATATATTCTTGGCTCTGTTATTTTTATAGGACTATTTTCATCCACAAATCCACTTTGTATATATTCTACTTGACCTTCTTCATTAGTTGCAGTTGCTGATGTTATAATTGCACCATATCCATGTGTATATTCATATGTTTTATTCTCATATGTTCTTTCTCCTGAACCAATAATTTCTCTTGGTGAAACATAAACAAGTGAGTTATTATAATTAGCAATATTTGCACCTGTGTATGAATAATAACCTACATTTGTTTGATATTGTTCTAATGTTTTTAAAACTGCATCCTTACTTACAATTACTATATTGTCTAAAATATCCCTATTATTATCAACATCTTCTAAAGTTATTGTTCCACTATTTTCTATTTCTTTTTCTTCAATATTTATATTATATGCATTTTTGGTGTTTGTAATATTATAGGATATAAATTGTTTTTCTTTATCTAATTTATTTGTATTAACAAATACAGCTTGAAAAATTGACATTACTAAGAATAATATAAATAAGTAAGCTGGTATTACACATAACGAAATAATTGTTTTTTTACCATTTCCTTTTTTAAAGAATCTTATTGCTAAAATCATTGCTAAAATCATTACAACAGCAAATACTCTATATCCCCATACCCCTATTGTAGCATCTGTAAGTCCTGCTCCTTGAAGTTCCATTTCCATTCCTGAACTATCTTCAATTGTTAGAAATGTTTTAAACAATATGTCTGAAGCCTTTATAAAAGTTAACAATGATATTGCAATTACAATAATTATTATATTTGTAATTATTTGTTTAATGAATTTGCTTGTTTTTAATGTGTTTTTGTCTATTCCATCAAAATACTTATTAAAAACAATTATATAATATGCAACTAAATAAATTGTAAGTGCAATTACTATAAATATAAAATATGTAATTATTAATTCTATAAATGGCTTTTGGAACATATAATAACCGAACATCTTGTCCAAAAATAGGGTCTGCTTCTGGTAATGCAAATAAACTAGAATTGTGTGCAAGTATTAATTTTTCAGTTATAATTCCAGATGTAATTAAACTTATTATTACACTCGCAATTAGTGCAATTGATTTGTTAGGCAATTTGGGGAATTCTTTTTTTTCTTCTTCAAAAAATTTTTTTAACCCCTTTTTTATTCCTCTAGTTGTTATGTATATTGCCAAAAATAATATAACAAAATTCACGCCCATTGTAATATATTTATATTTTAAATTTTGAGCAAATATTTGTGTATACTCTTCCCCTATCTCTTTTATTTCCAAATAATCTGCTCTTAATGTAATTGCACTGCATATTACAAATAAGGCAATAAATACGAGCACAATTATCATTCTTTTTTTACTCATAAAAACCTCCTTAATTTTTACTTAAATAATAGCATTTACAAACTCTTTTTTATTAAATACTTCCATATCATCTATTTTTTCTCCAACCCCAATAAATTTAACAGGTATTTTATTTTCAGCTACAATTCCAATAACAACTCCCCCTTTAGCTGTTCCATCTAATTTTGTTAATACTAAACCAGTTATATTAGTTGTTTCCTTAAATGCTTTCACCTGTGATATAGCATTTTGACCTGTAGTTCCATCTATTACTAATAATACTTCTTTAGAACAATCTTTCATTTCCTTTTCAATTACTTTTTCAATCTTTCCTAGTTCATCCATTAAATATTGTTTATTATGGAGTCTTCCAGCTGTATCACATATTAATACATCTGCACCTGTTTCTTTAGTAATTTTTATTGCATCATATATAACAGATGCTGGATCTGCACCCTCTTCTCTTTTTACTAACTTAGCTCCCGAGCGTTCTGCCCATATTTCGAGTTGTTCTACTGCAGCTGCTCTAAATGTATCTGCTGCTGCAATTACTACCTTTTTCCCCTCTTTTCTTAATTTGTTAGCAATCTTGCCTATAGAGGTAGTCTTACCGAACCCCATTTACTCCAACTACTAGAATCACAGATGGCTTTGTTTTTAAATTCAGCTCTTTTCCTTCTACTTCTAATATTTTTTCAATTTCTTCTCTTAAAGCTTGTTTTACTTGTTCTTCATCTTCTATTTTTTCTTTTTTTATTCTTTCTCTTAATTTACTAATAATGTCTAAAGCTGTATCCATTCCTACATCAGACATTATTAAAGCTTCTTCTAATTCCTCTAATAATGATTCGTCAACTTTTCTAAATCCACTAAATATATTATTAAATGAATCTTTGGTCTTTTCAAGTCCCTGTTTTAATTTTTCAAAAAATCCCATATAAAATCCTTTCTTCTACATAACAAATAATTTAGTTATATATATTCCAAACATTAAAATTAAAATTGTTCCTTTCAATCTTGTTATAATATTCTTTTTTCCAACAAAAGTAAAAATCCATATAAGTATTGTAGATATTAGCAAGAACACTAAATTAGTTGAAAATTCTGGAGAAAATTTTAAAGTTGAAATACTTCCACCAATTCCTAATATCAATAATAAATTAAATATACACGAACCAATTAAATTTCCGAACAGCCATATCTGTGTCTTTTTTTATACTAGCTACTATTGAAGTAATAAGTTCAGGCAATGCAGTACCAATCGCAATTATGGTTAATCCTATTACTCTTTGACTAACATTAAATTCTTCTGCTAATTTTATCGAATTATCTACAACGAAATCTGAACCATATTTTAATAAAATGATACCTAGAATTATATTAATTATTGCTTTTATAGTACTAATTTTGTTGTTTTCTGTTTCTTCTTTACATTGCGTTTTTCTTATATCTTTTATTGCTGTAACTATTGGCAAACTAAAATATATAATTGATAATCCTAATAGAATAAAACCTTCTATTTTAGTTATAATGAATTTACCAGTTCCTAGTAAACCATTTCCAATAATCATTACTAAAATTGTTGATATAATTGCTGCTGGTATATGAATTCTTTTAGTTTCATTCTCAATTTCTACTGGCCTTATCAAACTAATCAGTCCAAGTATTAGTAATATATTACATAAGTTACTTCCTATTGCATTTCCTATTATCAAGTCCGCATGACCTGCTATTGCTGAATCAATAGTTATTATTATCTCTGGCATCGATGTTCCTATTGCAACTATAGTAAGGCCAATTATAACTTCTGGAATATGAAATTTTTTAGCAATATCACTACAGCCTTTTACCAACACATCTGCCCCTAAAACTAAGAAAATAAAACCTATTACTATAAGTAAAATATCAAATAACACTAATTATCTCCTCTTCTTTAGTTTCTACATTATTATATATGTTATTCGTTGTTTTTTCAAGTATTATTAACCTTGTTTTATGTTTTATTGTTTTTTAGATTTGGTAATTTATATTTAAAATATCTATATTAAATTTAGAATTTAAAATATTTGCTTATTTGTTGACACTTCATTATGGTTAATATATACTATCAATAATAAAAGTTTCATAGACAATATTAAAGTTCTCAAAAATATAAAATTTATGGGGGTGATTATATGAGTACTAAAAAAATCGTGCTAATTGTATTAGGTTGTGTAATTGCACTAGCAGCTATTATCTGTTTTACTATATATTTTTTTATTTCAAGTTTTTCAAATCTTTCAGACGTAGAAGAATATACATTGGGGGATGATACTATAAGCTCGATAAAATCTGTAGTAGAAAAAAGAAAAGTTACATCAGTATACACTGGAATAAAAAATGGAATTACAACAAAAACAGTAGAATACAAGTCTGATTCAGTTCAGGATGATTTAATAAAATATGTTGAGTATTTAAGAACTGATGCTGGTTTTTCTTTAATTAAAGAAATGGATTTAAGTGTCGTTCCATCAACAGTACAATTAGCAAAAGAATCTGTTGATGAAGGTCAAGTAATTATTATCATTATAGATTATACTTTAAATGGATATACAATTAAGCTTAACAAAGGAGAGGGAACTTTAACAACATTATAGATTCTATTCAAAAGTAGTAAAAATTCCCCAGTATAGCTGGGGAATTTTTACTACAAACAAATATCTGGATTATTTGTACAACCACCATTATATATAGATGTTAATTCTTTAGCTCCATATTCTTGTTGTAATTTATCATATTCTGGATTCAAATCACTTATTTTCATTCTTTAACCATCCATTAAAAAATTTTAGTTATTTTTCTTAACTTATTACTTATAAATAGATTATAATAAATATAGGAAATGGAGAAACCACATCTGCATATTCTCATTTCCTATGGTAATTATTTTACAATATAAAAAGAAATTACTTTTATATTAGTTCTTTTTGAAAGTTCTTCTGCATATTGTTTTGTTGTCCCATAATGAAAACCATATATTATAATACTATTCATCATAAAAAATCCTTATTTTTAATTACTTTTTAAATACTAAAATTGCTTTAGCAGTTCCAGTGATTGACATCGTAACTAGCTCATATCCATTTGATAACATTTCATTTGCTTGTTCTTCTATCTTTTGTGCCATATTATCTGCTTTGGGCGAATACTCTATAACAACTGTTTTATACATATTTCCACCTCCAAGTTTTATTTTTTTGATTTTTCATCTTTTACCATATAAATAATTGATAATATTATTCCTATTAAATTAGTACCTACTGATAAGCCTAGTAATAGTCCTTCAGTAAATTCTCCAAATGAACTTGTTTCATTTCCTGTAAAAAAAATATATGATAAATATAATATATTTCCTAATATTATTAAGATAATTCCTGTTTTTAGTTTGTTCATTTTAAATCTTCCTTTCTACTATATATTGTCTTAAAAATTAATTCAAATTAACAGCTCTCACATTATTTAGCACTTTCAAGATACTATCATCGATATAATTATAATAATATCCATTATTAAGTTATACACATCATATATTTGATCATCAAAAAATATTCTTCTATAATGTCGAATTCTTTTATAACTATATATAGTCTAAAACGCTTGTTTGATTTTGTCAAGTTCTTTATTCATATTTATATATTATTTTTATTCAAAAAACAAACCCACAGCAACAAAGCTGTGGATTTGTTTTTTGGTGCCAACGAAGTAGTTATCTACAACTCTTTTGGCTCTCTTGACGATTGATACAAATATCAATCAAGTTATATATAGACTACCAAATTATTTTAGAAAATTCAAGTAGTATTTTTATTTTATATGAAAAATTTTCATAATGCGATTAAATACTCTTTTAAAAATATTCTCTCGTTCTGCTTGAATCGGTAACATATTTGTATCTATAGTTTCAGTTGTTGTTTCAACTTTTGAAGTAAATTCTTTTTTCTTAAAAATATCATCTGCATTATATTTTTTTCTTAATTCTTCTTGATATTGTTTTTCATTTTTATTTAAAAGTTCTCTAAAAGCATCTTTCTGTTCTTCCGTTTCACACCAATAATTTAAACAAATCATAGCAATTAAGCCTCTAGTTTCATTTTTTAGATTTAATTCTTTTAGAGGTCTTGTATAATCAAATTTGCATTCATAATT
>CALWZV010000027.1 GCA_944386115.1 uncultured Clostridia bacterium
TTCAGAAATTATAAAATATGATAATGAATTACTAGAAAGTGTGGAATTAGAAAAAATTAGTATTGAAACTAGAAAAAAAACATTAGAAAGCCAACAAGAACAATTAAAAGAAGCAAGAAATTCTTCAGAAGAAACAGAAATAATGCTAGCTAATTTAAAAACAGTAAAAAACAAATATGTTAGTCAATTAACTTTAAAAGAACAAGAACTACAAACAACAATTGAGCAATATAACAATGAAATAAAAGAAATAGAATCAGAAATATTAAGGTTAACATATTTGAATATGGATTCAGATTACTCAGGTGGAATAATGGCATGGCCAGCACCTGGATATACAACAATTACATCACCATTTGGAATGAGATTACATCCAATATTTAAGGTACAGAGATTTCATTCTGGTGTAGACATAGGAGTGCCAACAGGCGGAAGAATAATTGCAGCAAATGATGGTGTAGTTATAAAAACAACATATACAGATGCATATGGCTATATGGTAATGATAGATCATGGAGGAGGCATAATCACTGTATATGCACATGCTTCTGAAATAGTTGCAGAATTAGGACAAGAAGTAAAAAAAGGGGATACAGTTATAAAAGCAGGTTCAACAGGATGGTCAACAGGCCCTCATTTACATTTTGAAGTAAGAGTAAATGGGGAATGTGTAGATCCAATGACATTTCTATTAAAACAAAATTAAAAACGGAGGAAAAAAATGAAAAAAACACTTTATCTTTTTATTGTATTAGTAATAATATTCAGTAGCACTTGTTTTACATATGCATCATCTGAAGCAGAATTGGATGAAATTAATAAGAAAATCGATGAAAAAAAAGAAGAAATAGACAGTGTTGAAAAACAAATGTCAGCAACCATGCAAGAAGTTGATTCATTAATTGGAGAAATAAGCGGATATGAAAATGAAATAGCTGAATTAGAAAGTGAAATCGCTGAACTAGACACATCAATTGCAAATGCAACTGAAGAATTAGAACAAGCGGAAATTGATTGCCAGGAACAGCAAGAAGCTTTAGAACAAAGACTAATTGTATTATATGAAGCAGGAGAAACATCATTTTTAGATGTGTTACTAGGTTCAGATAGTTTAACTGAATTCATATCAAATTATTATATTATAACTACAATTGCAGAATATGATACAGCTTTACTAGAAAATCTAGAGAATACAAAACAAAAAATAGAAACCATGAAAACTGATTTAGAAACAAATAAGCAAACTGTAGAAGAGAAAAAAGGAAGTATTGAAGCAAAACAAATAGCACTTGAAAATGCAAAAACTGTAAAAGAACAATATGCTAGTCAACTATCAGAAGAAGAAAAACAATTGCAAAAAGAATTAGAAGAATTTGAAGAAGATAGGAAAATTATTGAAAATCAAATTAGACAGGCAAGTAGTGGAAGTAATAATGGCCCATATACTGGTGGAACGATGATGTGGCCAGCACCTGGTGTATATTATGTTTCATGCGAATTTAGAGGATATAGAGGACATGATGGAATGGATATAGCTGGAAGTAGTGGAAGTACAATTGTAGCAGCAAATGATGGAGTTGTAAGAACATCTACTGCATTAAAGAATTCAAATGGTACATATAGGAGCTATGGAGAATACATAATAATAGACCATGGTGGGGGAATTGTAACATTATATGCACATGGATATCCTGGATCTAGAATGGTGCATGAAGGAGATACAGTAAAAAGAGGACAAGCAATAATGAAAATGGGAACTACAGGTAATTCAACTGGAAACCATTTACATTTTGAAGTAAGAGTAAATGGTTCAGCACAAAATCCAAGAAATTATGTATATTAATTATTATAGAATAAATAGGATTATTAAGTAATTAGTTTGTAATCTTATAATATTGAGTCAAATTAAATTTTTATTTCTAGATAAAAAACAGATATTTTATATCTGTTTTTTTGCATATTAAAAGCTTAACCTTGTTCTTAAGAATTAATTAAACATCTTAAATAATTATTAAAATCATTAAAAAATAGAAATTTAAAATATATAATAAGGTTAATAAAAAAAGAAAGGAATGATATCAAAAATGGAAATTCTAAGAGTTGAAAACTTATCAAAACATTATGGAAATGGAGAAACAATGGTTAAAGCATTAAATAATATCTCATTTTCTGTTAATAAAGGAGAATTTGTTAGTATAATTGGAGCTTCTGGTTCACGGCAAATCTACTCTTTTACATATATTAGGTGGAGTAGATAAGCCAACAAGTGGAAAAGTATTTATAAATGAAACAGATATATATTCATTAACAAATGATGAACTAGCTATATTTAGAAGAAGGAACATAGGGCTTATATATCAATTTTATAATCTAATACCAATATTAAATGTAGAAGAAAATATTTCTTTACCAGTTTTGTTAGATGGAAAAAAGGTTGAAAAAGAAAAGATAAATGAAATAGTAAATACATTAGGATTAGAAAATAGAATTAATCATCTGCCTAATCAACTATCAGGAGGACAGCAACAAAGAGTGTCAATAGGTAGAAGTTTAATAAATGAACCAGCAATTATACTTGCAGATGAGCCAACACGGAAATTTAGACAGTAAAAATTCACAAGAAATATTACACTTGCTTAAATATTCTAACAAAAAATATAATCAAACTTTAATAATGATAACACATGATTTGAATTTAGCATCTGAAGCAGATAGAGTAATAACAATTGATGATGGAAAAATTATAAAAGACGAAAGCAAGAATTAGGCTTTAGAAAGGATATGAAAATGAATATTTTAAAAAAATTAACAAATCGTTACCTTATGCTAAACAAAAAAAGAACAATTGTAACTATAATTGGTATTATTATATCTGCAGCTATGATTACTGCAGTTGCAACATTAGCAACAACATTTCAAAGATTCATGCTAGATGTTGAAATTTCACAAAATGGACGATGGGAAGCTATATTTGAAAATGTAAAAAAAGAGGATATAGAAAATATTGAAACAAATGATAAATTTGCAAAGACAATGAAAATGGCAGAAATATCAATGGCACAGAATCCATACACTAGATACGAGTTTATAAGAATATATGGATATGATAAAGAAAGTATGGAAAATGTTGAGACAATTCCAATAGAAGGTAGAATGCCAGAGAATGAAAATGAAATTGTATTAAGTCAGACTTTTTTTGATGGTAGTGAAAATGAACCTAAAATAGGTGATGAAATTACTTTTTCATTTGGAAAAAGAATATCAGAGAATGGATTTGAACTAAAATCTGAACCAAAAGAACCAAATGAAAAATTTGAAGTTACAAAGAGCAAAACTTTTAAACTAGTGGGAAAAATTAGTACTCCAAGTTTTGAAAGTCAATCAGACAATTATACAGCTGGAATAACTATATTAACAAATGAAATGATTAATAATATAGAGTTTTTTGATATAGGAATAATATCTAAAAATCCAGAAAAATTATATGAAGACACTGAAAAAATTGCAGATGAATTACTACTATATGAAGATATAAAATATGATGAAAATAATATAGAAAGAATATATAATATTAAATATAATACAAGGATACTTATGTATATGGGAGTGAGTGATGATTTAGGATTCTCACAAATGATATATTCCGTATGTGGCGTTTTAATCACTGTAATAATTATAGGTTCAATACTTGTAATATATAACAGTTTTGCAATATCTGTTTCTGAAAGAAAAAAACAATTTGGAATGTTAGGTTCAATAGGTGCTACCAAAAAACAAATAAGAAAATCTGTATTATATGAAGGTGCATATTTAGGATTAATTGCAATACCAATTGGAATAATACTAGGAATATTAGGAATTGGAATTACATTAAAAATTGTGGATAATTTATTAATACCATTATTTGCTAATACAAATTGGCATATTCAATTAACAATTTCTTGGGAGACAATAATTATAGCAGCATTACTTGTAGCATTAACAATTTATATATCAGTTTTAATTCCTGCCAAAAGGGCTAGTAAAATAACACCAATAGAGGCTATAAGACAAGTAGATGATATAAAAATTAAGCCTAAAAAGCTAAAAACCCCTAAATTTGTAAGGAAATTATTTAAAATTCCTGGAGATCTTGCTTTAAAAAATTTAAAAAGAAGTAGAAAAAAATATAGAACAACTGTAATATCACTTATTATAAGTATAGTACTGTTTATTTCAGTAAGTGGATTTGTTGACTATATGTCTAAAGGATTTGACTCAATGTACTTTACTTATGATTTTGATATAGGTGGTTCAGTATATGGTGAAAATAAAGAAGAAAAAGAAAAAATAGTAAATGAAATTGCTAAAATACCAGAAATAAATGAATTTGTGTATGAAAAGAGGGTATATGTTGAAAGCAAAATACCAGAGAATAAAATTTCAAAAAATCTAAAAGAGATAATAGATGAAAAATCAAATGGCATATATTATATGTATGATGAAGATTCTAAAACATATAATTTAAGAACGAATATAATTGAATTAGATGATGTAGAATTTGAAAGATATACTAAAGAATTAGGAATAAATAGTCTAGATGACAATCAAGTAATATTAATAAATAAATTAAATTTACTTTTATCATATAATATAGAAACTGAAATAATAAACAATATAGAAACAATAACAATTGAGGATAATACTATATTAAATATAGCCAAAATAACAAATCAATATCCTAAGCTTTTACCAGAAGATGGATATAATATATCAGTAACATTAATTGGAAATGAAAATCTACTTTCTAATTTAGGATTAGAAGAAGAAATAACAAATGCTTTTTATATAAGTACTGAAGAATCTAATAAAGTAGTAGAACAAATAGAAAAAATTCAAGATGATTTCCCAGATGTAGAGTTATTTGTAAGTAATATTTCTGAGCAATTGCAAATGCAAAATAACTTAAAACTGGTAATACAAATATTTTTATATGGATTCATAGTCTTAATTTCTGCTATAGGAATTGCAAACATATTTAATACAATATCAACTAACATATTATTAAGAAGAAGAGAATTTGCAAATTTAAAATCAGTTGGGATGACAGACAAACAGTTTAAAAAAATGCTTAACTTAGAGTGCTTCTTTTATGGAACAAAAGCATTGTTATATGGATTACCTATTGGAATTTTTATATGTTTTTTATTGAATTTAAGTTTTTCTAATGCAGTAAGGTTTATTTTTGTATTACCATGGGATGCAATAATTATTTCAGTAATTTCTGTGTATATAATTGTATTTGTTACAATGATATATTCTAGTAAAAAAGTAAAAAGAGAAAATATTATTGATGTATTAAGAGATGATAATATATAATAAGATTAAATATATTAGATTAATACTTTAGTAGGCAAAATGCCTACTAATTCTTTTATTGAAGGCAAAATTAAATATGAATTAATATAAAATAGATTGAATAAAAGTAATTATTATGTTAAAATTAAATGCGAAAAAACAAAAGAAAGGTGATAATATGAAACAAGAAGAAAAAAATATAATTGTTACAACATTAATTACAATTTTCATATTTAATTTATTTCCAACAATTGCAAAATTTTATCCAAGTATAATGTCTATATACATGGTATTTTTAGGACTAATTGCAATAAACAGTGCATATTGTTTCCTAATTTGCATGGTATATTCATTAAAAGAAGGGTATAAATGGTATCTTCCATTTTTAACAGGATTATTATTTATTCCTACAATGTTTATTTTTTATGATATATCATCTATAGTATATATCGCTTTATATATATTTGTAGGATGTGTGGGCAATTTGATTGGAGGATTAATAAGCGATTATATACATAAGACAAAAGCTTAAAAGAAGATTACGATAAAATGGAGAGAAAATGGAAGTATTTATAATAATTTTGATTCCTTTTATAGGAACTGCATTAGGAGCTGGTATGGTTTTCTTTCTAAAAGATAGAATAAAACCGCCACTCCAAAAATTATTATCTGGATTTGCGGCTGGAGTTATGATTTCAGCTTCTATATGGTCTTTGCTAATACCGTCAGTTGAAATGGCGGAAATGCAAAACAAAATTTCATGGCTTCCAGCAACAATAGGCTTTCTTGTTGGAATTTTGTTTTTGCTTTTATTAGACAAAATTATTCCGCATCTGCATGTTAGCAATACTAATCCAGAAGGAATACACTCATCTTTCAAAGAAACAACTATGTTAGTATTAGCAGTAACTTTACACAATATTCCTGAAGGAATGGCAGTAGGTGTAACAATTGCGGGGGCAATTAATAACAGTATTGGAATGACGTTAGTTGGAGCAATGGCTTTAGCAATTGGAATTGCAATACAAAATTTCCCAGAAGGTGCAATAATATCTATGCCATTACGAACACATGGGGTTTCAAAAAGAAGAGCATTTGTATATGGTACATTGTCAGGAATTGTAGAGCCTGTTGCTACTTGTATAACAATTCTGCTTACCAATTTAGTTACACCAATGCTATCATATGTTTTGGCATTTGCAGCAGGTGCTATGATATATGTTGTTGTAGAAGAACTAATTCCAGAATCTCAAGAAAAAACTAATTCAGATATTGGAACAATAGGTGTCGCAATAGGATTTGTATTAATGATGGTACTAGATATAGCATTAGGATAAGGAGGAAATATGTTAGAACTAAAAAATATATCTTTTACAAGAGATAACAAGAAAATTTTAGATAAAGTAAATTTAGAAATAAGTAAAGATAAATTTATTGTAATTACAGGACCAAATGGTTCTGGAAAATCTACTATTGCTAAAATAATTATGGGAATAGAAAAACCAGATGAAGGTAAAGTTATTTTTAATGGTAAAGATATAACTAACAAAACAGTTGATGAAAGGGCAAAATTAGGTTTCGGTTTTGCTTTTCAACAACCAGTAAAATTTAAAGGAATAACAGTTTATGATTTAATGAGAATTTCAAACAAAAAGGAAATTAGTAAAAAAGATGCATGTGATATTTTATCACAGGTTGGTTTATGTGCAAGGGAATATGTAGATAGAGAAGTTAATAATTCTTTATCTGGTGGAGAATTAAAACGAATAGAAATTGCAACAATTATGGTTAGAAACCCTAAATTAGCAATTTTTGATGAACCAGAAGCTGGAATTGATTTGTGGAGCTTTCAAAGCCTAATTCAAGTATTTGAAAAAGTACAAAAAACGGCTAAAGGCAGCACAATAATTATTTCACATCAAGAAAGAATACTAAATATTGCAGATGAAATTATTTTAATGAAGCAAGGTAAAATAGAAAAAAAAGGTACAAAGGATGAAATGTTAAATTCATTACAAATTGAATCTACATGTTGCAAAATACAAGGAGGAATAAATGGATAATATAGATGAAGCTTTATTAAAAGAAATAGCAGATATAGAAGGTAAAATAAATGGTGCTTATAATATTAGAAAAAATGGAAAAGGTATTGAAAGAAATATAACTCCTAACACTAATATTATAACTAAAAAAGAAAAATCTGGAATTGATGTTATTGTAAAAGAAAATACAAAATTTGAAATCGTACATATACCTGTAATTATTACAGAAAGTGGAATTAAAGATATTGTATATAATGACTTTTATATAGGGAAAAATTCCAATGTTATTATAATTGCAGGTTGTGGAATACATAATGATGAACATAAAGATTCAGAACATAATGGAATACACAGATTTTTTCTAGAAGAGGGGGCAAAAGTAAAGTATATAGAAAAACATTATGGTGAAGGAAAGGGAAAAGGAAAAAAAATACTAAATCCTATTACAGAAATAACTTTGAAGTCAGGTTCATCAATGGAAATGGACACAGTTCAAATAAAAGGGGTAGATTCCACAATAAGAAAAACAAGTGGTGTATTGTATGATAACACAAATTTGGTAATAACCGAAAAGGTAATGACACATGGATCACAATTTGCTAAAACAGAATTTTCTTTGGAATTAACAGGAAAGGATTCAAGCACACATGTTACATCAAGATCTGTTGCGACAGAAAGATCAAAACAAGTATTTATATCACACATAGAAGGAAATACTAAATGTTTTGCACATGTTGAGTGTGATGCTATTATTAAAGATAAAGCATGTGTACAAGCAATACCAGAGATTACTGCAAACCATTTAGAAGCAAACTTAATACATGAAGCAGCAATTGGAAAAATTGCAGGTGAGCAATTGATAAAATTAATGTCATTGGGATTAAGTGAAAAAGAGGCTGAACAAGAGATTATAAATGGATTTTTAAAATAAATATAGGAGGTATTTTCTATTGAACGAATTTATAGTTATTGATGTTATGAATGAAGCGAAAATTGCAACACTTGAAGGCAAAAAAGAAAATTGTGAAATTAATTTAGAAATTAGAGAAAAGTTAAAAGATGAAGCATTATTTTTTAAAATAAAAGAAGATGAAGCATACAATTTGTTAAAAAATGTTGGAATCAAACAAGAAAAAATAAAAGAAATTTATAAAAAACTAATTTCTTGTAATGTTTATTATAATTTATTAAATAAAGGAAAAATAACAGAAAATGACGAAAATTTAATCATCAAATATAAAGAAAATAATTATGAAGATATATTTAAGAAGAACAAATAATATTGGAGGATTTACAAGTGGATAATAAATATATAAAAAAATTTTATAACGAAATTTGCGAATCAATAGGCAAAGATTATAAAATAGTTATAGAAAAAGATATAGGGTTAAAAGAAAATTGGATTGAATATGACAAAGTAAAATGGGAGATGGAGGAACAACTAGAAAAGTTTGTAGATTTGTTAAAACAAAATGCAAACATGAATTTTGAAGATAAAATACTAAAAATATATGAATATATTTGCTTAAATTATATTTATGATGCAAATGTATTGTTTTTCTTTAGAAAAGATACATCAGATCCAAACAATATTAAATATATAGCTGTGGATTGGTATGGAAGAATTGTTGATGAAAAATGGACACAAAAAAGAAAAAATCATAACAGAAGAATATGTTATGAATTTGCAAGATTCTATGCAAAAGCAATAAATGAACTAATAGAAAATAATGAAGAAAAAGAAGCATGCATAGTAGGGGACATAGATAATTTACATTATGTAGTAGGTTTAACAGGAAAAGATTATAGCGTAATTTTAGATTTAGATGATTTTAATAGTATAAAAGATCTTACAAGACTTAAGCTAGGATTAACAATAAAAGGAATAAAAATTTTAAGAGATGAAACAGGAAAATTGCAAAATGCAATTAATGAATTTAATAAAAATAGAAATGATGAATTACTAGAAATAGAAGAAGAAAAAGAGAAACTTAAAAGAAAAAATACAAATCAAATTAACTATTTTGAAAATATATTAAAAATATTAAAATCATATAATATAGATCCACAAGGAATATTTGAATATATGAGGTCAATAATTGAACACGAAGATATAGAAATTGAAAAATTATGGAAAGAAGTAAAAGACGCTATTGAAAAAAGATATGAAAGATGTTTCATTTTTAACATAGAAGGAAAAACATATTTAATGGATAGTATAAAAAAAGATATAAACTTGGTAAAAAAAGAAGATTTAGCAAAAGATTTTATTTTTAATCCAGCGGAGAATGAGTATACATATTATGGGGGATAGTAATATGATAACAGATATAAAAAAACTATATAATTTCAATGAACTTTTAAGTAGACATTCACAAAGAAAACATATAATTGTTTTAAATCCTAATGGTGAATACAAAAATAATAATAAAATAGATGATGAAGAAATAGTATATGATAAAGTAGGATGGAATATACCAGAGGAGCTTTCTACATGGATTAATGAATTGGAGAAAAAATCTATTTTTAGCACAGAAGAAAAAATTTTATTGTTATATCAAAAATTATGTAAAGATTATGTATATGATGATAACTTAATATCATACATAAAGAAGAGTGAAGATGACACTTTTTTATTACCTGATTGGTATGGAAGAGAAACAGATCCACAATGGGAAAAAAATAGAGAACAACATAATAGAAGGGTTTGTTTTGAGCTTTCTAGATATCTTGCAACATCACTTGAAGAATTATTAAAAAATAAGGAAGGATACAATGTATGTATTTTATGGGATAAAGCACTTACACATTATTTCGTTGCGTTGACTGGTAAAGAATATAGTATTACACTAGATTTAGATGATTTTAATAATATAAAAGATCTTACAAGATTGAAAACAGGATTAACGGCAGAGGGAATAAAAGTATGGGAAGATACTGATAAAAGATTTCAAAATGCATTAGAACAATTTAATAATAAAAGAGGCAAATATTCTATTGAAAAGATAGATGAAGATATAAAATCAGAAACATCATCAGAAATTGATGAAGAACCAGAAGATATAGTATTTTTAAGAAATGCAATAAAAGTTTTAATTGAAAAATATGATATAGATTCTCAAGGTATATTTGAATATATGAAAGAGATCGTCGACATAAAATATGGACCTGAAAAAAGGAAAAAAATATGGAAGAAAATTGAAGGTGAAGATGAAAAATCAACAAGATATATAAGATGTTTAATTTTTGAAATGGAAGGGAAAAAATATATAATTGATGGAGATAAGGCATTATTACGTCTGTTTAATGATAAAGAATTTGAAGGAAAAGATCAGATATTTTTTAGATTTAATGATCCTGGTATTGGAATAGACACTGAAGAACATTATGATGGAAGATGATTTAAGAATATTATTCAAAAAGGAGAGTGTAATTTGAAAAAGTTAGTATTAATTGATGGGAATAGTATATTAAATAGAGCCTTTTATGGAATAATGAACAATAAAATGCTTATGACATCAGATGGAAGATACACAAATGCAGTATATGGATTTCTAAATATTATGTTTAAAATAGAAGAAGATATAAAACCAGACTATATAGGAGTTGCATTTGACTTAAAATCTCCTACAAAAAGGCATGAATTATATAGTGAATATAAAGGGACTAGAAAAGGAATGCCAGATGAATTAGCACAACAATTACCATTAATAAAAGAAGTATTACAAGCGATGAACATTGCAATAATTGAAAAGGAAAAATACGAAGCTGATGACATATTAGGAACTTTAGCTAAAAAAGGAGAAAAGGAAAAGCTAGATGTCACAATATTAACTGGAGATAGAGATAGTTTTCAGCTTGCAAGTGATAATATAACAATTAGAATACCTAGAACAAAAATGGGTAAAACAGAAGTTGAAGACTTTAACAAAGAAAAAATTATAGAAGTTTATGGTGTAAATCCGAATCAATTAATTGATGTAAAAGGATTGCAAGGAGACACTTCTGATAATATTCCAGGTGTACCAGGTGTTGGAGAAAAGACCGCTTTAAATCTTATAAAAGAATATAAAAACATAGAAAATTTGTATAAGAAAATCGAAGAAGGAAATACAGATTTAAAAGGAACATTATTAGAAAAATTAAGTACAAATAAAGAACTAGCAGAACTTTCAAAAACATTAGGAACAATTGATGTTAAAGTTCCTCTAGATATTGATATAGATGATCTTCAAATTAAAACTTGGAATGACGAAAAGGTTTTAGAAATTTTTCAAGAATTAAGATTCAATAGGTTTATTGAAAGATTTAATTTAGGTCAAAAAAATAATAAAATAAAAGAAAATTTAAAAATAGAAATAGAAGAAATTAACAATAAAGAAGAAATAGAAAAATTAATAGATGAAATCCAAAAAAATAAAATATTGTTTTATTTTTTGGAAACTAAAGAAAATAAAAATGAGGATTTAATAATAAAAAAAGAGATTACGAATATAAATGTATATCTAAATGAAAAAATATATCATATAAAAAATGGAGCAATTGAATTAAAGAAAATATTTGAATCAGATGAGATCTTAAAATGTAGTTATAAACTAAAAGAACACTATATATTATTAAAGCAAATAGGAATAAATCCGCGAAATCTAATGTTTGATGTTGAAATTGCAGGATATATTTTAAATTCTACATCCAATTATTCGATAGAAAATCTTGCTTTAGATTATTTAAAAATTGATATAAATGATTATATAGATAGCAAAAATGAAGAGAATCAAATAAATTTATTTGAAAATAAATTAGATCAAGATTTAAAAATAAAAAATGGTATTTATGCAATATGTATAAATAAGTTATATAAAAAACTAAAAGAGCAATTAGAGGTTACAAATCAATTAGAATTATTTGAAAAAATAGAAATGCCATTATCAGAAGTATTAGCAGATATGCAATATACTGGTATATATATAGATAAAAATGAATTACTAGAATATGGAAAAACATTACAAGATAGGATAGAAGAAATAACATCTAAAATATATGAAATTGCAGGAATAGAATTTAACATAAATTCTCCTAAACAACTAGGAGAAATGTTATTTGAAAAGTTAAAACTTCCAGTATATAAGAAAACAAAGAATGGATACTCAACAGATGTAGATGTATTAGAAAAATTAAAAAAAGAACATGAAATAATAGAACCAATACTTGAATATAGAGCTTTGTCTAAATTAAATTCAACATATGCACAAGGTTTAATACCATATATTAACAAAAAAACAGGAAGGATTCACTCTTATTTTCACCAAACAGTTACATCAACAGGAAGAATAAGCAGTACTGAGCCAAATATTCAAAATATTCCAACTAGAATGGATATTGGGAAAAAATTAAGAGAAGTATTTAAACCTAATGAAAAAAGTATATTTGTTGATGCTGATTATTCACAAATAGAATTAAGAGTTTTAGCACACATTTCAGGTGATAAAAACATGATAGATGCATTCAATAATAATGAAGATATTCATAAACAAGCCGCTTCAAAAGTATTTAATATACCAATAGAAGATGTATCAAAAGAATTGAGGTCAAAAGCAAAAGCAGTAAACTTTGGAATTGTATATGGAATTAGTGACTTCGGTTTAGCTGAGCAAATTGGAGTTTCTAGAAAAGAAGCAAAATTATATATTGAACAATATTTACAAAAATATAATGGAATTAAAGATTTTATGGATGAAATTGTTGAAAGCGCAAAGGAAAATGGTTATGTTGATACATTATTTAATAGAAGAAGATACATTCCAGAGATAAAATCAAATAACTATACCGTAAGACAATTTGGAGCAAGAGTTGCAATGAATACACCAATACAAGGAACAGCAGCAGACATAATGAAAATAGCTATGATTAATGTTTATAAGGAATTAAAAGAAAGAAATTTAAAATCAAAAATAATTGTTCAAGTACATGATGAACTACTAATTGAAACAGAAAAAAATGAAGAAGGTATTGTAAGAGAAATATTAAAATCATGCATGGAAAATGTTATTAAATTAAAAGTACCACTTGTTGTAGATATATCTGAAGGAGACAATTGGTATAGTGCAAAAAATGATTAAAACAAAAGAGGAGCGCAAAAAATGAAAAGATTTCTACTTATAGTTTGCATAATATGTATTGTAATATTTATAATACACACAATAACAAATATTATAATTAAAAAAATATATCCTAAAGACTATTCAGAATATGTAGAAAAATATTCTAAAGAATATAATGTTGATTCCAATTTAGTATATGCAATAATAAAAGCGGAGAGCAATTTTAATAAAAATGTAATTTCAAAAAGCGGAGCCAATCGGTCTAATGCAAATAATGGAAGAAACAGCAAAAGAAGTTGCAAATGAATTAGAATACAATTACACTTCAATAGAAGAACTATACAATCCAGAGACAAATATATTATTTGGCATAAAATATTTTACAAATCTTCTAGAAGATTACGATAATAATATAAATTTGGCACTTGCAGCATATAATGCTGGAACTGGTAATGTACAAAAATGGATAGAAAATGGTATAATACAGGCAGATGGAAGTGATATAGAAAATATTCCATTTAAAGAAACGAATAATTATGTTAGAAAAATTTTAAGAGATTATAGAATATATAATGAAATATATTGTTAAATTTAAAGGAGGAATGTTATGTCAATACTAGTTACAGGTGGAACTGGTTATATAGGAAGCCATACATGTATAGAACTACTTAAAAATAATGAAGATATTATAATAGTAGATAATTTATCAAATAGTAAAAAAGAGATGATAGAAAAAATCAAACAAATTTCTAGGAAAGATTTTAAATTTTATCAAGTAGATTTATTAGACGAAAAGAATATGGAAGAAATATTCAAAGAAAATGAAATTGATGAAGTAATGCATTTTGCGGGACTAAAAGCTGTTGGAGAATCTGTAAAAAAGCCAATAGAATATTATCATAATAATATTACAGGTACATTAATTTTATTAAAATTAATGAAAAAATATGATTGCAAAAAAATGGTATTTAGTTCATCAGCAACAGTATATGGAATTCCTAAAACTGTACCAATAAAAGAAGAATTTCCATTGTCAACTACAAATCCATATGGAACTACAAAATTAATGATAGAGCAAATATTAAACGATTTATATGTGTCTGACAATAAATTTAGTATTATAATATTAAGGTATTTTAATCCAATAGGAGCTCATGAAAGTGGAATGATAGGAGAAGATCCTAATGGAATACCAAATAATTTAATGCCATATATAGCTCGAGTTGCAAGTGGCGAATATGAGTACTTGAATATATTTGGAAATGATTACAATACAAAAGATGGAACCGGAGTAAGAGACTATATTCATGTTGTAGATCTTGCTCAAGGACATATAAAGGCCCTAAAAAAAGCAAGAAGGGAAAATGGTATAAAAATTTACAATTTGGGGACTGGAATCCGGATATTCTGTTCTAGATTTAATAAAAACATTTGAAAAAGTAAACAATGTAAAAGTTCCATATAAGTTTGCAGAGAGAAGACCTGGAGATATTGCAATGTGTTTTGCTGACCCTACAAAAGCTAAAGAAGAGCTTTCATGGGAAGCAAAAAAGAATATAGAGGATATGTGTAAAGACACATGGAATTATATAAAACAAGAAAGTAATAAATAAGGAGCAATTTAATGATTAAAGTAGAACATATAACAAAAAAATTTACAAGATATAAAAATAAGAAAGAAAAAGAGGAATTTTATGCAAACAAAGATATAACTTTTAATGCAAATAATGGAGAAATAGTAGGAATATTAGGCCCAAATGGTGCTGGAAAAACAACACTTTTAAGAATGATTGCTGGAATTTTAGAACCAACTAGTGGTAAAATTAATTTTGATGGATTAGATTTTAATAATAATGAAATAGAAATAAAACAAAAAATTGCATATCTATCTGGTAATACCAAAATTTATAATACATTAACAACATATGAATTACTAAAAATGTGTGCAGAAATTTATAATATTCCTAAAGATAAAATTGAATCTAGAATAAAAGAGATTGTAGAAACTTTAAAAATGGAACAATTCTTATATAATAAAATAGGTAATTTATCAACTGGACAAACACAAAAAGTAAATTTATCAAGATGTTTAATTCATAATCCAAAATATTATATTCTAGATGAAGCAACAGCAGGATTAGATATTATATCAAGCCAAATTATACTTGAATTTATAAAAAAAGAAAAATCAAATGAAAAAACAATTCTATATTCTACACATTATATGGAAGAAGCTGAAAATATTTGTGATAAAGTTATTATGATAAATAAAGGAATTATAATACAAAGTGGAACTCCAAATGAGATAAAAAGAATCACAAACACCACTAATCTTAGGGATTCATTTTTTGCATTAATAGGGGAGGTTTCATATGAGGAATAATTTGTGGAATATTTTAAAAAAAGAACTAAGAGAGTTATTTAGAGATAAAAAATCGCTTGCAATGATGCTTGTCATTCCAATATTTATTCCATTATTAGTAATTGGAATGTCTGCATTTTTTGAAATGCAAGCTAATATTGATATAGAAGAATACAATAAAATAGGATTTAGTTATGAATTATCTGAAGAAGAAAGAGTTATTGCAGATGAAATAAATATAGAAGTAATAACTGGAACAGAAGAAGAATTAAAACAAAAATTTAATGAAAATGAAATAAACTTATATATAACAAAAGATGGGAACAAATACATTATAAATAAAGATGGATCAGAAACAAGTACATATGCAACAAGTTTAATGGAAAGCTTTTTTAATATATACAAACAATATCTACAACAAAATTACTTACAAGAAAATAATGTTGATCCAAATGAAGCTATAAATATTATAACTATAGAAGAAAATATGATAGAAGAAGACTATTTCTTTGCAGAATATATTAAGAATTATGCATTCTTATTTATTGTAATGGCAATAGCAGTGTCAGCAACATATCCAGCAACAGATACAACTGCAGGGGAAAGAGAAAGGGGTACATTAGAAACACTATTAACATTTCCAATAAAAAATAAAGATATAATTATAGGAAAATTTTTAGGAGTAACAGTTTCTTCAATCATTACTGGTATATTGAGTTTAATACTAGCAATTATAGCATTAATTATTGCCCAGAATTCATTTACAATATATGAAGGAATTGATATCATGTATGACCCAATTACTATAATATTTGCAATTGCTGTAATAGTAATCTATTCTTTCTTTGTTAGTGGGCTATGTATTTCTATTGCAAGTACATCTAAAACATTTAAAGAAGCTCAAAGTGCATTAACACCATTAACATTTATTTCATTTTTCCCAGGAATGATTGTATTTATGATGGGAATAAATGCAACACCATTATTATCTGTAATACCATTTTTGAATTTTACTGTTGTTTTTACAGATGTAAGTAATGGAATAATTAATTTTTTAAATATATTTTTAATGTTTGCATCTACAATTATCTATATAATAATTATATTTGCATATATTATAAAACAATATAAATCTGAGAAAATATTATTTGTAAAATAAAAGGAACATATATGAATAGTAAAATAAAAATGAAAAATTTTAAAATATTATTAATAATATTAGTAGTAATAATAGTCATTATATTAGCATTTAACTTATTACCATTTATTTCACAGCTATCAACAAGCGAAGGTCAAATTGCTTTTAAAAATAAGATAGAAGGTATGGGATTTACTGGCGTTTTGATGCTATTCGGCTTACAAATAGCACAAATATTGTTAGTAATAATTCCAGGAGAGCCACTAGAAATATTAGCTGGCATGTGCTATGGAACAGTTCGGTGGAACTTTATTTATAACAATATCTGTATTTATAACAACAACAATAATTGTATTATTGGTAAAAAAATATGGAAAAAGTTTTATTTACAATTTTTTTGATAAAAAAAGAATTGATAAAATAGAAAATAGTAAATTATTTAAAAAGACTAAAACAATAGAAATTTTGGTTTGTATATTATTTTTCATACCAGGAACTCCAAAAGACTTAATAGTGTATTTAGGTGGTTTATTGCCAATAAAGCCAATTAGATTTATATTAATATCAACATTTGTAAGGTTTCCATCAGTAATTTCATCTACACTTGCAGGAGCCAATATATCAGTTGGAAAATGGGAAATAAGTGCAATTGTATATTTAGTAACATTTATAATAACAGGAATAGTGATATTTATAATAAACAAATTTGATAAAAAGAAAATAACTAAAGAAACAATAGAAATCTTAAAATAATATTTACTAAATCTTAACTATTTATAAGCTTTAAAATTAACCTTTATTTGTTAAACTTCAAACAAATGGAGGTTATTTTTATGAAAAGTATATGTATTATTATTCCAATATATAATGAGGAAGAGTCATTGCCATTCTTAAAGAAAAGATTAGTGGAAATTATAAAAAACATAAAAAATTATAAAATTAAAGTATTATTCATAAATGATGGAAGTAGTGACAGTAGTTTAGAGATAATAAAAGATATAAGGGAAAATGATAAAACTTTTAACTATATTAGTTTTTCACGTAATTTTGGAAAAGAAACTGCAATAATAGCAGGTTTAGACTATTCGAATGATGATGCAGTTATAATTATGGATGCTGATTTACAAGATCCACCAGAATTAATACCAGAACTAATAGAATATTGGGAAGCGGGATATGATGATGTATATGCACAAAGAAGAACTAGAGATGGAGAAACCTTTTTAAAAAAGTGGACTTCTAAAATGTATTATAAAATTCTTCAAAAATTTACAAATGTACCAATACAAAAAGACACAGGAGATTTTAGATTGTTAGATAGAAGATGTGTTAATGCAATATGTAAATTAAGAGAAAATGGAAGATGCTCTAAAAGCATATTTAATTGGATTGGGTACAAGAAAAAAGCAGTATTATTTGACAGAGAAAAAAGAATAGCAGGTAAAACAAAATGGAACTATAAAAAGCTCATAAATTTAGCAATAGATGGTATAACATCTCTTAGTATATCTCCATTAAGGTGGGCAAGCTATATAGCTATACCAATATTTGCTATACTTTTAATATATTTTATATATGTTATAGTAAAATCAATAAGTTTAAATGTTGCAATACAAGCATTTCAGGCAATAATATTATTAGTACTATTTTTCGGAGGATTACAAGTAATTTTAATAGGAATTCTTGGAGAATATTTAGGAAGAATATTTAATGAGACAAAAAATAGACCATTATATTTAGTTGATGAATATAATGAAATAAAAGAGAGAAATGAGGATAATCAATATGAGATTAAACAAAAAAACAACTGTTTTGATATTAATGATTATTATAATTATACAAATTATAGCAAGAGTATATGTAGGAAATAAAAAAACATATTTTCATATGGATGAAGCTTATTCATATGGACTTATGAATTACGACAAATTAAACATCGCAGATAATGAAGATTTTTTTAATAATTGGCACACAAAAGAATATTATAGTGATTATTTAGAAATAAACAAAGATGAAAAATATGATTTTTCACAAGTGTATGAAAATCAAAGAGATGATGTGCACCCTCCAATATATTACTTATTACTCAGAATAGCAGCGAGTTTCACAATTGATTCTTTTTCTAAATGGACAGGTCTTATCTTAAATATTATAATATTCATTTTTGAGATAATATTTGTGTATTTAATATCAAAAGAAATACTAAAAAATGAGAAATTAGCATTATTTACTTGCTTTATAGTAGGACTTATACCTGCTGCATTAGAAACAACAATGTATATAAGAATGTATGAATTAGCAAGTTTAAACATTTTGATTATAACATATCTGCATATTAAGAATTACGATGAAGAGGTTCTTAACTTAAAAGAACTTAGTATAATGGGAATTGCTGTTGTAATAGGTTTTCTAACACATTATTATTATATAATTTTTTTAGTTGGATTATATATTATATATATGTTTAAGTATATAAAAAACAAGAATTATAAAGCTGCATTAAGATATACAATTTGTTTAATAATATCAGGAATAATATCACTTATAATCTTTCCATATGCAATATCACACATTTTTTTAAGTTATAGAGGACAAGAAGCACAAGGAAGCTTATTATCTTCAGATAAATGGTTTATAGATATAGCTAATTACTTAAATATTATAGACAATAAAGTATTTAGTAATATTATTATTATAATTTTTGCTATAATTTTTATTTT
>CALWZV010000028.1 GCA_944386115.1 uncultured Clostridia bacterium
CGTCTTCACGGTTGTACAGCAATGTGCTTGTACTGCTATTATGTATATTGTATAATTTTAAATAAATTCCGAACAAAAAAAAAAAAAAAAATTTTTTTATAGTATAATATTTTTGAAAAATAAATCGGATTATAAAAGGAGAACTTATGCAAGAATTTATGTTATCCATAATGGAACAATTTGGGTATTTAGGTGTGTTTTTGCTTATTGCAATAGAAAATATTTTTCCGCCAATACCATCAGAAGTTGTTTTATTATTTGGTGGATTTATGACTACATATACTGAATTAAATGTGATTTTAATGATTGTAGCTGCTACATTAGGTTCATTACTTGGAGCTATTGTATTATATTATGTTGGGAAAATACTTAATAAAGAAAGATTAAAAAAATTAGTTTCAGGTAAATTAGGCAAAATTTTAAGAATAAAGACAGAAGATATAGATAAGGCAGATAAATGGTTTGATACAAAAGGAAATAAAACTGTGTTTTTTTGTAGATTTATACCAATAGTTAGAAGCTTAATTTCTATACCTGCAGGTATGAGCGAAATGCCTATGCTAAAATTTTTAATTTATACAATTGCTGGTTCTACTATATGGAACACCGTATTAATTGTTATTGGAAACAAGGTAGGGGAAAATTGGGTTAATATTCTAAATATTTTTGAAAATTATTCACATATTACTCTTATTGTATTAATTTTAATATTTATAATAGCTTGCTTTATATTTTATTATAAAAAAACAGCTAAAATAAGAAATATAGCAAAACAAAAAGAAAAAGATATAAATTAAAATATTTTAAAAATATCTTGAAAATATTATTTACTAAATATATAATTTAATGGGTGGTATGAAAAATGGAAGAAAATCAAAAAGATGATTTGAGAGAAAAATTACGTAATGAAGAAAAAATAAAGGAGCAGCAACTAAAGCTTTTGCAATTAAAAAAAGAACTAGAAGGAAAATATCATTCTACTAATATAAATATACGCAATTTGAATTCTGGAAGAATTCCAGTAAGTAAAAATTTTATGGTACCTACATCCTATATTATAGAAGTAAGAAATGGCTCAGAATCTTTTGACTTAATATTAGATGAGGATATTAATATAATAGGAAGAATTGAAAAAGATAGAAAAATTTCTTTAGAAGAAGATTATAAAAATAAAATAAAGGAACAATTAGATGAACAAGGACTAAGCGAAAAATATGATTTAGATGAAACTAACTATATAGAAAAAGAAAAAAATGATATGCATGTAATTTCAAAAGATGAAAGAGAAAAACAAAGTGATTATATGTATAAAGAAGAAATTTCTAATGGTATAGATAAGAATTCTGATGATATAATAAGTATTATAAAAATAGAAGATGTAGAAACTTTTTCAAGAATATTAAATAAAAATATTAATCCAGAAGCAGACTTATATATTGTAAGAGATAAAAATAATTTATATACAGTAGTACAAAAAAATAACAATGGATATGAGGAAATAACTGGTTTAGAATATAATGAACTATCTGAAGAAATAGTTTATGGGCTTAATCTGGATGATGAAATATTAATGAATGGAAAAATAGAGGCAGGAGATTTGGAAGAAATAAAAACAGATTCTGATAGATATTATGATGGTGTAGTTATAAATAGGGCAAATCAGGAAGATACTCAATTAATTGTTCATTATGATAAATATACTGGAAAAACTGATGTGGATATGATTTCAAGAACAAATAATAATGAAATAGTTAAGATAGATACGACTGCAGTATATCCAAAAGAAATTCAAATAGGTGATGATATTGTTGAAGTAAATAGTAAAGAAGAAGAAAAAAAAGAAGAAAAAGAGGAAGAAAAAGAAGAAGAGGAAAATGCAAGATATCTAGGAGATAGCTATTTACCATACTAATGAAATATTATATTTTAATATTTAATATACTAAAAGGAGGAAGAAAATGGGTAATAACATTTTTACTATTAATATCGCAAACCCTGTTAATTTGCTATTATTTTTATTTGCAACAGTGCTTTTGATATTTTTAGGAAAGGAACTAAAGAAAAGTTTAATACCACAAATAATACTAATAGTATATGTTATAATGTTAGTATTACATATGGTACAATTATCATCTTTAAATCCTGCAACAGACGCTGAAGTAATAACAACATTATACAAATGTATAACATACGATTTATTATTTGTTTTAGTTACTTTTTTGTCTTATTTATGGGTAGACGATATGGAAGCAAAGCTAAAAAACAAAAAAAGCTTAGACAATAGTTTAGACTGGTTTTGGAACACAAAAGTTTAAAACTATATTATTAAAATTAGGGTGATTATTTTTCACCCTAATTTTGTAAATATGTAAAATATAAAAATTAAAAATAAAAGGGATGTTATAAATGGAAAAGAAAGACAATTTAATAATTGTATTGGGAGCTCAAGGAGTACGGCAAAACGACATTCACAAATTATTTAAGAGAAAAAATGAGTTCCACAGATTTATATAGATTAAGTGGTATTAAAGATAAAACAGAATCAGGACATGAAAAGATTAAAATAAAATATGAAAAATTATTAGACTACATGAGTTATTGCAAAGATATAAATATTGTAGTAGATAGTATTTTTATAACGAATGAAGTTTATTCAAGATTAGGATATTTGAAATATTCATTTACAAATACATATAAAGATTTATTAAAAAAGTTAGATGAATTAGATAATTTTAATATTTTTATGATTTTCTTATATTTAGAAAATGAAAACAGTTATAGCACAAGATTAAAAAGAGAAAAACATTCATACCAAAAATTTGAAGTTGAAAGCAGTATAAAGCAACAAAATGAATACTTAAAAATAGCAGATGAAGTAGAACAAGCAACAAAAAATATAAAAGTTATTAAATTTGAAAATGGAACTATGGAAAAAATGGAAGAAAAGTTAGAAGACTTATTCAGCAACTTGTATAAATAACTTATTGAGGGAAAGGCCAATTTAATGGATAACTCTCATATGACACTTTCTGTTTAGAGATTGGATGAATAAATTCTAATTTATAACAATGTAGAGCATGTCCTTTAATTAAATTAGATGAAGAACCATACAAATAGTCGCCTAAAACTGGATGGCCAATATATTGCATGTGTACTCTTATTTGATGCGTTCTTCCTGTTTTCAATCTTATATCTAAAATACTGTAATCTTTTAATTCTTTAATTACTTTATAATGAGTAATAGCTTCTTGTCCATTATCTGAAACACATCTCTCTATAATACTATTTTCCTTTCTAGCTATTTTCTTATCTATTATTCCTTCTTTTTCTTCTAGAATTCCGTTCCACAATTGCAATATATTTTTTTACGAAATATTCTTTTTTCATTTGTATTGCTAAATTTTCTTGTATGTATTCATTTTTAGCAATAACAACAAGTCCAGAAGTGTTTTTATCTAATCTATTTACAATATGTATTTTTCTTTTTATATTGTTAGTTTTAAAATAATATTCTACACCATTTGCTAAAGAATTTTCAAAATTTTCATATGATGGATGAATTGGAATATTTACAGGTTTTGTTAAAACAATATAAGCATCATCTTCATACAATATATTTAAATCCATTTTTGTTGGTATAATTCCTTTACTTTCTTCATTTATATCTAAATTACATGAAATGCAATCACCTATACAAATTTTTTTATCTAAATATATAGGTGATTGATTTAATAGAATCTTTTTGTTAAGTTTTAATTTTGAAACTAACCTTGAAGAAATATTAAATTCATTTTTTATAATTTGTCTAACTGTAGAATATTCTTTACTTTTAACAATATAATTTAATTCCAAACATTTACCTCTTAAACTGTATTAATAAATTGGTGCGAGCAATGGGACTTGAACCCATACGTAATTTCACACACGCCCCTCAAACGTGCCTGTCTGCCAATTCCAGCATGCTCGCATAAATATATTAATATTATATAATCAAATATAAATAAAATCAATTTATTTTTAAAAAAATAGACTAATTCCATTGTGCTTTGCTAAAAAAAAATATATAATATTAGTGTTAAAATTTGAGAAGGGAAGGGATATTTTATGTCTTTTATAGAAGAGATGAAAAAAAGAGCAAAAACAAATATAAAAAAAATTGTTTTACCTGAAGCGACAGATATAAGGGTTTTAAAAGCTACAGAACAGATATCAAAAGAAAAATTTGCAAAGATTGTATTATTAGGAAATGAAGAAAAGATTAAACATATTGCAGAAGAAAATAGTATTATAATAGATGATGCAGAAATAATAGAACCAAGCAAATCTGAAAAATACGATGAATATGCAAATTCATTTTATGAACTAAGAAAAGCCAAAGGAATGACAATAGAAAAAGCAAGAGAATTAATGCATGATGAAACTTATTTTGGGATGATGATGGTAAAAATGCAGGAAGCAGATGGGTTAGTATCAGGTGCTATTCATTCAACAGCAGACACTTTAAGACCAGCATTGCAAATATTAAAAACAGCACCAGGAACTAAATTAGTTTCAGCATTTTTTGTAATGGTAGTTCCAAATTGCGAATATGGAGAAAATGGTGTTTTTGTTTTTTCTGATTGTGGCTTAAACGAAAATCCAGATGCAGAAAACTTATCAGAAATTGCAATATCTTCAAGCAAAAGTTTTGAACAATTAGTTGGCAAAAAATCAAAAATCGCTATGCTTTCATATTCTACATATGGAAGTGCAAAATCAGAATTAACTGAAAAAGTTATAAATGCTACAAATCTTGTAAAAGAAAAAATGCCAGAGTTAGAAGTAGATGGGGAATTACAACTTGATGCAGCTATAATTCCTGAAATAGCTAAATCTAAAGCTCCAGGTAGTAATGTAGCTGGTAAAGCAAATACTCTAATATTTCCAGATTTAAATGCAGGAAACATTGGATATAAACTAGTACAAAGATTAGCAAAAGCCGAAAGTTATGGACCATTGTGCCAAGGAATTGCAAAACCAGTAAATGATTTATCAAGAGGATGCTCATCAGAAGATATAGTTGGAGTAGTAGCAATTACGGCTGTACAAGCACAAAATTTATAAGAGGGAGAAAATTTTTATGAAAATATTAGTAATTAATTGTGGGAGTTCATCTTTAAAATATCAATTAATGAATATGGAAGATGAGTCAACCATGGCAAAAGGTAATTATGAAAGAATAGGAATGGAAGGATCATTTTTAACTCATAAAGTAAATGGGGAAAAATATAAAATTGAGAAAAATGTAAAAGATCATGATGAAGCAATAAAAATAGTTATGGAACAATTAACACATAATGAACATGGAGTTATTAAAGACTTAGATGAAATATCTGCTATAGGACATAGAATAGTACATGGTGGAGAAAGATTTACTAAATCTGTTATAGTAGATGAAGATGTTATAAAAGGAATAGAAGATGCTATAACCTTTGCACCATTACATAACCCTGCACATTTGCAAGGAATACGAGCATGTCAAAAGGAACTTCCAGGTAAACCAAATGTTGTTGTTTTTGATACCGCATTTCATCAAACAATGCCTAAAGAACATTACATATATCCAATACCATATAAATATTATGAAAAATATGGTATTAGAAAATACGGAGCACATGGTACTTCACATAAATATGTATCAAGAAGAATTGCAGAACTTTTAGGAAAAGATATTAAAGATTTAAAAATCATAAATTGTCATTTAGGGCAAGGTGCAAGCTTGTGTGCTATTCAAAATGGAGAATGTGTTGATACTAGCATGGGACTTACGCCACTTGGAGGAATTCCAATGGGATCAAGATCAGGAGATTTAGACCCATCAGTTGTTACATACATTATGGAAAAAGAGAATTTAACACCAGAGCAAATGAATAAAATTTTAAATAAGGAATCTGGATTACTTGGAATGTCTGGAATTTCAGCAGATAATAGAGATATCTTAGCAGAAATTGAAAAAGGAAATAAACAAGCAGAACTTGCTATAAAAACATATTGTTATTTAATTGCCCAATATATTGGAAAATATGCAGTTACAATGAATGGTGTAGATGTTATAACATTTACTGCTGGGACTGGAGAACGTGGACCTGATGAAAGAAAAGAAATATGCAGTTATTTAGGTTTTATGGGTGTTGAATTGGATACAGATTTAAACAATGTAAAGGCTGTTGAAAGAGAAATTTCAAAACCAGGTTCTAAAGTAAAAATATGGATTGTTCCAACAGAAGAAGAACTAATGATTGCAAGAGAAACAATGGAAATAGTAAATAAAACATAAGCTTATAATATAAGCTTATGTTTTATTGAATTTAAATTCAATTATATTAGGAGGAAATCTAATGAAAATTTTAGTACTTAATTGTGGAAGTTCATCTTTAAAATACCAATTAATAAATATGGAAAATGAAGAAGTAATGTGTAAAGGTAATTTTGAAAGAATTGGTGAAGATGAATCTTTCTTAACACATAAAATAAAAGAAAGTAAACAGATAATAAAACATAAGGTTAATTCACATGATGAAGCATTGAAAATAATAATTGATCAAATATTAAATAAAGATTATGGAGTAATTAATAATCTAAAAGAGATCAATGCTGTTGGTCATAGAATAGTGCATGGTGGAGAAATTTTTGATAAATCAGTTTTAATTGATGAAAAAGTAGTAGAAGACATAGAAAAATGCGCAACATTTGCTCCTTTGCACAATCCAGCAGCAGTTTTAGGAATAAAGGCATGTATTGAAATCATGAAAAACATACCTATGGTAGCAGTTTTTGATACAGCGTTTCATCAAACAATGCCTAAAGAGAATTACATTTATCCAATCCCATATGAATATTATGAAAAACTAAGAGTACGTAAATATGGAGCACATGGAACTTCTCATAGTTATGTAGCAAATAGGGTAGCAGAACTTATGAATAAAAATATAGAAGAATTAAAAATTATAACATGTCATTTAGGGCAAGGTGCAAGTTTATGTGCTATTCAGAATGGAAAATGTGTTGATACAAGTATGGGGCTTACACCACTTGGAGGGATAGCCATGGTAACAAGAGCAGGAGATTTAGATCCATCTGTTGTTACATATATTATGAAAAAAGAAAATCTAACTCCTGATGAAATGGAAAATATATTAAACAAAAAATCAGGACTAGCAGCTATTTCTAAACTAGTACCAGATTTTAGAGAGATAGAAAATCAATCTTCAAAAAATGAAGATGCACAAATAGCTATAAAAAAATTTAATAGTATTGTTGCTCAATATATTGCAAGATATGCAGCAGAATTAAATGGTGTGGATGTAGTAGTATTTACTGGAGGAATTGGTGAAAACCAAATTGATGTAAGAAGAGGAATATGCAAGAATCTTTCTTTTATGGGTATTAATATAGATGAAGAAAAGAACAATATAAAAGGGGAAGAAAAAGAAATATCAGATAGTAATTCTAAAGTAAAGGTTTGGGTAATTCCAACAAATGAGGAATTAATGATAGCCAAAGATTGCTTAAAATCGATTAAATAAGCAAACTATAAAGGGGGATACCAATGTTAAAACTTTCAAATGTTTCAAAATTTTACTATAGTAAAGGTGTAATTGCTGCTGGATTTTCTAAAGTAAATTTGGAGTTTAAAATTGGAGAATTTGTTGCAATAACAGGAGAATCTGGAAGTGGTAAATCTACATTATTAAATGTAATTAGTGGTTTAGACACATATGAAGAAGGCGAGATGTACATAAATGGGGAAGAAACAAGCCACTATAGTGAAAAAGATTTTGAAAATTTTAGAAGAAAATATATAAGTAATATCTTTCAAACATTTAATTTAATAAACAGTTATACAGTTTATCAAAATATTGAACTTGTATTGTTATTAAATGGTTATAAAAAAAGAAAAATAAAGAAAAAAGTACTTGAACTAATAAAAAAAGTGGATTTATATAATTTCAGAAATACTAAAGTTTCTAAATTATCTGGTGGTCAAAAACAAAGAGTTGCAATTGCAAGAGCTCTAGCAAAAGAAACACCTATTATTATAGCTGATGAGCCAACTCGGTAACTTGGACACAGAATCAGCAAAAGAAATTATAAAATTATTAAGTGAAGTTTCAAAAGATAAATTGGTAATTATAGTAACACATAATTATCAACAAGTTGAAAAGTTTGTAACAAGAAAAATAAAAATGCATGATGGTAAAATAGTAGAAGATAAAATTATAAAATCTGTTGATTCTTCAAAAATAACTTTAAATGAAGTAAATTATAAAAATTTAACATTTTTTAATAAAATTCGCTTAGGTGTTAGAAATACATTTAATATATTTATGAAATTTTTCTTATTAACATGTGTTTTTTTATTTATAACCATTTCCGTAATTAGCGAATATGCAACATTTAAAAAGCAAGAGCATTTAGTAGAAATTTCAGGGTACTGTCCATTTTTTTATAATACAGAGGAAAAAAGAATTATAATAAAGAAAAATGA
Source organism: uncultured Clostridia bacterium (assembly GCA_944386115.1). Classification (GTDB taxonomy): domain Bacteria; phylum Bacillota; class Clostridia; order TANB77; family CAG-508; genus CALWZV01. The sequence continues at coordinate 8,528 of CALWZV010000028.1, forward strand.
TAAAAGTTTCTTCACGGACGAGGACTATGAAAAAATTGCAAATATTGACAATGTTAAACATATTGTAGAAAATGATGTTCTTTTAGATAGTAGTGTTAGTTTCATAAATCCAGAAAATCATATTTATATAAATCGGTTTAATTAATAGTATAAATAACTTTGATGGTAATTTAGATGTAGGAAGAATGCCAGAAAATGACTATGAAGTTGTAATAGAAGGAAATACCAATGATTACTATATAAAAGAGAAATTAAATGAATTGTTAGAATCTGATTTATATTTAAATGATAATTATAATAGAGAACTAAACTATGATTTTCCAATAAAAGTAGTAGGAATAAAATATGTAGAAACTTCTGCTTATAATTACACACAATCCAAGATATATGTTAGTGATTTAATTTTAGACAAACTACAATTTCAAATTAACCAGTCATATAGCAAAGTACAGATTTTATTTGAAGACCAATATTATGAATCAACAACATATAATCCATACTTTGCACTAGTTCCAAATGATAATGTACCAAAAGGCAAAGCATATGTTAGTAGAGATCTAAATGATTTATGTTCAAATGGAAGTGCTATAAATAAAAATATAAATATTGAAGTTTCTAATATATATTATGAAGATGAAATTGAATTAAAAGTTGCAAGGACATATAACAAAAACACTTTAGAATCTTTGTTAGATTTAACTAATTATGATTCTGTAAATGGTTCTGTATTTGTAAATACTGAAGATTATAATAGTTTGTTTAATAAACCTTCATATCAAAGTGCAGTATTAATAGATAATGTTGAGTTGATAAATGAAACAAAATCAAATTTAGAGGCATTAAATTTAAATGTATTAGCTATAAAAGATATATTAATAAATTCAGGTGAAGATAGAATTTTGCAGGTCTTTAGAACTGTTGTAACATTAGTTTTATCTATAACATTATTCTTCATATCTTATTTAGTAATAAAAATCATATTGAAATCAAGGAATGTATATTATTCAACACTAAGAATGCTTGGAGCAAATAAAAAAATTTCCAGACAATTACTTATAATTGAATTATTTTTAGATGCTAATATTGCATATTTTGGATTTATTGCTTTATTAGTCTTAAATAAATATAATATAATAAGAATAGAACTATTTAATACAATTGTAGAATATCTTAAATTTACAGACTTTGCTGTTGTATATTTAATATTGATTTTGATGTCATTCTTTATAAGTTTAAAATATGCAAGACAGTTATTTAGAAATAGTACAATAAAAACATATAATGAGGAGGTGTAATCATGATAGAAATAAAAAAAGTAAATAAATATTTTAATAGACATAAAAGAAATGAAATACATGTTATAAACAATGTTTCTTTAAAATTAGAAGACTCTGGATTGGTTGCACTTCTTGGTCCAAGTGGTTCTGGGAAAACTACACTACTAAATGCTATAGGTGGGCTTGATAAAGTAAAGAGTGGAAAAATATATATAAACAATAAAAAAATTACGTCTAAATTAACGAATAAAGTGGATAAAATAAGAAACTTAAACATAGGATACATATTCCAAGATTATAAATTAATAGATAATATGACAGTTTATCAAAATGTGGCATTAGTATTAAAAATGATTGGAATAAAAGATAAAAATGAAATAAAGAAAAGAGTAAATTATATTCTAGAAAAATTAGGAATATATAGATTCAGAAATAGACCTACATCAGCATTATCTGGAGGTGAAAGGCAAAGAGTAGGAATAGCAAGGGCAATAGTTAAGTCACCAGACATAATTATAGCAGATGAACCAACTCGGAAATTTAGATAGTAAAAATTCTTTAGAAATAATGAACATAATAAAATCAATTTCTAAAGAAAAATTAGTTATATTAGTTACTCATGAAGAGGATTTAGCAAAATTTTATGCAACTAGAATAATAGAAATTCAGGATGGAACAATAAAAAACGATTATATTAATGAACATGCAAATGATCTAGATTATCAAGTAGAAAACAAAATATATTTAAAAGATTTTAAAAATTGTAAAAAAATAATTGAGAATAACATAGAAATTAATACATACACAGAAAATAAAGAAGAAATTAAATTAAATATTATTGTAAAAAATGACAATATATACATACAAAGTTATAAAAATGAGAAACTTCAGGTAGTTGATGATTCATCAAACATTGAAATAATAGATGATCATTATAAAAAGATAAATAAAGAAACAATAAATAAATATGAATTTAATTTTGATAAGGTTATAGATAATAATTTTAAGAAAAAATATTCTTCAATAAATAATATATTTTCTACTATTATAAAGGGATTTGCTAAAATTTTAGATTACACAGTATTAAAAAAATTCTTACTTTTGGGTTTCCTTTTATCTGGAATTTTTATAATGTATGCGATAAGTTCGATATTTGCTACATTAGAGGTAAGAGACGAAGATTTTATAAAATATAATCCTAATTACTTACTTGTAGATATTAATCAATTAAGCGTCGATGAATTTCTAAATTATGAAAATAATTCTAATATATCTTACATGTTACCTGGAAATTCTCAAGTTAATTTTGAGCTTTTATATGATGAATATTATCAGAGCAGTATGCAAAATGAATACTTTACAGCTTCAATAGCAAGTATTAGTTTATTAAATAGTAAAGACATAGTATATGGAAAAATGCCAGAAAATGATTTTGAAGTAGTAGTAGATAAATTTGTACTAAACAATATAATTAATGGTGATAGTAACAGGGCTAAAACAGTTGGCTTAAATTCACCTGAAGATTTTATAAATAAAAAACTATCTGTTGGTACCAAAATAAATAATCTTACAATTGTGGGCTTAACTGACTTGAATTCTCCATCAATATATGTAAACAAAAATATGATGATAAACTTAATAGAACAATCTAATGGAGAATCATCTGTTATTTATCTGCCTGAAACTCAAGAAACAATCACAAGAGATATTTATGATTTTAAATTATTTGAAAGTAATATTGTCCTTGAAAGAGGTAAAATGCCAGAAAATGATTATGAAGTAATAGTAAATATTTCAAATAGATATAATATGCCACTTAATAGAACAATTGATACAAAAGTAAATGATACTAATTTAAAGGTTGTAGGATATTATAGTAGCCCTGAAAACATAAACTATTATTTGGTAAACAATAATACAATAAAATATAATTTAATTAATCAAAAACAAGGATTTGCGGTTGCAACAAATAACAAATCACTAATTCTTGAAGAATTTAAAAATAACAATTTTAATATAATAGACAGTTATGAAAATTCTAAAGAGGAATATATAAAATCAAAAGAAGAACAAGTTAAAAACACTATAATATTTGCTATTATTATAATTATAATATCATTAATTGAAATGTTTTTAATGTCAAGATCATCATTCTTATCAAGAATAAAAGAAATTGGAATATTAAGAGCAATTGGTGTAAAAAAGAGAGACATTTATAAAATGTTTATGGGTGAAATAATTGCAATAACAACATTAACAAGTTTAACAGGCATTATTTTAATGGCATATATATTAAATGCTGTGTCTAGCGTAGAATATATGTCAAGAGCATTTATGATAAATCCAATAACAATATTATGTGCTGTGGTTTTAGTATATATCTTTAATTTGTTTGTTGGATTAATACCAGTGCATCATGTAATTAAAAAAAGGCCTGCACAAATATTAAGCAGACACGATATATAAATTTATTATATAGCAAACAGAACTTAACATAATCTCATACAATATATTAATATGTTGTAAAGGAGGTTATGTTTTTTTATGAATCTTAAAAATAAGAGAATAGGATATGCAATGACAGGATCATTTTGTAATTTTAAAAGTAGTATACTTGAGTTAAAGAAATTAGTAGATTCTGAAGCTAAAATTGTACCAATTATGTCAAACAATGCATATAATACAAATACAAAATTTGGAACTGCAAAAAGTTTTATTGATGAAATAGAAGAAATAACAGGTCAGAAGATTTTACACAAAATAGAAGAAGTAGAACCATTAGGCCCGAAGGATTTAATAGATATACTTATAATTGCTCCATGTACTCGGAAACACTGCTGGAAAATTAGCCAATGGAATATTAGATACACCTGTTGTACTAGCAGCTAAATCACATTTAAGAAATAATAAACCTGTTGTAATTGCAATAGCAACAAATGATGGTTTAAGCGGTTCAGCGGCTAATATTGGAAAATTATTAAATACAAAAAACATTTACTTTGTACCATTTAGGCAAGATAATCCTATAACGAAACCGAATTCCTTAGTTTTTTCTGCAATTCATATTACTGAAACAATAGAAAAAGCTTTTGATAAGGAACAAATTCAGCCTATATTATTATAAATAAAAAACCCATAGAGATATTTGTCTATGGGTTAGTATTTATTCATTTTTTCTTGAGATAAAGGATTTGCTTCTACAGCATCACGTACTTGGCTATTATCTACGTGTGTATATATTTCTGTCGTTGCAATACTTTCATGCCCTAAAAGCTCTTGTAATGCTCGAATATCAACATCTCCATATTTATACATTAAAGTTGCTGCGGTATGTCTTAATTTATGTACAGAATATTTATTTGTATCAAGCCCAGCTTTCTGCAATTCATTTTTTACTATGCTCTGCACAGTTCTATTACTAATTCTTTCTCTTCTTTCACTTAAAAATAAAGCATCTCTTGAATCATACTTTATTTTATCTCTAGGTCTTACATCTAAATATTCGTTTATGGCTAAAATACATGCTTTATTTAAATAAATAGTTCTTTCTTTATTACCTTTTCCAATCACATTTAGTTTTTGCTCACTAAAATCTATTGATTTTATATTAATATTAACTAATTCTGAAAGACGCAAACCACAATTAAGAAACAAGGTTAAAATAGCATAATCTCTCTTGGCATTTCTATCGGTTTCATCAGAAACTACATTAAGAAGTTTCTGACTTTCCTCCAAGGATAAATATTTTGGAATACGTTTATCAAGCTTTGGACTTTCCAAATTTTGAGCTGGATTAATTTCAAGCAAATTAACTTTAATTGTTAAATAATTAAAAAAGGTACGGATGCTTGCAGCTTTTCTGGCACGTGTAGCAGCTTTACTTTTATGCACATTATATAAATAAGATAAATAAGCATGAATATCATCTAGCTTTATTTTTTTTAAAACATTTATATCTATGTCAGAAATAATAATATTTTCAAACTCTGTTTCATCAGTTAAGTTAAAATGAAGTTTAATAAACTTTAAAAAATTGCTTAAATCATAATTATATTCTTTAATTGTATTGGGTGATTTATTTAAAATAGTTGAAATATAATCTAAGAATGAATTTAAAATTTCTGGATTGTCTTCTCTTTTAATCATATGATTAATCCCCTTTAATATATAAAATCTATCCAATATATTATAACATTTCTGAATTAAAATTAATAGAAAATTAAGAGATTTCTTTATTATAATTTGAAATATTAAGACTAATATAAAAATATATTATTTAAAGATTTTATTAAATAGAAAATATTTAAATCTTACTGAAATTATTAATTCTAAACTTTATTTGATTTACTAATTACATTTATGATATTATATATAAAAGGAAGTTTAATATAAAATGAAAAGATGTAAATGGTGTAATCTTAAAAACAAGCTATATGTAGATTATCATGATAAAGAATGGGGAAGACAAAATTTTAATGACAAATATCTATTTGAAATGTTAGTATTAGAATCATTTCAAGCTGGACTTTCATGGGAATGTGTGCTGAATAAAAGAGAGAATCTAAGAAAAGCATTTGATGATTTCAAATTAGAAAAGATTTGTAACTATGATGATGAAAAGATACAACAATTATTAAAAGACAGAAATATTATAAGAAATAAATTGAAAATAATGTCTACCATAAATAATAGTAAAATTTTTAAGGATATACAAAATGAATATGGAACATTTTATAATTATTTAAAATGTTTTACAAACGGCAAAATTATTTATGAAACAAATAAAACTTCATCAGAACTATCAGATACTATCTCATCAGATTTAAGAAAAAGAGGCATGAAGTTTGTAGGCACAACAATAATATATTCATATTTGCAAGCAATTGGAATAATAAATTCTCATGAGAAAGAATGTTTTTTATTCAACAATACAAATCAAAAAAACAAAATTTTGCAATATGACGAAAACTAATTATTGGACATAATCTTATTATTGAAGTATATCACCCTTCATTTATTATAGATGAAGAAAAATATATAAATTGTTTTATAAAACAATTAGAAAATATATAAATTTAATTTTGGGAGGTAATAAAATTATGAATAAGAACTTAAAAATAATAATAGAAAACTGTCCTCAAAATCACAAATGTCCTGCAATAAACGTTTGCCCAGTAGGAGCTTTATCACAAAAAGACTTTGAAGCTCCTAAAGTTGATTATAATAAATGTATAAAATGTGGAAAATGTTCAACTTTTTGTCCTAGGAATGCATTAGTATTAGAATAATGAGGAACCACTAAAACAGCTTTAAATAGCAATCTCAAAGCTGTTTTAGGTTGTTTAATTTACTAAAAATAACTAAATAAAACTAAGCAAACAACTTGGCACCCTAATTCTTGTAAAATTCGTGCATAGATAAAAACTTGTATTTTTCTCGAAATAATGGTAAACTTACATTATAAATAAATTTAAACGCTATTTAATTTTATAAGGAGAATATATGGACGAAAAATATAATAATGTTTATAGCTGACTGTTTGGTAGGCAATTTTGATAGGCATAATGGTAATTGGGGATTCCTTATAAACGAAAGTTTAAAGAAAATAGGAATAGCACCTATTTATGATTGTGCATCCTGCTTGTATCCTCAAATTAATATACAAAAGATCTATAGCATTATTGATGAGACACCTTTTATTTCAGAAATAAGAAAAGAATTTTATAAGAGAGTTATAAATATGAGATATGAAATGATATTACAATATAGTTATGAAAAATTGCAAATAAAATAAAATTATATAAAAAGTTTGTGACCAAATTCGCGTAAAGCTACTTTGTGTTACCCAAAACAGCAAAAATCTTATCATAAAATTACCTCTTACACGAATTTTTGTGGTTAATAGTGTTCATTTTACGCAAGGTCACAAGGAGGAAAAATGTTTAAATTAGTATCAGATTATAAGCCGACAGGTGACCAGCCACAGGCAATTGAAAAATTAAGTAATGGAATAAAAGAAGGCAAGAAATTCCAGACGCTTCTAGGAGTTACAGGTTCTGGAAAAACTTTTACGATGGCGAATATTATACAAAAAGTTCAAAAGCCAACACTTGTTTTAGCACATAATAAAACACTTGCTGGACAGCTATATTCTGAATTCAAAGAATTTTTCCCACGGGAACAATGTAGAGTATTTTGTCTCATATTATGATTATTATCAACCAGAAAGCTATATTCCATCATCAGATACATATATAGAAAAAGATGCATCAATTAATGATGAGATTGATAAACTAAGACATTCAGCAACAGCAGCATTGTTCGAAACAAAAGATGTAATAATTGTCGCTTCTGTTTCTTGTATCTATGGTTTGGGTGATCCAATAGATTACGAGAATCTTATAATTTCATTAAGACCTGGTATGATAAAAGAAAGAAATGAAATATTAAAAAAATTAGTTAACATGCAATATAGCAGAAATGAGATAGATTTTAAAAGAGGAACATTTAGGGCTAAAGGAGATATTGTTGAAATCTATCCTTCAGACACAAATGAAAGGGCTATAAGAATAGAATTTTTTGGAGATGAAATAGATAAGATTTCAGAGATAAATCCATTAACTGGTAAAACTATAGGAATTAGGAATCATGTTATGATTTTCCCCAATTCACATTATGTTACAACAGAAGATAAAAGGGACAGAGCAATTAAGACAATAGAAGAAGAATTAGAAGAAAGAGTAAAATATTTTAAATCAAAAAACAAATTAATAGAAGCCCAAAGAATTGAAGAAAGAACAAATTTTGATTTAGAAATGCTAAGGGAAACAGGATTTTGTCAAGGAATTGAAAATTATTCAAGACATATTAGTGGAAGACCACCTGGAAGTCCACCTTTTACATTATTTGACTATTTCCCAAAAGATTTTTTGCTAATAATAGATGAATCTCATGCAACTATACCACAAGTAAGAGCCATGTATAATGGTGATAAAGCAAGGAAAGATTCATTAGTAAACTATGGATTTAGATTACCATCTGCATATGATAATAGACCACTTAAATTTAATGAATTTGAAGAAAGAATAAATCAATGCTTATTTGTAAGTGCAACTCCAGCAGAATACGAGAAAGAACATTCAGAAAGTATAGTTGAACAAATAATAAGACCAACTGGATTATTAGATCCAGAAATAGAAGTAAGACCTGTACAAAATCAAATAGACAACTTAATAGAACAAATTAAAATTAGAGAAGAAAAGAAAGAAAGAGTACTTGTAACAACACTAACAAAAAAGCAAGCAGAAGATTTAACAAAATATTTAAAGGAAATAGGAATAAAAGTAAGATATATGCATTCAGATACTAAAGCTTTAGAAAGAATGGAAATAATACGTAATTTAAGATTACGGAGAATTTGATGTTCTCGTTGGAATAAATTTATTAAGAGAAGGGCTTGATTTACCAGAGGTTTCTTTAGTAGCAATACTTGATTCAGATAAAGAGGGCTTTTTGCGCTCAGAAAGATCACTAATTCAGACAATAGGTCGTGCTGCAAGGAATGTAAATGGAAAGGTCATTATGTATGCTGATGAGTTAACAGAATCAATGGAAAAAGCAATAAGTGAAACAAACAGAAGAAGAAAAATACAAATGGAATATAATGAAAAACATAACATTACTCCTAAAACAATAAATAAATCAATACGTGACTCTATAAAAGCAACAATACTTACAGATGTAAAAGAAGATGTAGACTTAAATAATGAAGAAAGTATATTAGACATTATAAATAAATTAACAGAAGAAATGCTTAAATATGCTCAAGAAATGGAGTTTGAAAAAGCAGCCGAATTAAGAGATAAGATAAAAGAATTAGAAAAATTGTTAAAAGAAAATGACTAAAGGAGAATTAATTATAATGGAAAAGAAGATTGTAATATTTATAGATTTAGAAGGAACTTTAACAAGTGAAAACGAATTAGAATTTAAAGAAAAAGACATGGAAAAATTTTTAGAACAATTATCATTATTAGAAAAAAAAGGAAATGCAAAAGTTGCAATTAACTTAGTTTCTCCTATTCCAGTTAATAGTATGGTTAGAATAAAAAATGAACTTAATAAGTATATAAATGATTATAATAAAAAATATAAAAAAGACTTAAAAAAAGTAGAAAGTGCAGCTTGTAGTATAGATGATGAGTACGAATATACAGATTCAGCAATTGTTCCATTGCCTAATTCTTATAATGGAAGTAGCAAAAACTTTTTTGTAACTTCATGGCATAAACTTTTAAAAGAAAGGTATAACATATCTAATTGTATATATATAGGTAATGGTTTAAATGACCATGATGCTATGCTGTATATAAGAAATCAGGCAAAAGGTATAGTGCTTTGCCCTGCAAATTCACATTATAGTGTAAAGGATGTAGCAAATTATATAGGGGAATCTAATGAATTGTTAGGGGTTACACAAGCCATGGATAAATACATAAATGAACGATATTTGGATGATAGGATTAATTTAGAATGATGATGACATAAAATAACTTGAAGATAGTTTTAATATATGATATAATATATACAATCCACTAGATAGTGGAAATAATAAAAGGGAGAGAGAATCTTGAAGGAGCTAAATTCTTATAACATCTTAGTAAACACAGGAATAATCAAGAGGGTGGCACTTTCAAAGGAAGAATTGGAAAAATTCCTTCTCAATGGAACTAGCAAGGACGGATATGTCATTTTGATAGATGATGTCAGTAAAAAACTCCGCACATCGCAACGAGCATTTTCGTCTTTGACCAGCAGACAAATCCCTGTCCTGCAGAATTATTTTGATGCAGGGTATGGCATAGAACTAGTTGATTTTTCTTAAATTTCAAAGGTCTAGCTTTTTAGCTAGGCCTTTGAAATTTTGTATAAAGCTTATAATAAAGTATATATCAGAAGATAAACAACTGATGAAATTCTTACATTATCTGCTTGTGCAGATAATAGCCAATACAGAGTGGTATTACATGCTAAAAAAGAACAATAATTATTACATATAATATATTGAAAAAACGTCAAAAATTATACATATTTTCAAAACATGTATAATTTTTTTGATTTTTTATACATATTTATACAAAAATAGCATATATAGAGAAAGCATGTTTTGTATTTATTTCCATCTCTCACTGCACAAAACTTTGATAATACAAACCAAAAATCATATAAAATAAATTAAATTTAAGTTGACATTGAATAGAAGATATTATAAAATACAAACAATAGTTCAAATAGTAATAAAAGTGATAGTATATGGAAAAATAAAAATTGTAAGAACTAAATTTTATATAAAGGATGTGTTCTTATGAACGAAAAAAAGAATGAAATTATTTTATTTGAAAATCAAG
>CALWZV010000029.1 GCA_944386115.1 uncultured Clostridia bacterium
ATGGAATCGCTTGTTGTGTATCTGCAATGAGACTTGGAAAGCAAATGCAATTCTTTGGTGCTAGATGTAATTTAGCAAAATCTTTACTATATGCAATCAATGGTGGTAGAGATGAATTAACAGGTAAACAAGTTTCACCTAGATTTGAACCTATAACATCTGAATATTTAAATTATGATGAAGTTATGGCAAAATTTGATAATATATTAGAATGGGTTGCAAAAGTATATGTAAACGCCCTAAACATTATTCATTATATGCATGATAAATATGCATATGAAAAAATTGAAATGGCTCTACATGATAAAGATATCTTAAGAACAATGGCTTGTGGTATTGCTGGTCTTTCTGTAGTTGCAGATTCTCTTTCAGCAATTAAATATGCTAAAGTAAAAGTTATAAGAGATGAAACTGGACTAGCAGTAGATTACAAAGTTGAAGGAGACTACCCTAAATATGGTAATGATGATGATAGGGTTGATGATATTGCTGTTTCTATTGTTAAAAACTTCATGGGTAAACTAAAAAAACAAAAAACTTACAGAAACTCTAAAATAACATTATCAATTCTTACAATAACATCAAATGTTGTTTATGGAAAAAATACTGGTACAACTCCAGATGGTAGACCAAAAGGAGCACCATTTGGACCAGGTGCAAACCCACTACATGGAAGAGACACACATGGAGCCTTAGCAGTTTTAAACACAATAGCAAAATTACCATATGCTTACTCTGAAGATGGTATTTCATATACTTTCTCAATAGTTCCAGGTGCTCTTGGAAAAACTATGGAAACAAGAATTGAAAATTTAACATCTCTTTTAGATGGATATTTTGCACAAAATAGTCATCATATAAATGTAAATGTATTTGATAGACAATTATTATTAGATGCTATGGACCATCCAGAAAAATATCCTCAACTTACAATAAGAGTTTCAGGATATGCAGTAAACTTTGTAAAATTAACTAGGGAGCAACAATTAGACGTAATAAATAGAACAATACATGAAAGAGTATAAATTAATAATATTATATAAAGGCAGAGATTTATTAGTATACTACTTTTCTCTGCCTTATATTATTTAATAGAAAGAAGGAAAACATTATGATATATAATGATTCAGAAACACATGCAAATATACATTCAATTGAGTCATTTGGAACAGTTGATGGACCTGGAATTAGATATGTAATTTTCATGCAAGGTTGCCCATTAAAATGCAAATATTGTCATAATAGAGACACATGGGCATTAAATTCAGGTAATATAGAAGAACTAGATCATCTAATATCTGAGATAAAAAAATATATACCATATATAACACCATATGGTGGTGGAGTTACTGTTTCTGGCGGTGAGCCACTACTACAAGCAAAATTTGTATCTAATTTATTTAAAAAATTGCGTGAGGAAAAAATTCATACTGCTCTTGACACTGCTGGAAGCTTGAAAATAGATAAAACAATAGAAGAATTATTATCATATACAGATCTTGTATTACTAGACATAAAACATATTAATGAAGAAAAATGCAAAAATTTAACTGGAATGTCAAACAAAAACACATTAGATTTTGCAAAATACTTAAGCAATAACAATATTCCAATGTGGATAAGACAAGTTATTGTTCCTGGAATTACAGATGACGAAAATGATTTGCTTAAACTTAAATCATTTATATCAAGCTTAAAAACAGTAGAAAAACTTGAATTTTTAGCTTATCATGATATGGGAAAATTCAAATGGGAAAAACTTGGGTTTAAATACCCATTAGAAGGTGTGCCAGTTGCAACACAAAAAGATATTGAAAGAGCATATAAAATTGTTGGAAAAATAGGATAAGACTTGCTTATCCTTTTATTTTACCTTTTAGTACAAATGTTATAAAATAAATCACTCCAGAAATTATAACTATCATTGGTCCTGTTGGAATTCCATTATAGTATGAGACAATAAGTCCTGTAATTCCTGATAATAGTGAAAAAATTATTGCAAATAAATGATATGTCCTTGTATTTTTAGCTATATTCCTACTAGCTGCTGCTGGAAGAATTAGTAGTGAATTTATTAGTAATATACCAATCCACCTTATTGATAGCATTACTATTATAGATATTAATATTACAAATATATTCTCTATAAGCTGTACATGTACTCCTCTACTTTTAGCTATAGAACTGCTTATACTTATACTATGTAATTTATTATATATAAGAGTCCAAATGAAAAAAATTATAATAAAGAAAATTACCAAATACATTATTTCTGTTTTAGTTATACTTAAAATATCACCAACTAAATAACTTGAATATTTGTTAAAATTTCCGCACATAGGCTAATATTGCAAGACCTATTGCAATTGCTACAGAAGAAAAAACACTAATAATAGTGTCTGCTCCATAATATGTTTTATATCTAACATAATTCAAAACACATGCAAATATTATTGCAAATACTATCATAGAAATATTCACATTACTTATTCCAAAAATCATACCTATTGCAATTCCGCAAATTGCAGAATGCCCTAATGCATCTGAAAAAAATGCCATTTTATTATTTACAATCATTGTTCCAAGTATTGCAAAAACTGGTGATATAAGTAAGATTGCAATTAAAGCATTTTTCATAAAATCATACTCTATAAAACTAAATGGTATTATTGTTTCAAGTATATTATATATTGTTTCCATTTTTTCTCCTATATAAAATTCTTAACAAAACTTTTTCTATGTATTTTACATATTCCATACTTTCCGTATTGCCTCAATATGTGCTTTAGTTCCATATCCTTTATGTTTTGCAAATCCATAACAAGGATATTCTTTATCCATTTCATACATTATTCTATCTCTTGTAACTTTTGCAATTATCGAAGCAGCAGCTATACTATATGATTTAGCATCCCCTTTTATTATTGAAGTATATGGAATTTTGCATGTATCTATATTTTCTAAAGCATCAACTAAAATTCTATCTGGTTTTATTTTCAATTTATTTATAGATTCTGTTACTCCAAATTTAGTTGCATTTAAAATATTTATATCATCTATTGTCTCATTATCTATTATACTTACTCCATAACAAACTGCTTCTTTTATTATTTCATCATAGATTCTTTCTCTTTTTTTCTCTGAAATCTTCTTAGAATCATTTACCCCTTCAATCATAGAATCTTTAGGTAGAATAACAGTAGCAACTACTACCGGTCCTGCAAGAGGACCGTCTCCCTGCTTCATCTATTCCTGCTATTAAATTAATACCAGTATCGTACAGACTATTTTCATATTCTTTTAGTTTATTTAATCTTTCTATCTCTTTTTCTTTCATATCCTACCCTATTTTACTCATTAACAGTTAAATCTTTAGTAACTGACAATTTGTAATACATATTACTATCTGTATGTTTATATCCTGCAGAATATATTACTTCATCTGTGTCATAATTTACCAAATATATAATTCCTTCTGGCAATTCTACTTTATTTAATCCTTGTTGCTCAAGTATCTCCTTATCCCATATATAATAATTTTCTCCATCTAAAATTACATTATTGTTTTTTAGGTTCTGTATAATACCAGCATATTCTGCTGAATCCATCGGCTCACCAACAAGCAGGCTACCATCTCCACCATTAAATGTATCTTTTTCTGAAATTGTTTTTACTTTAGCTTGAATTAATAACATATTTGTGTTTAAAGTTTGAAGTTTTGCAGATGAAACAATATTAGATCCTGTATATACTAATACCCCTGCAACAATTACAAGTATAGCTATTGTAATACAAAGTGTTATTAACGCTATTCCATTTTTATTCATTATAAATTCCCTTCATATATAAATTTAATATTATTATATATTTAATCTATACATTTTTCAATATAAAAGCATAAATTCATATCTATCTATTTTTAATACGCCATTAAAATGTAAGAAATTAAAAGTATTAATGTTTAATTACATATTTTTCACACTTTTTTCACAAAATAGTTGTATTATAAGTTTAAATTATATATTATACTAAAAAGGTTTTAGGAGGAAATTATGGAAGAAAATGAAAATAATACTTATACCTACAAAAAAGTAGATAATACACCTAAGAATTCACATAGTTTTATAAAAAGTGTATTAATACCATTTATTGCAGGAGCTTTAGGTGCAATACTTACAATAGGAATATGCTTTAAAGTTCCATATATAAAAAATCATTTAATTGAAGATGATTTAGAACAAGTAACAAGTACATCTAGTTCTTCAACCACTTCAAGTAGCAATTTAAATACCAATTTAGTTTCTTTATCTGAATATTCAGACACAGCTGTTGGAGTTGCTGAAAAGGTATTACCATCTATTGTTGGAATTAGAGTATCTTATACAGTTAACTCTTTCTTCAATACACAATCTGTTGCAACAGCTGAAGGTTCTGGAATAATAATTAGTGAAGATGGATATATTTTAACTAATAACCACATCATAAGTAGTTCATCAAATTCTTCGTTTTATGAAGTTTCAGAAGCAAATAAAGTAATTGTATATTTATATAATGACACAACAGAATATGAAGCAAAAATTATTGGTTCAGATGAAGAAACCGATTTAGCTGTTATAAAAATTGAAAAAACAGGACTTACCCCTGCAACTCTTGGTGATTCTAGTTCAGTACAAATAGGCGAATTTGCAATGGCTGTTGGAAATCCATTAGGAATGCAAAATAGTATTTCTTGTGGTGTAGTAAGTGCACTAAACAGAGAAATAACAGACTCAGATGGAAAAAAATATACCTTAATTCAAACAGATGCAGCTATAAATTCAGGAAACAGTGGTGGTGCTTTAGTAAATAGTAAAGGCGAAGTTATTGGAATTAACACAATGAAAATACAAGGAACTGGTGTTGAAGGAATGGGATTTGCAATTCCAATTAATTCTACCAAAGATATTTATTCACAACTTATACAATATAACAAAGTAAAAAGACCTTATATAGGTATTACATCTTTAGACTTAGATGAGAAAACCGCAGAAGAAAATAATTTACCTGTAGGTGTTTATGTAAGAAGTGTTGAAGATTTCTCAGCAGCACAAAAAGCAGATATTAGAAATGGTGATGTTATTACAAAAATAAATGGAATAGAAATAAAAACAACTGATGAACTAAATGAAGAAAAAAATAAATTTAGCATTGGTGATAAAATAACATTAACAGTGGTACGAGATGGCCAAGAAAAGCAAATTGAAGTTACTTTAGGAGAAGCTCCATAAATTTACTTTCTATTCACACAAAAGACATAAAGAATTAGTAATATATATGTAAATAAAATATCCCCTTTTATTTTTCAAAAAAGAGTACTTAAAATTTAAAAGTACTCTTTTTTGTATTCATAATATCATTCCATATGTCTACTACTTTCTAATGCAAGTTTAATCATTTTGTTTAATGATCTTTCTCTTTCCTCTGCTGATAATTCACTTTTTTCATTATTAATTATATTTGAAACTGTTAGTATACATGCTGCGTTTTTGCTTAATAATTTAGAATTAGCAAATAATGCAAAGCTTTCCATTTCAACACCAATGCAATTATATTTTTTATACTCTTCATTTTTAATTTGATTATAAAAAACATCTGATGAATATATTGTACCAGTTTTTGTTTCAATATTATTTTCTTTAGCAGTCTCAAATATTGTTTTATTTAGATTTTCACTTGCCATAATTATATTGTCATCAAATCCACTTTGAATTTTTGCATAATTTGAATCACTATATGATTTATCAACTAAAATAATATCACGTATATCTGCCTTGCCTTCATAAGCCCCTGTTGTACCTATTCTTATAATATTATTTACATCATAAAATTTATATAATTCATATGAATATATACCCATACTAGGATTCCCCATCCCGTGATGCCATAACTGTTATTATTTTATCTTTATATTCTCCAGTATATGCATATATACCCCTTATTTTATTTACTAATGAATAATTATTTAAAAAATTTTCTGCTATATATTTAGCACGAAGTGGATCTCCCGGCATTATTACAGTAGTTGCAATTTCATCTTTTTTAGCGTTTATATGTGCTGTCATCTTTTTTCTTCCTCCTAAATAGATTTATTTTTAAAAATGTACTCAATATTACAATCCAAAAACTTACAAATAAGCAAGCCCATATAAGTTCTTGTCTATATTTAAACCCAAATGTAAATATAAAATAACTAGAAATAAATAAAATTGCATATAACAAAAGAACACCAAGTAAAATTTTTATATACTTCTTCTTTTTTTCCTTATTCTCTTTATTATTTTCTATTAATTCCAATAAATATTTTAATATATTCTCAAACAACATTGAAACTGCAACAACAATAATAATTGCATATATAAAGCTATTTCTTTCTGTCTCACTAATTATTGGAATTGGACTTTCATAATCATTTGCTTCATTTTTAACCTCATTTTGTTGAATACTATTTTCGAGATTTCCGAATCTGCTCATTTTCACTTACTTCATCTGTAACATTAGTGCAATAAACACTTGTACTAAAAACCAAAAATAATATTAAAAACATAAAAATCTTTCTCATATTTCGTTCACCATTTTTATTATATGTCTTTTAAAAATATTATACAAGCTTTCTATCAAATTTGTTGACTTTTTATATATTTATTTATATTATATATGTATACAAAAGAAATGGAGTGATTTAAATGAATTGGGCTATTGTTTCAATTCTAGTTTCTATTTTATCATTCATAGTAGCAGCATATTTTTATTATTGGGTATCAAAATTACCCACTGGAAACAAAAAACTAAATTCTATTGGAAAACTTATAAGAAATGGTTCTTTTACATTTTTAAAAAGAGAATATACTATACTCTCTATTTTTGCTTTAATTGTCTCATTATTTATTTTTCTTTTTTTCCCAACACCTATATGGAAATCTGAAAACATCTTATTAAATGTATATCTTGTTATTGCATACATTTTGGGTTCAGCTCTTTCAGGTTTAGCAGGTTTTATTGGTATAAGTATAGCAACAATAGCAAATATAAAAACTGCAACAGCAACTAAACAAGGAATAGAAAAATCATTTATGGCTGGTTTCCGTGGCGGTGCAGTAATGGGAATGGCAGTAGTTGGCACATCTCTTTTAGGAGCTGCAACCATATATTTATTAACTGGAAATCCTAATATAGTACTTGCTTTTAGTTTTGGAGCAAGTTCTCTTGCATTGTTTGCAAAAGCAGGTGGTCGGTATTTTCACAAAAACAGCTGATATTGCCGCTGATTTAACACGGTAAAGTTGAACTTGGAATACCAGAAGATGACCCAAGAAATCCGGCAGTTATTGCTGATAATGTTGGGGATAATGTTGGGGATGTTGCAGGAATGGGAGCAGATTTATTTGACTCTAATATAGCAGCAATTGCCGCTACTCTTGTAATTGCACTTCCATTAGGTGAAATAAATATGTTATTTTCATTCTGCTCTATAGGTTTATTTGCTTCTATTATAGGTGTCCTTTGCTCTCATATAAACAAAAAGGGAACACCCTCTCATGCATTAAATAATGGAACATATCTAACATGTATATTATTTGCCACTCTTACACTTATTGCAACACTCTTATGCGATTTTAATATCAGAATCTGGTTAGCATCTATTATTGGAATGTTAATTGGTATTATAATTGGATTAACAAGTAATTATTTTACAGGTGATGATAAAATGCCTGTTATAAAAGTTGCGAAAAGTTCACAAAAAGGTCCTGCTTTTACAATTTTATCAGGTTTTTCTTATGGACTTTTAAGCTCTCTTCCAGCATTAATTGGAATTGGTCTTGCTGCTTTACTATCATATAAAATTTGTGAACCAATAGGTGATGGATATGCAATGCTTGGAATATCCATGTCTGCAATTGGGATGTTATCAATAGTTGGTATGATAATTTCTAATGATGCATATGGTCCTATTGTTGATAATGCAAGAGGGCTTGCAGAAATGGCTAATCTTGGGGATGATTCATTAAAAATAGCAGATGAATTAGATTCTGCTGGTAATACAAGTAAAGCAATCACAAAGGGATTTGCCATAGGTGCTGCTGGATTAACAGTTATTTCTCTTCTTGCAGCTTTTGCAGAAATAGTTACAAGTTCTATTGGTACATCAATTGGATTTGACTTAATGAACCCAAATGTTTTTTTCGGAAGTCTTGTTGGAGTAAGTATTCCAGCAGTATTTTGTGCAATATTAATATTGGGAGTTAATAATAATTCTCAAAAATTAGTAACAGAAATACATCGTCAATTTAGAGAAATCAAAGGATTAAAAGAGGGAACCGTTGAACCTGAATATAATAAATGTATAGATATAGCAACATTTGGTGCAATAAAAGAACTCTTACCTGCTGGTTTAATTGCAATTATATCTCCACTTATTGTTGGATTTATTGGTGGAGTTTCAGCAATTGGTGGATTTCTTGCTGGAAATATATTATCTCGGATTACTTCTTGCAATGCTTATGAGCAATAGTGGTGGTTTATGGGATAATGCAAAAAAATATATTGAAGCTGGGAACTTTGGTGGAAAGGGATCTGAAGCTCACAAAGCAGCAGTTATAGGAGACACAATAGGTGATCCATTTAAAGACACTGCTGGTCCTTCAATAAATACACAAATAACAGTTGTATCCTTAGTTTCATCTCTTTCAGCAAGTTTATTTATATTATACTCAATATTTTAAATAACATTAGAATAAAATTATTTCATATATTAGAAAAAACACATATCACCAGTTAAAATTTCATAAAATTAACTGGTGATATTTTATGAAATTTTTCATTATAAATATAAAAAAAGTAATTATTCCTTTTATCTTTTGCGTTTTCACAATCTGTCTTATAATATTTTCAAAAACAAATCTTACTGCCACAAAATCAGGATTAGAACTATGGGCAACCTCTGTTCTTCCTTCTTTATTACCATTCTTTATTGCTGTTGAATTATTAAAATACACTGATATAATTAAAATTTTGGGCAAGTTATTTAATCCAATTATGAGACCAATTTTCAATGTTCCTGGAGCAGCTTCTTTTGCTCTTATTATGGGAATTATAAGTGGATATCCAACTGGTGCAAAAATAGTTTCAGATTTTAAAAAAGAAGGAATTTGTTCTGATATAGAATGTGAAAGATTAATCGCTTTTACTAATAACTCTGGTCCATTATTTATTATTTCAACAGTTGGAATAAGTTTTTTAGGAGACACAAGAACTGGGATTTTACTATTTATAACACATATTTTAGCTTGTCTTAGTGTTGGATTTTTATTTAGATGGTGGAAAAATGGCAAGAAAAGCAATTATTCTAATAATAGTAATTTGTTAAGCCAGCCTGAAAAAAATAATAAAAAAGCTAATCTAAATAATTTAGGTGAAATTTTAGCTACATCAATCATGAATTCTATTAACACAATTATTATGATTGGAGGATTTGTTACTATCTTTTCAGTTATAGTTTCTATATTAAAGGAATCTCAAATATTAAACACTTTTTCTATATTATTCGAACCATTCTTTAAAAATTTTAATATAAATTCTTCCTACATATCACGGAATAATTACTGGAATTATAGAACTTACAAATGGAATAAAACAAATAAGTCTGATTCCAAACAAATCAATATCAGTTAATGTAATTATATGTAGCTTTCTTTTAGGCTTTGGTGGACTATCTGTAATGCTACAAGTACTAAGTGTAATTTCAAAAGAAAAAATATCTGCAAAGCCATATATTTTAGGTAAATTGCTTCATGGAGTTCTTTCTGCAATATATACATATATTTTTCTATATCATTTCAAGTTTTTTAATTTAGATATAGCTCCTGTATTTGCAAATACAGTAGAAAAAATTAATAATTTTAATCCATGGAATATAATAAATATTGGAATATTGCTATTTATTTCTATAAGCTTGATAAAAAAATTGTATAAAAGTAATTCTGAAGCAAAGTAGAAAAAGCGAGTGTTAATGAAATCAAAGATTTCATTAACACTCGCTTCTCACATTTATTTCCAAAATGCTTCATAACCTCTATATGCTTCATAAATATCAAACTTACTTGTAACTTCAAATGGTGCATGCATAGAAAGAACAGGAACCCCGCAATCTATTACATCTACACCTTTATTTGCAAGTATATATGCAATTGTGCCTCCTCCTCCTACATCTACTTTTCCAAGTTCAGATATTTGATATCTTATATTATTTTCTTCAAATATTTTTCTTATTTCTGCCACATATTCAGCATTTGCATCAGAAGCTCCACTTTTTCCTCTTGCCCCTGTATATTTGTTTAATCCTATTCCACGTCCTAAATAAGCACTATTATTTTTCTCTGAAACAGATGAGTAATTAGGATCTAATCCTGCATCCACATCTGCTGATAACATTCTAGAATTACAAAATACTTTTTCTAATAAATTTGCCCTATTTTCTCCTGTTTTATTTAGCAATTCAGACACAAAAGTATCAAACACTCTAGATTCCATTCCTGTATTTCCCATACTACCAATTTCTTCTTTGTCTGATAATATGCATACAGCAGTATTCTTAGGTTTTTCTATATTTAGTATTGCTCTTAATGAAGTAAATGCACATACTCTATCATCTTGACCATATCCTGCAACCATACTTCTATCAAAACCTAAACTTCTACTATTAAATGCTGGAACAATTTCTAACTCTGAACTTAAAAAGTCAGCTTCCACTATTCCATATTTTTTATTCAATATATTTAAAATATTAAGTTTAACCTTTTCTTGAACATTTTCATCTTGATATGGAATACTTCCAATAAGCACATTTAAATCTTCCCCAGAAATTGCTTCTTTTAGTTTTTTATCCATTTGATCTTGAGCTAAATGAGGTAAAAGATCTGTTATTGTAAAAATTGGATCTGCTTCATCTTCACCAATATTTACTTCAATTTTTTCTCCATTTGTTTTAACAATAACCCCATGTATTGCAAGAGGAATAGCTGTCCACTGGTATTTTTTTATTCCCCCATAATAATGGGTTTTTAAGAATGCAAATCCTGTATCTTCATATAATGGATTTGGTTTTAGGTCTAATCTTGGAGAATCAATATGTGCTCCAATAATATTTATACCATTTTCAATTTTTTCTTCGCCAACCACAGCAATATAAATCGACTTATCTCTATTTATATAGTATACTCTATCACCTGCTTTTAAGTTTTCATATTCGCAAATAGATTTAAAACCATTCTTATCTAATATTTCTTTAGAAATTTTAACTGCTTCTCTTTCGGTTTTAGCTCTATTTAAAAAATACATATACTCATCAGCAAAAGCAAACATTTTCTCCCTTTGTTCAGCAGTACTTTTCTCCCAACCATTTTCTTTCAAATTAAATAAATTTTTTCTTAACTCTTCTCCACTAGGTATATCTCCCATAAAAATTAACTCCCTTCTCCTTTTGTTTATCTGATTATATCACTTAATTATTATCTTAACAATATTTTTTATAATTATTCCTATTAATGGAAAAAAGTTGTAAATTCCTAAATAAAATTTACAACTTTTTTCATAATGTCTCTTTAATTTTTTCTAATGCTAGTTTTATATGTGGTTTCTTTACAAATGTTATTTCTTCATCAACTTTTTGTATTCTATCTTCCAATTCTTCTATAGAAATGTATTTTAGTTCACTTACTTCCTCTTCCTGCATTTTCATATCTTTAATTTCTTTATTAGTTTTTACAAGATATGTATAACTAAAACAGTTATTATTCTCTTGCTCATTTTTATAAATTCCTATAAGTTTCAATTCTTCTTCTTCGCATTCAATTCCTATTTCTTCATAAAGCTCTCTTTGTGCTGCTATAATTTCTTTCTCATTAATACCTACATGTCCCGCCGTTATAGAAAATTTATTGGCTCCTTGTTTCTTCTTACTACTTCTACGTTGTAATAGTAACTTTTTTTCTTCATTCACAACCCAAACTGCAATTTCTCTATGCCATAAATTTTTTTTATGAATAGTTTCTCTCTCTTCTATTCCTAATTTTTCTTCATTTTTTTCATCAAAATATTCTAAATATTCCATATATAAGTTTCCCCTTCTCATTTATTAGTTAATTTCAATCATTAAGTATACATGTTATATATATCATTTATAGCTTGAAATGTCAATACACTAACCCTACTTTCTATTATAACAAATATAATTTACGATTATTGTAATATAAAAAATTTTTCCACAACATAGTATGTATGAAACATTTTTTATTGTACAAGAAAAATCAACTTTCTCCTTGAAATATTAGTAATCTTTCCGTGTACAACAAGGTTAAGTTTCATTAGTCCGCACAATAATCGCAAAGAGATTTTGTACATGTGGCGAATCCACTTTTCCTACTTTTATATAAATTTCTTCTAGCAACTCTTTTTTATTTCACCTGAAATAAAAAAGTAATATATTTTCCATGTTGGAATATATTTATTTTGAAGGGATGTGGTTTCTTTGGAAAAAAATAATGAATTTAATCCATATGAATTTGATGGAAATATAAATGATCCATTTTTCAATCCTATTGCCCAATATGAACAAGCTTATATGTATTACAAATACCTTACACAAACTGTAGAGTATAAAATTAAGTGTAAAGAATATGATAAATTATGCAAAAACGATTTAAGGTCAGAAAGGAAAATAGAATAATATTAAATAGAGCATTTGCAAAATTAAATTTAACAAATGCTCTATATTTCTATATTATATCTAATATTAATTTTGGTTTTAATGGCTGCTTATCACATATTTTATATGCCTTTTTTAAATTTTCCACAGCTCCTTGTACTTTTTTCTCATCATTTGCATGTATATATGCTAAACATTCCCCTACTTCAACTTTATCTCCAATTTTTTTGTTTAAAACTATTCCGTACACTACTATCAATAATATCTTCTTTTTTCATTCTACCAGCTCCTAAGTAAACAGATATACTACCTACAATTTCAGCATTTATTTTTTCAACAAACCCATTATTTTCAGACAAAACTGGTATTACATATTTTGCTTTTTCAAACTTTGTTGGCTCTTCTATATATGAAATATCTCCGCCTTGTAACTTAACCATTTCTATAAATTTATCATATCCTTTTTTACTTGCAATAGATTCTAATATTCTATTTTTATTTTGGTTTAAATCTTCTCCTGCCCCAGCTAACTTTATTATATATGAACCTATTTCTAGTATTACCTCTTTTACATCCTCCTCTATATTGCCTTGTAATGCATCTACCACTTCTATAATCTCTAGTGAATTTCCAACAGAAGTTCCAAGTGGAGAATCCATATTAGTTAAAACACATACTGTTTCCTTTCCAACTTCTTTTCCTATCTCTTTCATTGTTTTTGCTAAGATTCTAGCACTATGAATATCTTTCATAAATGCTCCAGAGCCAACAGTTACATCTATTACTATTTTATCTGCACCTGCTGCTATTTTTTTGCTCATAATACTTGAAGCTATAAGTGGAATGCTATCTGTACACGCTATTGTGTCTCTTAATGCATAAATTTTTTTATCAGCAGGAACTATATTTCCTGTTTGTCCGAGATAAACTTATGCCTATTTTCTCAACATTTTTAACAATTTGTTTCTTAGTTAAATTTATATCTAATCCTGGTATAGATTCTAGTTTATCAATTGTGCCTCCTGTTATACCGAAGTCCTCTTCCAGACATTTTTGCAACTGGAATATCCATACTAGCAATTATTGGCATAAGAATTAAAGTTACTTTGTCTCCAACACCACCTGTGCTATGTTTATCTACAATTACTTTACCTATTTCAGATAAGTCAATTATTTCTCCAGAGTTTGCCATTGCAATTGTAAGGTTTGAAATTTCTTCTTTATCCATTCCATTTATATATATAGCCATTATAAGAGCTGCTGCTTGATAATCTGTTATATTTCCACTTACATATTCTTTAACAAAAAATTCTATTTCACTTTTTGATAATTTAAATTTATCTCTTTTTTTAGAAATAATATTAATTATATCCATACTCTATTCCCCCAAACTCTTTTTTAAATTCTTTGCTTCCGAAACACTTCTTCAGGTGTTCCTTCTTTTAGTATTGTTTTATTTAACAAAATTACCTTATCAGCATATTGTTTTACTAAATCCAAATCATGTGAAACAAGTATTATTGAAATATCATATTCTTTTTTTAATTTATTTATAAGCTTAAAAAATAATTTTATGCCATTTGAATCAATTCCGAGAAACAGGCTCATCTAATATTAGCAAATTAGGATTATCTATTGTTGCTAATCCTAGTAAAATTCTTTGTAATTCTCCACCAGACAAATCTCCAATGCTTTTATCTATAAGAGTATCGGCTTGAAAAATTTTTAAATGTTCTTTAATTTTCTCATACAAAGACTTGTTCTTTTTTATCCATATTGGTTTATTACTTATATTTGAAGCTATTAAATCATATACTGTTGTTGGCATATGTTTTTCTACATTTATACTTTGTGGCACATATCCAATTTTTAAATTTTGTGTCTTGTTTTGTTTAATATCCATAAATTCAATATTTCCATCATGTTTTATTTCTCCAAGTATAGACTTTAATAATGTACTTTTCCCAGCTCCATTTTTTCCAATAATTACTGTTAGCTCTCCACAATGAATGTGTATGTTCACATTTTCTAATATTACATCTTTGCCTATTTTTACAGATATATTATTTGCCTTTATGCAGTGAAACCCACATGGCTTATTTTTTTTCACTATTTTTCATCCTTCCTTAAACTATATTTTCTAAAATATCTAAATTGCTATTCATTTTAGTAATATAACTATCTAAATCTAGCTCACCTGTTAAGCAGGAATCCATTTCATATATAGTAGCACCTGTTTCTGCTGAAACAGAATTTGCAATTGCTTTTGAATCTTCTTTATCAATTAATATAGTTTTAATATTTTTATTATTTATTTCATCTATTATTTCTCCTAACTCTTCTGAAGAAACTCCACTTTCTTCATGCCCTATAGAAAAAATAGAATAATTTATGTTCATTTCTTTAATTAAATATTCTAAAGATTCACTAAAAACTACCACTTCAACATTTGCAATTTTTTCTTTTACAGTATTTTCTCTATTTTCTAATTCATTTAATTTATTAATATATTCTTCTGTATTTTCTACATAAATTTCTCTGTTATTTTCATCTAGATTAATTAAATTCTCTGAGATAGTTTCTACTTGATTTTTATATAAATTAATACTTGTCCATATATGTGGATTTACATTGTTTCCACTTATTATATCTTTTTCATCAATATTATCACTAGAGTCAATTACTTTTATATTAGAATTTGTTTTATTAACTGTATTTAAAATATTTTCTTCTAGGCCTAGTCCATTTATTACTAGTATATCTGATTCTTGTATTTTTTTCAAATCATTTGTTGTAAGTGTGTAATTATGCAAACACCCTATAGAGCTGTCTGTCATATTATTTAATTCAATATTCTTAGCATCTTTTGTTAAATTTAATGCAATTATATACATTGGATAAAATGATGTTGTAATTTTAAAATTTTCACTATTTATTTTTTCTTCATTACACCCTGTTAAAATAAATATAATTAATATTATTAATATAATACTTAATACTTTTTTCATTTACTATAACTCCTCTATTTAGATTTTAAAAGTCCAATCACTGATGCTTCAAAATATATTCATCTATTTGAAACTTCTCTGATTGGACTTAAAAAGTTAAAGTTTTATAATATTTAAAACTAGTTTTGTACATATGGTAATACAGCTATATGTCTTGCTCTTTTAATTTCAAGAGTAACTTGTCTTTGATGTTTAGCACATGTTCCTGTTGTTCTTCTAGGTAATATCTTACCTTTTTCATTAACAAATTTCTTTAAAGTATCTACATTTTTATAATCTAATTCAAAGTTTTTGTCATTACATAATGCACAAACTTTTTTTCTCATTTTTTTATATTTCATATTGTAATCATCATCATTGTTGTTATTTCTTCTATTATTCTTCTTTGAATTCTTTTTATCTGCCATTATTTCTTCCCCCCTGTCCTATTAATTTAAAATGGTAAATCATCATCTGAAGAAACTGAAAATTCTGAACTTGATGCAACATCTGTTCCAAATGTATTTTCAAAATTTGTTGCATCACCATCTGCTTTTTTACTATCTGCAAAATATGCTTCTTCAGCAACTACTTCTGTTACATAACGTTTTTGCCCTTGAGCATCATCATATGATCTTGTTTGAATTCTTCCTATTACACCAACTTGTTGGCCTTTTTTAAAATATTTGCTACAGAATTCACCAAGTTTGCTCCAAGCAACAACATTTATAAAATCTGCTTGTCTTTCTTGACCTTGAGCTACAAACCTTCTGTTTACAGCCAAACTAAAACTTGAAACTAAAGTGTTATTTGTTTGAGTATATCTAACTTCTGGATCTCTAGTTAAGCGTCCCATTAATATTACTTTATTCATTTTTTAAACCTTTCTACAATTTTATTCATCTTTTCTTATAACTATAAATTTCATTACTTCATCTGTTATTCTGTAATTTCTTTCAAGTTCTGCAATTAATTTTGGATTAGCTTCAAAAGTAAATACTACATAATAGCCTTCTTTTTGTTTGTTTATATCATAAGCTAATTTCTTTTTTCCAGGTTCTTGAACCTCTGCAACTTTGCCATCAGAATTAATTATATTAGAGAATTTTTCAATTAATGATTTAATTCCATTCTCCTCAATATTTGGATTAATTATGATAACACTTTCATATTTATTCATAACTTTACACCTCCTTTTGGATTTTAAACCCATTTTATAATGAGTAAGGAAAAATAGCTTTGCTATTTTTGACATAGCTATTTTACCATAGTTTAACAATTTTTACAAGTGCTTTTTTCTTTTTTACCTAATTAGCTTAATTATTATTTTAAAATCTTTACATTTTGTTCAAATTATTGCTAATAAATATATTTTTTAGTATACTAATTTATTATGAATAGTGGAGAAAGATATAATCATTTAAATAAGTTTTTAAAAGAAAAATTTGGAGAGCGCACTCTTAAAATATGTGTAGATGGTGGATTTACATGTCCTAATCGTGATGGCACATTAGGATATGGAGGGTGTATTTATTGTAGCGAAAAAGGTTCTGGTGAACTAATAAATCCTATTAACAGTATTTCAGAACAAGTTCGCTATTATTTTACAACTTATAAAGCTAAAAGAGCAAATAAATTTATTGTATATTTTCAAAACTTTACAAATACATATGATTCTTTAGATAACTTAAAAGCTAAATATAATGCTGCTTTAATTGATGATAGAATTGTTGGTATATCTATTGGAACAAGACCAGATTGTATTAATGAAGATATTGTAAAATTATTAAGCTCTTATTCTTCCAAATATTATGTATGTGTTGAATTAGGTTTGCAAACTAGTAGTGATAAATTAGGTGAAATACTTAATCGCAAATATACTAGTAAACAGTTTACTGAAGCTGTTCAATTACTTAATAAATATTCTATTGATGTTATTACACACATTATGGTAGGCTTGCCTAATGAAACAACTGAAGATATTAAAAATACTGTAGATTTTATTAATAAACATAATTTGCAGGGAGTAAAAATTCATTGCACATATATAGTAAAAAATACTGTTTTAGAATATATGTACCAAAAAGGCACATATACTCCTCTAAAACTAGAAGAGTATATGGAAAAACTAATTTATATTATTACTCACTTAAATCCTAATTTTATAATTCATAGAATTTCTGGAGATGCTCCCAAAAATATATTAGTAGCACCAGATTGGAATATACATAAACTTTGGATTTTAAATAATATTGATAAAATACTTTGTGAAAAAGATTTATGGCAAGGGAAGTTTTTTTAGTCTAATTTTACACTCCTAGCACTGGGCGGAACCCACAGAGGTAGTCCGTGCCTCCGTAAGCGCAGTAGAAAGAGAACAAGCCTGCACTGCTGCTGATGTTGAAGCTGCCCCCACGCATGAAGAACGGAACGCTCAAGTACGGAAAGCAAGAGTAGTCTTGGTTCCAGCTGTACTTTCCATTTGCTCCATTTGATGTCTCCCATAATGCATCACCATATCTATCATTATTTGCATTATAGTTTGCTGTTCTATCTTCTGTACTATCTGTTGCTCCATCTCCTT
>CALWZV010000030.1 GCA_944386115.1 uncultured Clostridia bacterium
GAAAACTGGACACATACATTTACAGGCTTACCAAAATATGATAGCAATGGAGATGAGATAGTATATACAGTAACAGAGGAAGGAAGCTATGACTTTTACCAATTAAGAGAAGTAACAGGAGATCAAACAAGTGGCTTTACAATAACAAACCAATTTGTACTTCCAGGAGATACAGTTAATGTAACAGTAACAAAAGCATGGGAAGACACGGCAGAACAACAAGATAGAAGACCAGCAGAAGTTACAGTAGCAGTAAGTGGAAATGGAAGAACAGAAAGATATAATGTAAAAGCTTCAGAAGGCTGGACCAAAACAATAGCAAACTTACCAAAATATGATAGTAATGGAAATGAAATAGAATATACATTAGCAGAAGAAAGAGTAAATGACTTCTATCAATTAAAAGAAATAACAGGAGATCAAGTAAATGGCTTTACAATTACAAATAAATTCGTACGCCCAGAAGATACAATAGATGTAATAGTAACAAAAGCGTGGGAAGACACGGCAGAACAACAAGATAAAAGACCAGAAGAAGTAACAGTAACAATAACAGGAACATTAGAAACAGAAAATGACATAGTAAGACCAGAAACAATAAAAGCTTCAGAAGGCTGGACCAAAACAATAACAAACTTACCAAAATATGATAGTAATGGAAATGAAATAGAATATACATTAGCAGAAGAAAGAGTAAATGACTTCTATGAATTAAAAGAGATTACAGGAGATCAAGTAAATGGATTTACAATAACAAACAAATTTATACTTCCAGGAGATACAGTTAATGTAACAGTAACAAAAGCATGGGAGGACACAGCTGAACAGCAAGATAAAAGACCAGAAGAAGTAACAGTAGTAGTAAGTGGAAATGGTAAAACAGAAAGATATAATGTAAAAGCTTCAGAAAACTGGACACATACATTTACAGGCTTACCAAAATATGATAGCAATGGAGATGAGATAGTATATACAGTAACAGAAGAAGGAAGCTATGACTTCTATACATTAAAAGAAATAACAGGAGATCAAGTAAATGGATTTACAATAACAAACAAATTTATACTTCCAGGAGATACAGTTAATGTAACAGTAACAAAAGCCTGGGAAGATACAGCTGAACAACAAGATAAAAGGCCAGAGCTTATTACAGCAGTTATTACAGGAGGAGAAATTACACAAAAACAAGATGTAAAAGCAGAAGAAGGCTGGACATATACATTTACTAACTTGCCAAAATATGATAGCAATGGAAACGAGATAGTATATACAGTAACAGAGGAAGGAAGCTATGACTTCTATCAATTAAAAGAAATAACGGGAGATCAAGTAAATGGCTTTACAATAACAAACAAATTCGTACGCCCAGAAGATACAATAGAAGTAACAGTAACAAAAGCATGGGAAGATACAGCTGAGCAACAAGATAAAAGACCACAAGAAGTAACAGTAAGTTTAACAGGAACATTGGAAACAGAAAATGACATAGTAAGACCAGAAACAATAAAAGCAGAAGAAGGCTGGACAAAAACAATAACAAACTTACCAAAATATGATGTTAATGGAAATGAAATAGAATATACATTAACAGAAGAAAGTGTAAATGACTTCTATGAATTAAAAGAAATTACAGGAGATCAAGTAAGTGGATTTACGATTACCAACGAATTCATTCTTCCAGATGATACCGAAGATATTACAGTAACAAAGGCATGGGAAGACACGGCAGAACAACAAGATAGAAGACCAGCAGAAGTTACAGTAGCAGTAAGTGGAAATGGTAAAACAGAAAGATATAATGTAAAAGCTTCAGAAGGCTGGACATATACATTTACTAATTTACCAAAATACGATAGTAATGGAAACGAGATAGTATATACAGTAACAGAAGAAGGTTTAAATGAATTCTATGAATTAAAAGAAATAACAGGAGATGTAGAAACAGGATTTACAATAACAAACAAATTTGTAAAACCAGATGATACAATAGAAATAACAGTTAATAAAGAATGGGTAGATAAAGACGATATTTATGAGAAACGACCAGATTACCTAATATTAAAAGTAATAAACACATCAACACAAGAAGAAACAAAGAGCTTACCAATAAAAATAACAGGGGAAGATAGTTATACATTTACAAACTTACCAAAATATGATGAAAACGGAGATGAAATTGCATACACAGCAGACGAACAAGAAGTAAGCAGTGGAGACCTATTTAACTATGGAAAAGAAGTAAGTGAAATTACAAATATTGAAGGAGAAACAGACAAAAAAGAAATAACAATAACAAACACAATAGAAAAAATACCAGGAACAGTGGTAATAAGATATGTGGACATAAATGACCCAAGCAAAAAAGATATTTCAACACCTGTAGTAAAAGAAGGAGTTGTAGGAGAAAGCTTTGATGTAAGTGAAGACAAAAAAGAAATTCCAGAATACACTTATATAAAAGGACCAGAAGACCCAACAGGAACATATACAGAAGAAGAACAAGAAAGAATATACTATTATGCAAAAAATACAAAAGTAATAACAAAACATTTAGAACAAGGAACAGGAATAGTATTAACAGATGAGCCAGAATATGTAGAAGAGGGTTATGTAGGAAAACACTATACAACATCAAAACAAGAAATAGAAGGATATACATATGTAGCAGACACGGGAAATTTATCTGGAAGCATGAGAGAAGAACCAATAACAGTAATATACTATTATGCAAAAAATACGAAAGTAATTAGCAAATATTTAGAACAAGGAACAAATAAAGTATTAACAGATGAGCCAGAATATGTAGAAGAGGGATATGAAGGAAAAGACTACAAAACAGAACAAAAAGAAATAGAAGGTTACACATTTGTATTAGTAGATGGAGAAACAGAAGGAAAAATGACAAAAGAACCAATAACAGTAACATACTACTATGCAAAAAACACAAAAGTAATTAGCAAATATTTAGAACAAGGAACAAACAAAGTATTAACAGAAGAGCCAGAATATGTAGAAGAAGGATATGTAGGAAAAGACTATAAAACAGAACAAAAAGAAATAGAAGGCTACACATTTGTATTAGTAGATGGAATTGAAGAAGGAAAAATGACAGAAGAACCAATAACAGTAACATACTATTATGCAAAAAACACAAAGGTTACAGTACTACATATAGACAAAAATACAAATGAAATATTAAAAGAAGAAGAAATAATAGGAAAAGAAGGAGATCCATATGAAACAAAACCAGGAAATTTTGAAGGATATGTACTAGAAGAATCACCAGAAAATCCAAATGGAAATATGACGAAAGAAGAAATAATATTAAAATACTATTATGTACATAAATCAGCAGGAGTTATAGAAAAACATATAGATATAATAACAGGAGAACTTCTAGAAAATGCAATACATCATGAAGGAAATGAAAACGATTACTACAATATATTATCAAAAACATTTGAAAATTATGATTTAGTAGAAAAAGACAAAGAAGGAAACAACATGTTACCAGAAAATGCAGAAGGCCATATGAAAAAGAATGAGTTAATAGAAGTAATATACTATTATCATAGAAGAGCAAGTGTAAGAGTAGAATATATTAACAAATTAACAGGAGAAAAATTAACAAAAGAAGATGAAATAATTCAAGGACACCAAGATGACGAATATGAAACAAAAGCAAAAGAGTTTGATGAATATGTACTAGAAAAAATGCCAGAAAATTACAAAGGAAAAATGGAAGTAACAAAAAATGAAGATGGAACATACAACACAGAAACCCTTGTACAATATTATTACATACCAGTAGCAGGAGGAGTAAAAGAAGAACATATAGACATACATAGTAATAAGATTATAATAACAGAAACACATCAAGGAAAAATAGGAGACAAATATGATATACCTTCAAGAGAAATAGAAGGATATAAACTAGTAGAAGAAGATGAAGAAGGAAATAGTATGTTACCAACAAATGCAATAGGAGAAATGGAAGAAGATTTGATAACAGTAAAATACTATTATGAGAAAGAAGCAAGAGTAATTGTAAAATATGTAGACAAAGAAACAGGAGAAGAACTATATAAAGAAGAAATAAAAGGATATGAGGGAGACCCATATGAAACAGAAAGAAAAGAATTTGATGGATATGACTTAATAGAAGAACCAAAGAATAAAGAAGGAAAAATGGAAGAAAAAGATATAACAGTAATATATTACTATGCAAAGAAAACAGAAATAGAGGTACAATACTTAGAAAAAGGAACAAACAATCCATTAGCAGAAAATGAAATAATAAAAGGACATGTAGGAGAAGAATACAAAACAGAAGCAAAAGAAATAGCATATTATAAATTTGTAGAAAGTACAAAAAATACAGAAGGAAAAATGGAAGAAGAAAAAATAATAGTAAAATACTATTATGAAAAACAAGTATTTAATCTAAAAGTAGATAAATGGATAGGAAATGTAATAATGGATGGAATACCACAGGCAAGCCAGAGCATAGGAAACAATGAACAATTAATAAAAGTAGAAATGCATAGAAACAAAGTAGAAACAGCAGATATAAAAATAATATACAAAATAAGGATAAGCAATGTTGGAGAAATAGAAGGAAATGTAAACACAATAACAGATGTAATTCCAGAAGGATATGTGTTCTATCAAGAAGATAATGAAATTACATGGGAAGAAACCCAAGGAATACTAACAACAAATGACTTAGAAGGTGAAACAATACAACCAGGAGAGTATAAAGAAATAGAAATGGTACTAAGATGGGAAAAAGGGGAAGAGAATTTTGGAGAGAAAACAAACTTAGTATTATTAAGTCAAATAAGTAACCCAGCAGGATATGAAGACATAAATAAAGAAGATAACTCTTCAAAAACATCAATGATACTAACAGTTGCAACAGGGTTAGACAAAAACGATAAAATAGTAGTAGTAGCAGTAATACAAATTGTATTAGTAACAGTGTTTGGATTATTACTAAGCTATAAGAAAAGAAGAAAATAGGACCAACTAAAAAAATAAGGCTGTTTAAGAGAGAGTGCTGAAAAAGTAGAAGTAATTATCCCCTGGCTAAGCCAGGGGATAATTACTGTTTTGGACATAGTATAATTTGTTCAATTGAAATATTAAAGAGAATATAGGTTATTTAATATTTTCTAAAGCTTCTATTCTATCTTCAATAGGTGGATGTGTTGAAAAAAGTTTTGATACTTTTTTACGCATACCAGCTTTAAATGGACTTACTATATACATATGTGCAGTCCCTTTGTTTGCAGTTCTTAGTTGATGGGGATCTGAATCTAATTTTTTTAGTGCAGATATTAAACCTTGAGGATTTCTAGTATAATATGCAGCAGAACTATCTGCTAAAAACTCTCTCCTCCTAGATATTGCAAGTTTCATAAGTTCACCAAATATTGGAGCTAATATAAGACAAACAAGCCCTATTATCATAAGAATAATATTCCCACCTTTGCTATCATTATCATTTCTTCTACCCCAGAATAAACTTCTTGAAAAGAAATCTGATAGCATAACAATAAGTCCAACCATCACAGACACAACAGCAGAAAGCCTTATATCATAATTTATTATATGTGATAATTCATGTGCAACAACACCTTCTAATTCATAATAATCTAATTTATTTAACAAACCTGTAGTTACACATATTACAGAATTCTGTGGATTTCTGCCGTGTAGCAAATGCATTTGGTTGCATATCATCTACAACATATAATTTTGGCCTGTATTGTAGCCCAGATGCAACCATTAAAGAATCTAATATGTTTACAAGTTGTTGATCTTCTTCATGTGTTGCAGGTCTAGCTCTATTAAGTTTTAGAACTATTTTGTCACAATTATAGTATGATGCCCATGTAGAAATTATTGAAAATATAAGTGCTATTACTATAGAATATGGACCAAAATCAAGGGCTATACAAATATAGTAAAGAATTAGCGAAATCATTGCTAAAAAAATAAAAACTATAAATGCAGTTTTAATTTTATTTTTTCTTATATCTTGAAACATAATAACCACCTTTGTAAAATATGTTAATTTAGCTTAAAACAAAAAAATATAAATAAAGAGGCTAAAACATATTAAATTTATGAACAGCCCCTTATAATTAAAAATTATTTACCAAAATCAACTTTAACATTTTTTCTGGCTTCATCACTTTCTGCTTCAAATAATTCTTCTTGTTTAAAACCAAACATTCCAGCAATAACATTTGAAGGAAATGCTTCTAGTTTTATATTATACATTGTTACACTATCATTGTAGAATTGTCTAGCAAAAGAAATTTTATTTTCAGTTCCTCTTAATTCTTCTTGTAATTCAGAAAAGTTCTGGTTAGCCTTTAAATCAGGGTAATTTTCAGAAACAGCTAAAATTGTTTTTAATGCTCCTGATAGTTGATTATCTAATTCAGCTTTCTCATGCACAGAAGAAGCATTTGACCATGCAGTTCTAAGTTCTGTAACTTTTGTTAAAACACTTTCTTCATGAGCCATATATCCTTTTACTGATTCAACTAAATTTGGAATTAAATCAAACCTTCTTTGTAGTTGAACATCAATTTGACTCCATGCGTTTTTTACTTTTTGTCTTGCTGCAACTAAACTATTGTATATACTAATTACAACAATTATTAGTACTACAACAATTCCAAGAATAACCCAAAGAAAACCCATTTCTTACCTCCTAAATTGTTTTACATATTATTATAATATCACAAAAGCAAAATTTATACAACAAATCCATAAAAAAATTGCAATTCGTACATACTTTGGTTACAAAAAAGATTTTTAAAGTGGAATAATAATATTAAATTTTGTTCCTCTTCCAGGTTCAGATTCGAAGGTAATATTCCCATTAAAATGTCCTTTTATTGTAGAGTAAGACATAAATAATCCAAGCCCTGTTCCATTTTTGCCTTTTGTTGTAATCATTTCTTTAAATAATTTATTTTTTACATTTTCAGGTAATCCTGGACCATAATCTTTTATAGAAATTACCAAATTTGAATTATATTTATCTATAATTAAATCAATATTTTCATTTTTCTTACCATCATATGCTTGAATTGAGTTTGAAATCATGTTATTTATAACCTGAACTAAACTATTAACATCTCCTTTTAATTCTAAGTTAGATTTAACATTAATTATATAATTTAAATTTATAACAGCACTTTTTAATTCATGTCTCATTAAGATATTAACTCTTTTAATTAATTCCTCTATAGTAAATGTTTCAACATCGTCTCCTGAAAGTGCAACAGCTTGCCCTTTTACAGCAGTAATTACATCAGACATATATGATGTATGTGTTTTTATTTTACTTATCCAAGTATACATATCTTTTGCAATTTCATGGTGGTCTTTAGAATTTACCTCTGGATCATCAATTGAGTTATCATATTCATTAACTAAATCCTGAAGCCCTTCTGCAGCACCTCCTATTGACATTATAGGTGTTTTTAGGTTATGAGCAATACCTCCAATCATTTGTCCTAAAGAGGCTAAACGCTCTTTTTCAATAAGCAAATCTTGATTATTTCTTATTTGTTCAATATGATATGCATTTTTTTCTTGAACCATATTAAATGCTTGAGTTAGTCTACCAATTTCATCTGTAGTAGTTACAGGCAATAATGTGGTTTTTATACTATCACTTTTGGCTAAATCATAAAGACTATTAGAAACTTGTTCTATATTACTAGATATATTTTTAGCAAACATATATATAACAACTATATCAAGTAAAAACATTATAATTGCTCCTATAAATAGAAAAACACTAAATACAGGACTAGCAGTACTATATTTTAGTCCTATATAATATTCAGAATTTGTATTTGGAATTGCTTTTACCATAGCCTCATAAGTTATACCATAGTCATCATATATTCTTCCATTTGTTTTTTCTGCATAAAATTTCATGTATTGTAACATAAAGTTACTAATTTCTACATTGTTGCTTGAAATACATTCATAATCTTTAACCATAAACCAATTTTCAGAGCTATAATTATTATTTAAAAAATTAGTAATGTCATTAATGTTAGATAAATCTGCAACATTTGCTTCCAAATCTGAAATTATATTATCTATTTTTTGGTTATATATTGTACTTTTTAAATTAGAAATTTCTTGTGTAGACATATAATTTGCTAAAAATAAAATAGCGAAAATTACTACTAATGTACTAGGAAGAATCTGATAAAAGAAAGATGTAGTAATATGACTCTTTTTTAATTTTTCTTTTTTAAAAATATCTTCATTATATGTTGATCTTAAAAAAGATTTAAATATATTGTTTATAAATAATGAAAATATAATACATGGAATAGATATTAGTAGAAATATTAATAATGAAATTTTTACTGTTAATGTTATATTAGTAGATAAAATTGGCAATATTATTAAAGCCGCTAAAGAAGGTATACATGGGAAAAGTAATAAAATTTTTACATGAAAGTTATAACATAACTTTCGTATTTTTATTAAAGTTTCTGTTCCCTTGGAATTATTACCTAGTTTAGCAAGTTGCCTTAACATTATTAAGGTAATAAAAAAGTACAAAAATATTGCAACTATTAAAACAACTGCATAGTAAAAAACATATTGAGCAGGTAGAATAGATAGCTGAAATTCAGTATTTATTGAATTTGGTGGATAATTTAAAAATATTGGTATTAATGGATAAAATGCAATTGAACATAATGCAAATATAATTGCTTGTGCAAATAATATTTTTTTCGATAGCTTTTTTAAACTATTTGGTTCCAAGAGAATCAAACCTCCTTATAATACTTTCAATAACTCTGCTATAATAACTATTATCAACTGTATTCCAATTAAAGTCTAGTAATTGCAAAGTGTTCTCAGTTTTTGAAGATAATACATTAATTCTTTTTGCATCTAAATCTTCAGTATCGTTTATTATCCATTTTAAATTATCAGATTTCGAATTTGCAACAATATTACTTATGTCATTAAAGAAATCTTTATTTTCTACATAATTCATATCAATTCCAAATGATTTAAAAATATTTGCAATATAATCAGATGAAATTTTTTTACTATTAAAAACATGGTAAATATTGTTACATTTATTATATAAAACTAATTTAATAACAGCATCAGCACATACATCAACAGGTGTTAAGTCAAAAGAGAACTTTTTTAAAGACATTGGAAATTCTTTTATAAGTAAAAATGATAATATTCTGTTTTGGAATGCATTTGAATCTGCATTTATTTGGAATTTATTATCTGAATATCTATTCATTAAATTTCCTACTCTTATAATATTTGCATTTATTTTATCTAAATTAATTTCTCCTAATATTAGTTTTTCTGCAATATATTTTGTTTCAACATATACATTACTTTTGTAGTTTTGACCAATATATAAATCATTTTCATCAAAAGTGTCTTTAAAACAGCAATTAGTGTTTGTTAGGTCATTACCTGCTATTCCTATTGTTGAAATATGATTTAAAACTGAATTATTTTTTTCACAAAAATCAATTAAATTTTGCACTATAGTAACATTTGAGTTTAAGGATTCTTCCCTTTTGCCATAATGTTTTACAGATGCTGCTGAATTTATTACAATATCTATTTTGGATAATAGTGTTTTATAATCTCTTTCAGTAAGATTAAAGTTTTTACGAGATAAATCACCATCAAAAATGTATAATCTTCCTGAATTAATGTATTTATCAATATCATCTGAAAAATAGTATATATATCTTTTTCTTATTCTGTCAATAGAATTTTCTGAAGATTTTGGCCTAATTATACAATATATGGTATGATTAGTTGTTGCTAACAGTTGTTGTAACATATGTATACTAAGAAATCCTGTAACTCCTGTTAATAAAATATTTAAGTTACCTTTTAAAACAATATCTTTTGGAAGGAGTTTTAAATTTTGAGGTTCATTAGAATCATCAGTACTTGTATTTTGTGCATTGTCTAAACTTATGCATTTTGATAGTTCTTTAACACTTGGATTATTATAAACATCTTGTGTAGAAAATCTAAGCTTTTTTTGTAGTGCTTCTGCTTGTAATCTAATTGCAAGTAAAGAATCTCCACCATTGTCAAAAAAATTATCATTAATATCTAAAAATTTATTATCTAACAGCTTTTTAAATAATTCTAACAATGTATATTGAACTTCATTATGTGGAAGCTCTTTTTCTTTATTTTCTTCTATAATTGGATTCATAGAACTTATATAAGATTTTAATAATTTTTTATCAACTTTTCCATTCATGTTTAAAGCTATTTTATCAAGTCTAATAAAATTATGTGGAATCATATATTCTGGAAGTTTTTTTCTTAAATCTGATTTTATATTTTTTATATCTTCATCAGAGTTTGCCTCTACACATGCAACAAGATGTTTTCCATAATTGTCTATTTCTCTTATAATAACAGCAGCATTACTTATATATGGTAAAGATATTATTGCTTTTTCAACTTCTTCTATTTCAATTCTAAAACCATTTATTTTACATTGAAAATCGGCACGTCCTAAATAATATATAGAACCATCTTCTTTTACAACTCCTATATCTCCTGTTTTATAGAAAATACCTTTTTCAAATGGAAGATGAACAAAAGAAGCATTAGTAAGTTTTCTATTGTTAATATAACCATTGCCAACACAATCTCCATAAATATATATTTCACCAGGTATATTTATTGGAGAAATATGTTTATTTTTGTCTAAAATATATATTTTAGTATTATATATAGGTTTTCCTATAGGAGGTTTAATAGTAATATTGTCTTTAGTTACTGTATATGTTGTAACAACATGTGTTTCAGCAGGACCATAATGATTATGTATAGTTATGTTTTTGTTTTCAATTAATTTTTCTATGGAATCTGTAATAACAAGTTGCTCACCAGCTGTTATTATATGTTTTAAGTCTGTAAGTTTTTTGTTAAGTTTAAAAACTGTATCTGCTAAAATCCTTAAATATGCAGGTGGCATAAATAATATATTTATCTTTTTCTTTATAATATAATCTAGTAGCATATCAGAATTCTTTTTTATAAACTCATCTACAATAACTAATGTAGAGCCAAACAATAATGCAGAAAAAATCTCTTGATAACTAACATCAAAACTCATAGTAGCAAATTGTAAAATTCTAGAATTAGATATAGGAAATGCTTTACAATTTTTCTCGAAGTATATTAAGTTCAACATGTTTTTATGAGAAATAGTTGCACCTTTAGGTGTTCCTGTTGAACCAGATGTAAAAATTATATACAAATTTCTTTCAATATTATTATTAAATGAATAATTAAATATAGTTGATTCTTTAGAATAACTAGAATAAGCTATATTAACATAATTTACAGGTGTGTCTATGTTTAATTC
The DNA here is from genome assembly GCA_944386115.1 of uncultured Clostridia bacterium. Lineage (GTDB taxonomy): Bacteria > Bacillota > Clostridia > TANB77 > CAG-508 > CALWZV01. Next base: position 11,435 of record CALWZV010000030.1, read on the forward strand.
TTCATTTTGATATAATATAAATCTTAAATCTGCATCTTTAACAATTTTATTAATTCTATCAACAGGATAGCCAGAATCAATTGGGACAATAGTTCCACCAAGTTTTAAAATTGCTAATATTCCAACAATTGTTTCTATATTTCTATTTACAACAATACCAATGTTACTATTTAAAGTAACATTTTTAGATATAAGATAATTACATAGTTTGTATACTGTATTTATTAAATCCTCATATGTTATTTGGTCTGTTGCTGTTTCAACAGCAATTCTGTTTGGGAATTCTAATGCTGTATTTGCAATGGTTTCAAATATATCTTTATCTTTAGGATAATTTTTAAGTGTATTATTAAAAACATCTAATATTAAATGCTTTTCTTCAGGTGTTATAATTTCTATATTATTTAATATAATTTGTTCTTTTGAAATAACCTGTTTTATTATATATAAAATTCTATTATGCATATTAATAATATCATCTTCTGAATATTTACTTACCTGATAATCATAAGCAACATCTAAATGATTTTCATTATCTATATTAAAAAAATGTATATTAATTCCAGATGCAATATGATCAGTAGCAGCCCAATGTGATGAAAAATCTATTTTAGATTCTTGCTTACTACTTCTCATGTTCTGATATGAAATTAATATATCATATAAATTTGGAATAGATGGATCTAATTTTCTAACATCTTGAAGAATATTTTCATAAGAATATTTTTGGTGTCTATAAATTGAAAAAAGATCATCTGATAAATTTTTAGCAAATTCAGTAAACTTTAATGAATTTTCTATTTTAATTCTAAGGGGAATTGTACTTATAAACATACCTGTCATATGTTTTTCTTTAAAATTACTTCTATTTAAAACAGGGGTTCCAATAACAAAATCATCTAAATTTGATACTCGACCAATATATATAGCAAATATAGCCATTAAAAAATTATATATTGATATTTTGTTTTCTTTGCAGAAATCGTTTACAGAGTTTAAAAAATTTTGGTCTAATATAAATTGTTTCCTTTTAGCTAAAGTAGAGTTTGACTGAACAGAAAAACTAGGAATTTTGGCAATTTCTGGCAATGTAGAGAAGCTTTTTTGCCAGAATTCTTTATCTTTTTTGAATTTATCGCTTTTTATATAATCTTGTTCAGAGTTAATATATTCTATATATGAAGGATATTTTTCAAATGAATTTTCGTTTCTTAATAGTTTTGAATAAATATCAATAACTTCATCAATAACAAGCCCAAAAGACCAAGCATCAGAAATTAAATGATGTACACATATTGTAAATCCACCTGTATTATCAGGAAGCCTAAATAAAGAAATTCTATATAGTAATGAATCATATAAATTAAATGGTAAATCATTTAATTCTTTCTGAAGCTTATTTAAATCATTATTATTATTTATATCGATTAAAGGGGGAGAAAACTCAACGAAGTGAGATAAATATTGTTTCATAACTCCGTCATCTAATTTGAATTTAAAATTAAAACTATCATTATTTTGAATAAAAATGTTAAGTGCTTTTTCTAAAAGCTTAAAATCAACTCTTTCCTTAATGTATAGGGTTCCACAAATATTATTAATAGATGTGTCTGAAAAAAATTGCTCAGTAAAATAAATAGACTTTTGTGGCCCTGTGAGTTCCAAAAGTTCATTACTCATTTATAATCACCCATAAAATATACAATCTTATAAAATTTTATCATATATTTTCTAAAAAGTACATATTTTTTGCAAAAATTGTAAGAATTTGTTAAGAATTGTACTAATATATTTGGTTAATTAATAAATAATTGGAAAAAATATCATTAAAGGTGAAAAAAATGTATAGATATAAAAAGAAAAAAACATTTAGATTTAAAAAGTTTTTAACAGCAATTATACTTATGATTTTAGCATCAGTTGCAACTATAATTTTATACAATATGTATTTAGATATAGATATATCACAAGAATTATATGGGAGTACAGAAATTAGTGCTGAAAGATTAGATGCAAAAATATCAGCAGAAACTGAAGAAGAAAAAACTATTGAAGATATTGTTGAAGAAGTGAACAAATCTGTTGTTGGAATATCTAAAATAAAAAATGCTGGGAATTCTGTTTTTTTATCTAATAGCACTGAGGAACTTGGATTAGGGTCAGGTATAATTGTAGCACAAGATGGATATATACTAACAAATTGGCATGTTGCAGGAGATAAATACAGTAATTGTTATATAACTTTAGAAAATGGAAAAATATATAATGGAACAGTAAAATGGGCAAATAGTGATTTGGATTTAGCTATTGTTAAAATTTCTGCAAAAGGATTAGATTATGCAAATTTAGGTGATTCTGATAATATTAGAGTTGGACAAGATGTATTTGCTATAGGAAATCCAATTGGATTTGAATTTCAAAGAACAGTCACATCAGGAATAATTAGTGCTAAGGAAAGGACAATTAAATTAGAGGAAAATGAAGTAGCATATTACATGGAAGACCTAATTCAAACTGATGCTACAATAAATCCTGGAAATAGTGGAGGTCCATTGATAACAAAACAAGGAGAAGTAATAGGTATAAACACAGTGAAAATAACAACTGCAGAAGGAATAGGATTTGCTGTTCCTATAAATATAATAAAACCTATAATAGAAAATTTTACAAAAAATGGAGATTTTGAAGAACCAACACTTGGAATATATGGATTTGATAACAAAGCTATAGGATATTTGAATTCAGAAGTGGATTTCGATTCTGGAGTATATGTTGCCCAGATAAATATAAATGGTCCAAGTGACAAAACAGGATTAAAGGTTGGTGATATAATTGTAAGTATAGATGGCAATAATATAAATAAAATGACAGAACTTAGGAATTATATTTATACTAAAAAACCAGAAGAAAAAGTAACACTAAAGATTATAAGGAATAATAGAGAAATGGAAATAGAAGTTATTTTAGGCAAGATTAATTAGGCGCTATAAAACAGCGCCTAGTATTAATATTCCAATATTATCACTGTAAATTTCATCAAATTGTGAAATTGGAAGCGGATTAGTACCATATCCTGCTTCTATAGTAAAGCCTGGTCTTCTGTAATCTTGTATAAACCAGTCTTTATAACCTGCGAAACTAGAATTATATGGAACATCTGCTAATATATATCCACTAACATCAGCAAACTGTGTACCAATATAAAAGCTTTCAGGAGGAGCATAGTTTTGAAATTGCCAATATATTTCTTTACCTTGAGTATGGTATGCGAGTATAAGAGAAAAATTATGTTCTAAAGTAAAATTATAAACAGCCAAGGCTTCAGGAGCAGTAAGAGGGCCAAACCCGACAAAATCCCTAGGTGCAGGAGAAGTAAAGCCTTGAGCAAATTTAATATCTCTAGCATTTTGCCATCCTGCAGGAAATTGTAAATTTAAATCCACACCTGTGGTTTTGATTAACTTCCATATATAAAATTATAATAATAAAAAATAAAAATATTTACAGAAACAAGGTGTTTTAAAGCACTTTGTTTTTTATTGTAAAATATCTAAAATATTAGCATAAAATATTGAAAATAATATAAAATAATGATAAAATTTTGATAGTAAAGTTTTAAGGAGGAATCAATATGATTAATATTAGACCAGTATCAGATTTAAGAAATAAATATCCCGAAATAGAGGCTTTAGTTTAAAAAGAAGATGAAGCAAAGCACCAAACACAAAATATTATACTTATTAAGAAATGAAAAAATGGCTAGGAATATTGGATGGAAAAAATAAGAGGTATAGTTCGATGGGTAAAAGAAGAAAGAATAACAAAAAAATTTGTAAAGTAATTTTAGAAATTACAATAATAATGTGTATCTTAATTGGAGGATATATAACTCACAATAATATAGAAAATCCAGATAAAGATATAGAAAATGTAATACAAAATGAAAACATAATAATTGATTTGGGAGCGATTCCAGAATATACATCTAGCCCTTATGTAGAATTAAACAATAATATTCCTTATTTTACTGAAGAAGATTACACTACAGAACCTTTTGAAAAATATAGTGAATGGGATGAATTAGGAAGAAGTGGCATGGCATATGCAAATATATGTAAAGAAATAATGCCAAGAGAAGGAGAAGAACGAGGCGAAATAGGAAATGTCAAAGATTTATCTGGTTGGGTACAAAAAAGGTATGATAATTTAATTAAAGATAAATATTTATATAATCGATGTCATTTAATTGGATGGCAACTTTCATCAGAAAATGATAATAAAAAGAATTTAATTACAGGAACAAGATACTTAAATACAGAGGGTATGTTGCCTTTTGAAAATCTTGTTGCAGAATATATTAAAGCTAATGAAAATAATCATGTGCTTTATAGAGTAACACCTATATTTGAAGGAAATAATAAATTAGCAAGCGGAGTTCAGATGGAAGCATGGTCAGTTGAAGATAATGGTGAAGGCCTACATTTTAATGTATATTGTTATAATGTTCAGCCAGGAATTGTAATTGATTATGCAACAGGCGAAAGTTACGAAAAATAGAAAATATAGGTTTAAAATAGATATGTCACAGTAAGAAAAAATAAAAATAGAAAATACAAAAAACCATTGTAAATTTATGTAAAATAATATATAATTGCTCTAGTTTAATTCTTACTGCTATTATCCAATAGCAAATTTCCAATAAAAGAAATAAAAAACAAAGGAGTGATTATTTATTGAATTTAGATTTAAATAATAATTTTTTTAAACGGTTTGACAGAAAATAGCTTTGTGCAAAACTTTATAAATGAATTAGCCAAATATTTAGAAAACAATTTTGGTAAAGAAAGGACGCAAATGCCAATAATAGAAGATATATTATCCAAAAATAATGTAACAACAGGTAACGAAAATTCTATAAGATGGAAATTTAATGATGTTATATTAGAATATGCAAAGAAAAACTTTAATAATGAATCAATGTATTTTGTACAAGATAGTAAAAAAACATATTGGGAAAACAATAAAGAACATTATAATAACGACTTTTATAGTGTATTAAAAGTCGAAAATAATCAAATAGAAAAAATAGAAATAAACAAAAATGATATGCCTAAAAATATTGGAGTAAATGATGTTTTTAGAATAAAAGAAGAAAAATATATAATTGATGATTTTGCCACTGAAGAATTACAAAAAGAAATAAAAAATATGGCAGAAGAAATAATTAATAAACAAAATGAAAAATTAGATAGTTATAGAAAAGAAGGGCACTTATATATGGTAAGTGAAGAATTAGGAAATAACTGTTTTTTGTATGACCTAACAGAGGCACCAGGGTTTGAATTTGAAGAGGTTGATATTCCAAAAGATTTGTTAGACAAGGTGGCAGAAGGTTCAGTACTTAAATATACTAACGGAACCTATAAATATTATTCAAGTGATGGATTTGAAAGATTAGATAAAATAAATACATCCAAATAAAAAATTGGTAGTTTTTAAAAACTACATCTGTGGGTTTAATTAAAAATATATACAGAAGCAAGGTATTTTATAATATCTTGTTTTTTATTGAAAAAACTAAAATATTAGCATGAAATATTGAAAATAACATAAAATAATGATAAAATTATGATAAAGAAAATTTAAGGAGGAATTAATATGATTAATATTAGACCAGTATCAGATTTAAGAAATAAATATCCAGAAATAGAGGAACTAGTTTTAAAAGAAGATGAGGCAGTATATTTAACAAAAAATGGATATGGTTCTATGGTAGTAATGAGTCTAGAAAAATATTCTAAATTAATGAGTGATGCAGAATATAATGAGTATATTGAAAATGCACTAGATGAAGCTGATAGAGAAGCAGAAGATCCAAATACAAAATATTATACACATGAAGAAGTCTTTGGAAAAATAAGGAGGAAGATTAATGGAGAAAAAATATAAAATTAAAATATCTTCCTTTATTTTACAATGAAATATTAAAATTTAATGAAATTTTTCCTGAAAATTTTGTTAAAAGAAAGATTGTTAAATTTATAAATTAACAATCTTTTTTTGTGGTATTTGTACCTATTTAAAGAATAAATAATAAAAAATATAGTATATAACATAAAAATAGATATATCTTTTAAATAAATAATAAATACAATTTTTAAATTATATGAATATCATCTTTTAATAATAATAAATATTATTAAGAGGTGTATATTTTGAAAAATGATGAGATAAAAATATACTGTAAATTTAATAAAACAAAACCATTAATAGATAAAGTAATTTGCGAAATGTTTTGTGATTTTAATGAAAGCAGAAAGCTTCATAAAAATATTGAAAAAAGACCTGACAAAAATCAAAGATAAGATGAGAATAATTTTGAATAGTAAATATTTTTATGGGAAGTAGTGGTATGTTTAAATTAACAACTAAAAAATATAAAGTACGGAATGTATATTAGATTATCTCGTGAAGATGGTGATAAACAGGAAAGTGAAAGTATTGGAAATCAAAGAAAAATTATTGAAAGATACTTAAAAGAACAGGGGTTAAATGTTGTAGATGAATATGTTGATGATGGCGTATCTGGAACTATATTTGACAGACCTCAGTTTAATAGATTGATTGAAGATATAGAAGCACGGTAAAATAAATATGGTAGTAACTAAAGATCTATCTAGACTTGGTAGAGATTATGTTAAAACAGGATACTATATAGAAAACTATTTTCCAGAAAATAAAATTAGATATGTTTCAATATTAGATGGTATAGAT
>CALWZV010000031.1 GCA_944386115.1 uncultured Clostridia bacterium
AGATATATTGGTCAACTAGAAACAAATCAAAGTATGGGAAGTATTCCTTTAATTTTAAAACTTTGTTCTATTTATGGTATAACATTAAATGATTTATATTCTGATTATTTAGATTTAGACTCAAATACGGATTTGACTAAAATTATTGGATATTTCAAATTAAATGATGAACATAAGAAAATAATTGAAAACAACATTTCATTTATGAATAAATTAGAAAAAAATTAAAGCACTTTCGTGCTTTTTATTTGTTTAGAGCTAAAATCTTGAAACCTTGAAATTTTAGAGCAGAAAAATGGTGTATTATCCCCTTATGCATAAAATAATACACCCAAAGAAGAAACCCCTCATTCCGTCGCTTTCAATAATGGTAGTCTAGTATGTAGAAATTTCAAAATCTACTGCAAGTGCTGTTATCAAATAACCTTATGCATCCTTGCCCACACTTTTTACACTTACATATCCTCTTACAAGTTTTGCCTCCTGAACTCTTTTTTTATTGTGAGTCTATGTTACAAAATCTCACTTACGCATTTTGTGTAAATAGACCGTTTACACGAATACGGATATACTTTATTGCATCGGCTCATCACACCTATCTCTTTTTTATTTTTCAAAACGAGTGTATGGCTTCTCTCGTTTTTTTATTTAATTTTAGAACAAAAAAACTCTAGTCTTTAAATAAACTAGAGCTTTTAACCTTATTCAAATTCTTCTGTTTCCATGAAATTCTTTTTTGCCTCTTGATCCTTTATTTTTACTATTGCTGACAATCCTTTTTCTAATTCTTTATAATTTTCTTTTGTAACATATACATTAATGTGATCAAGATATTTTTCTACAAATCCTGTTCGAACGATGCTTTTTTTCAAAAAATTAGAAACCACTTCTTTGTTATTATTCTTTATTTGCATTGTTTGAATAAAATTATTTATTAAATTTCTTATGTTTGTATAAGCATCTTTTTCAATATTGTCTTTTACATAATTAATAAAATTTACTAATGTAACTCCTTGATATGTAGGATTGTCTAAAATCTCATCATATTTCATATTAATTCTATTTTCATAATAAAAAGGACAATAATCACTATAAAAAGCGATATCTACATTTAAATTGTCATCGATTTCTACATCCGAAACTCGCTCATCTTTCAATAATAGTTGTAAAATCTCTTCTTTATAATTTTCTAATTTTATGCTATTTGTATTATAATCTGTTAATGGTATTATTATATTAACATCTAACGAATTTTTTATTCCATCTTCAATTATTTTATTGGCATAAAATCGTAGCATATCTTCTTTTGACATTTCTATTGTAAATGTTTTTTCCATGTTACTCCTTTCTGAATTTTACATTATTCCATTTCCTCTTGATTTTCCTTTTCAATCTTTTGTATTTTTTCTTGTATTTGAAAATCTTTTACAAAATAGTTTGTAAACTTTTGTATATATTTTAAACTTTCTTTTATTGTTCTACTATCTTTTTCCACTCCCCAAGTACATAAATCTTTTAAATTATAATTTCTAGTATTTATATTTAATCTTTTACAGATAGTAAAAACAGTTGCATTTATTTCTAACATAGTCTGCTTTGCATATTCATCTATACTATATTTAGAAGGATTACCTGCTCTACAATTTTCTTTAATATCAGATATAATATTTTCTATATTCTCAATCTGAGCATTTGGTATAAATTCTAATCCTCTTCTTGCACACATACCTTTTAGCATTGTTTCTACATATTCCTTATTATATATTTTATCCTTCTTTTTCACAGCATTTGTCTGACTAATATCATATACTTCATCTATGATAAATTTTGCTTTATCTTCTGACTTTATTCTTTTAATAACTTTCAACGGTTGTTCTGCATCTTTTACTGAAAGTCCATAATCTTTTAATTTTTCTTTATGTAATATAAAAGAAACATCTTTTCTTTGATTTTTTAGTAATAATAGATTACTATAACTGATATTATACATTTTAGACAATGTTAATAAAAAGTCTTTCATTTTTTCTTGACTTTCAAATATTTCTTTTGTCAATTCATCTGTACTTTCTATTAGCTTTCTTGTTTCCTCGTCTATTGTTTACCACCCCTTTTTTTACATAAATTTTTTTATAACCAACATTTCCCTTTCTTATGATTTTTAATGTTTTATCCATTATGCACTCCTTTTTAGGTTATTCCATTTGATCTTCCTCTTCATCTTGTTTTTGCTTAGTTTTTTCCTTATTTGCTAGAAATTTATTAATTTGCTTTTCTACTAATTCATGGATATTTTTTGTAAGTTCTTTATCCATATTTTTTTTATTTACTTTGTCTTTTGTTTGAGATGGTTTTATACTTTTCTCTTCTTCTTGATTTTGTGTATGAATATTTTCCATATACAAACTCCTTCTTTGTTCCATATATTTGTCTTTTTCCTTTATCGTTTCAACATATAATTCATTTTGTGTGTCAATTTTTCTTTGTATAGTGTCCTTTTCCTTTTGTTGTTCTTCAATTTTAGCTTTTAATAAATCAATTTGTTTTAAGTCATTTTTTGATCTAAAAGCAATATATATAATTTTTTGTAAACGATTCATCGTATCTGTTTTTGCTAAAATATCTTTCTTTTCCTTTTCTAATTTATTTATTTGTTCCTGCATCTCAAATTTTTTCTGTTCCATTTCTTCTTTCCTTGAATTTAATCCTGCAAGATCAAAATTTATTTTCTCTATTTTAGCATCTAATGTTTCCATTTCTTTTAATTTATCCATTTTTTCCTTTCAAAAAGGAGAGCTCACGAGCTCTCCTATAAATTCATTTTTAGAATCCTGTTTTTGGTAATTTTACTTTAATTTCTTTTTCATAGACTGTTGTAGTGTGATCATCTTCATCCCATGTTAGATAAGTTTTATTGTATCCTTCTAATCTTGTTTTATTTGTAAATGTGTCATCATTTTTTACATCTGATTTTACTTTAACAAATAATTCTGGCTTTTCTTCTGAAGCAAATCCCACATCAACTGTTCCAAAATCTAATTTAAATTCTGTCACATATTCATTTTCTGCCAAATCAAGAGTAGAAAAATCTATGTAATGATTTTCTTGTGTATTTAAATTTTCTGCTAGTAGTTTATAATCATTTAAATTTGTTTTATAATATACATTATAATCTAAATCTTGATTATATGTACCAGTAACCAATTTTGTTGAAACTACATAATCTGTTGGTAAATAATCAAACCATGTAAATTTATCTAATTTTGTATTTCCTGTATTTGCAATTGTAAAATCGTATTTAATTTCTTCATTAGCTGTTGTTTGGATGATTCCATCTTTTTCAACATCAACTTCTGGCGTTTCTGGAACATTTGTAATTTCAACTGTGATAATATCTCCATCATTTACAATTTCTGCTGAATATTCATTTGTGTTTAACAAATACCATTCTGGAGAATCCTTTTCTTTCACATAATAAATTCCTTTTTCTAATAAGCTAGTAATGGCTGTTCCATCTTCTGTTGTTTTAATAGTTTCAATATAATTTTTGTTTGCATCATAAATATCAAAAGATACATTTGCCATTGGCTCTCCTGCTTTTGTACCTGTTATTTTACTATCTCCCTCTGATGTTTTTATAATTTCTATTTGACCTTTAATTTTACGATTTTCAAATGTATAGTTTACAATTTCATTTTCTTGTAATACTATTTTCTTCATTTCTGTATCTAATACATATTTTTCATTTGTCTTTGTTTCTCTTATATATAATTCTGGATAATCTCTAACTGCATATCTTTTTGTGAAACATTCTCCATTTTTATCAGTTTTTAATTTTTCTAATACATTTCCATCTTTGTCAAGTACCTCTAATTCTACATCTTGTAATTTTATTTCGTAATTTTCTTGATCTACTTTTACAATTTTCACTTGTGATTTTTTCAATTCATTTTCAATAATTGTGTCAGTAGTTTCATTCCATTCAACTTTAATATCTACACTATCTGCTAAATTGTACCATTTGTTGGTTTCTTCTTCTATTAATGCCCATTTGCCAGTTCTTAAATTTTCTATAAATATCTCACCATTAGCATCAGTGGTATAATAACCTGTTACTTTCTCAAATTCGTATGAATACAATGCGAATCGAACACCACCCAACACAATTTTGTGGTTGTCTGCATCTACCTTATAGACTTTTACATTACCTCTTTTGTGTTCATTTTCAACATTAAGAGTCTGATTATCATTATAATCTAATACAACTTCTTGTTCTTCTGTATTTAAAATATATTCTTGTAAAGTAGATACTTCTGTTGCTATAACTGTGCCTTGTCTTAAACCTGTTACAACTATTTTTCCATTTTTATCTGTTTTATAGTTTCCTATATTTTCAGCATTTGCATATTTAAAATTAAATTCCACACCTTCTAATGGTTTCTTTGTTTCTGCATCAATCTTTACAACTGTAATTCCTGATTTATATGCATTAACATCTAAATTTTGTTGTCCTGCACCTGTTGAATATGCACTATATGTCAAAGCATAATCTTGTAAGTCTGAATTAGGTGCTTTTCCATAAAATATAGGATAATTTTTTATACTAGCACTTACATTAATAGAAATATTTTTATTATCTATAATACTTTTTGTAGGTACTAATATTTTAAATTGTTCTCCACCTGTAAAAGTATTTTTTATATTTCCATTAATATCTGTTATTAATGTTCCTTCATATATATTACTAATTGATACTGTATAATCTCTTATCTCTGCATCTGCTGAAACAGAATATGCTTGACTATAATATCCTTCTTTTGCATCTTGCACAAATTCGCCAATTTTATTTACATTCACATTTGTTGATGTGTTTGGATTTTGTGTGTTATTTCTTGCTATGTTTACTATTCTTTCCATAGCATCAACCATTTTTTGTCCTCTGACATCTCCACCACGATAAAAACTTCTTACATCTCTATTATACAAAATACAATAGACTGCTTGTTTTGTCAAGGCAAATGCATCATAATCATTTTCAACTCCCAGTTCGCTTGCTGACTTATATGGGAAACCATTTATAATTGCTGTATATACTTGATTGTTATTTAACATTTCTGTTACATTAACTGTATAACTATCAGCTTCACCAACTCCGAGGTTTACTAGCATCCATGCAATACGCATAATGTAATGTTCCCTCATTATCTCTATATCCTGCCATCGTCGTTATAATGTATGACCAATTATTTTGTTTTGAATCCCAAAATTGTAAATGATATCCACAATCACCTAAATCTTCAATTTGGGCATTATTAATATCAAATGCCATAACTAATCCTGACATTGAATTTAATATTGTCATTAACAATACTATCATAATTATTATTTTTTTACTATATTTTTTTACCATAAAATCCTCCTTTTTTAGCATAATAAAAAAGCACCTTATGTGCTTTTTTCTATGCTAATCCTTATTTAATTATATTTTCTGTAACTGTATTATTTTGATTTATTAAATTTTGTATAATTTCTTCTTTATGTACTTCTCTATAAATGAGAATATATGCCACAAATAAAACAAATAGTATGATACATACAAGATAAAACTTTGCTATACCATTCCATCTAGGTTTTATATCTACTGTATATATATCTTTTTTCTTTCTTCCCATTTATAACACCCTCTTTTTTAGTCTATTGTAACTCTTATTGCTCTATAAATCAAGTCTTTCTACCTTATTTCATCAACTATTTGAGTTGCTTGAACACATAATCTTTGATTTTTCTTATTAGCAATACAAGTTATCAATGTTAGCTTATTTTCTTTTGTATTTTCTAATAAAGACCAATCATCATCAAATATAGTCTGTATATTATCTACTCTATATTCTCTCGTATAAAATTTGGTTTTATATGTAAGTATATCACCTTCTTCTAATTCATTAATTCTAGCAAAATATGAGTTTTCATACCCTCTATTATGTCCGAGCTAATCCGATGTTTCCATCATAAAGAGAAGTATTTTCAATATGCCCTATATATTCTTTTAAAATAGAATTTGATGTTCCTTCCTTAACAGTTGCTTTTAAGGATATTTTATCAATAGTTAATATTCCTAGTACATCTTTATCTAAAATATCTTCTTCCTTATTATAAACAACATTTTCATATTTTGAGTCTGTACTAATAGTTTCTGGATCTACCAATGTATTATCATAATTAGAAAAATAATATATTGCTATTCCAGATAATATAATAACTATTATTCCAAAAATAATGATTAATTTCTTTTTCATGACTTCCTCCTACACTAAAATTTCAAATTCTTTTTCTTTAACTTGATATACAAAATGTTTATCAAAGTATTTTACTGTTATATTTTCATCTTTTAATTTATTAAATACTTGTTTTTTCAAAAGAATTTTATATTTATTTGATTCCCAAGTTAGTGGTGTAATATCTATCATTTTTTGATTCTTAGATATATGTATTTTTTTAACCAACTTCCATTGATTTTTTTGATAATTATATATGTATATATTTTTTCTTCTAAATACAATAATTCCACTAAATATAACGATACCTGCTCCTGTTGTTGCAATAACAGGTATATAATTACTTTCTTGTGGAATTTCTTTATATGTAATATCAAAAGTAATTGTATCTACCACTTCTTTTTCTAATGTTCCTTTATACCTAGCTGTTGCTAAATAATCTTGTATAACTGTTTTTTCTTTTATACCTTCATATTGCATGATTCCATCATATTTATTAGGAACATCTTGTCCTTCAACTGTTTTTACTTGTGAAATTTTCCATATAGGATTTGTTAAATAATAAGTAATACCTTCTTCTTTAATTACCTTTGGAATATCATTGAGTTCATTACTTGATATATTATTATATCTTTTTTCTAAATAAACTTTATATTGTTCTGTATAACTGTCTTTGGCTTTTACATCAATATCATTATACTGCAATTTCAAAATACCTTTATATCCTTTTTCTTCAAACTTTTTTTCATTTTCAAATAGTTTTAAAATTTCATATTTATCATTGCTTTTAACGATTTTATCTTCTTGTACTTCTTTTTCTTGTGTTACTGTAATTTTATTTTCCATTTCTTTTATTGTATCTAATTCATATTTAATATTATCAATTTCCAATTCTTTTGAAATATTATTTCTATATGAATTAGTTTGCTCAATTGGTATAGTTTCTGTTAGTTTATATGTTTTTATTTCTTCTGTCGAACTTGCAAAACTATTACTTGAACATAATGATAATATTAGTAATGTACTAATACCAAGAACTTTTATCTTATTCAAATTCTTCTTCCTCCTCTTTTTTATTAAGTAATTTCTTATCTACACTTTTTTTACTATTCTTTTCTTGTTTTACTTGTGATATGGAATTACTTTTTTCATTTGAATTTGATGTCTTTACTTCTTCTTTTTTATTTTTATTTTCTTGGCTTTTATTTTTATCCTCTACTGTTTCTTTTTTAACTGATAATTTTTTATTTTCTATTACTTTATCTTCTTTAATTTTTTCTGTTACTTTTTCATCTGGCTTTTTTTCAGCCTCTTTTTCCTTTACATTTAAATCCATTACTTTTCCAGAATCCTTTTCTTTCCAAGCACCTTGTCTTTTTAAATCTTCCACGATTAAAGTTGCAATATAATCTTTAACTTTTATTCCTTTACTTGTTACATATTCTTTCATTTGTTGTTGTAAATTAGCATCAACTTGTGCTGCTACCACTCTTATTTCTTCTTTCATAATCATCTTTCCTTTCTTTAAATTAATCTTTTATTTAAATTTTTTCTTTATTTTTTGTTTGGTATTTTCATATACTAATAAAAAATTTCCAATCTATTTTGCATTTAATATTTGAATTACTGCATTTCTTAACATAGGATTAAAAAGTATTGTTAATCCTATGGATGTTAAAACAAAAATAGATATGTAAGCAATCAATTTTAATAATCTAGTAACTGTTTCTAAAATAAGTCCAAAAAAATAAACACTATTTGGTGTTTCTTTTATATGATGCTTATTTTTAGTATCTTTTTTAACAGATATTAGATTATTCTTGAATTGTTTGATTTTTTCTAAAAATATATGAAATCTCCTTTGTTTTTTTATCTCTATTTTCTTAAATTTTTTAGCATCTTTCTTTTGTAACCCTTGTGTAATACACTTTTTTAATTGTAACTGTATTTGATTTAAGTCTTTAACATTTATAATATTATAAATGTCTTTTTCATATAGACTTGTTAAAATTATATTTTGTTCATCATATCCTTGTCCTATTAGTATAATTCTAACATTAGGATACATTTCTTTAAAAAAGCTAATACCTTTTATTTTTTCCTCTTCTGTTCCTTTTAAACTTTCCAAATCGATAATGAAATATTTTATAAGAAGAAAGTTTACTTTGGTTTGTTTAATATATTTAGAAAAATCCACTTCTCCCATAGTGCTTAAAATGGTAATATGTAATTCTTCACATATTTGAATAATCAAGTCTTTTATAGGATTACTTGCAATGTAACTTAACATATTTCCCCTCCTAATCTAGTACCTCCTCTGAATAAGGTACATTATATATTACATTGTTGGATTCTAAATAAACAATGTTATTATCTGTACTTTCTGTTTCTGATGTTGTTTTTCCTAACCTCCAAAATAGATTGTTACAAATTACTAAAATGATTAAAAATATCAAAAGTACAGAATAGAAAATCAATTCTTTATTATTTAGTATTTTTTCCTTCATCTTATTTTCTCCTTCTCCGTAAATAGATACGGTGCAGGATCAACTGTATTCTTGTTTGTTCCACTACTTTTTCTAATTTCAAAATGCAGATGATCTCCGAGTTGAGTTTCCTGTTGATCCTTGTATTCCAATTATTTGACCTTTTTTTACAATCTGTCCTTTTACTACTTGCAATGAATTATCTCTCATGTGAGCATAGAAAGTATAAAAAACATTTCCATCCTCATCATGATGTTTTATTTCAACGCAATTCCCATATCCTCCCTGCCACCCAGCATGAGTCACCTCACCATCCATTACAGACATTACTTTACTACCAATACTCCCACATAAATCTATTCCTGTATGATTTGAATGTACTACCCCATGAGCTTCTCTATTTCCAAATTTACTAGTTACTTTAATAAAATTTTCTATTGGCATTGGTAATTTTCCATTATATATAATTTCTCCAAATTCTTCTTGTGCTATCTGATTTGTATATTGATTACTTTCTTCATCTGTACCACTTAAAATATATGTAGCACATATTATTAAAATAAATATTGTGATTCCAATTATTAGTATTATTCTTCTAGTCATATTTTTTTACTTTCACGAATTTAGGATCTATCATCTCTAATTCATATTGAAACAATTTAAATAGTATATATAATTTTCTTGTTCCTGCAACAAATAAACATTCTCCTACTTTTGCATTTAACAACATTTTTTCTTCTTGTTCTGTAAGATTAAATGTAGATACAATATCTTTTAAATCTTTTCCATCACATTTAAAAAACATTTTATATGTACTATTTGCTAATAAACTTTGACCATATAATCGTATTTTTTCATTAAGATAGTCCTCAATACTTTGGCTAATAACACAAATACTACTATTATGTTTCCTTGCCATTTTGCTAATATATCGAATATATTCAAGTGTTTGTGGAATATTGGGATCTATTAGTATATGACACTCATCAGCTATTAACATCGTTCTTTCTTTTATGTCTTTGCTTAAAATATCCCAAGCATAAGAAAGAATATTATAATACTGGGCTCTCTTATACTGGATTTGAAATTTTTGCATTGTTGATGTATTAAATACAGCCAGTTTGGTATCAACTTCAATATTAGTATATCCATTCCAAATGCTACTTGCTTGTCCCACACAAATTGGTCGAATAAGAGCTAATATCTTATCATAGATTTTATCTTTTTCAATTCTATTTTTGTCCTCTAAAAATCTATATAAGTCTTCTAAAATTGGAAAATCTGTATTTTTAAACTTTGTAATATCTGTCTGATTATCTATATGAAATTTTTTATATAATTCTTCTAATACTAAATCCAATTTTGAAAACTCTATTTCAGTTAAAGATGGATAAAGTATTTGGAAAAATGTTTGAAGAAATTGAAAATGTAATGCCAGAGCATTTCTTCCCATTTCATCATCTTTACTTATTCTAACTTGCAAAGGATTTAAAATCCCTCCATTTTCTGTAACATCACAAGATATAACCTTACCTTTGAGATTATTACATAAATAACTGTACTCATCCTCTGGATCAATAACTAAAATTTTTGTAGTAGGTAATTCATTGATTATCATATGTTTTACAGCCATACTTTTTCCACTACCCGAAGATCCGTACTACAAACATATTACTGTTTCCTCTATCCAAATCTTGTTGCCATATATTAAAAATGACAATTCCTCCATTTTGATTTATTCCCCAGTAATATCCATATTGATCAATAAATGTTTCTGTATTAAATAGAAATCCACCTGTAAAAGTGCTAGTTAATATATTTCTTTTAAATTTTTTGTTTAATTCATTCTGTATTGTGAAGAATGGTGCTATTGCTTTAAATCCTTCAAATTGTAAATAATTTGTTAAATTTCTTATCTTTAAATTTTGATGTTGAACTTCATTTTCAATTTCTTTACACTTCTTTTTCAATACATCTTCATCTTCTGCAGATACTAAAATATATATGGACAAATATTCTACCACTTCATTATTTGTAATCATACGATTAATTATGTCACTTGCCTCGTCTACCTCTTTTTGTCGTAATTGCCTTGTAGACTCATTTTTTGAGATTTTTGCAAGTCCTTGTGCATCTCTTATTCTAGAATCTAGCATATCTATTAATTCTGAATTATTGGTTGGCTCAATATTAATTGAAAATATTGCTCCTGTATTTCCTACTAAATTACCTAGCCATCCTAGTTCTACATTTGATGGATAATGAGCAATCGTATATATCCTGCAAAATCTATCTCCAAAAAATAACTTATTTCTTTCAAATGTTAAGCCTCCTGTTGGTGCAATTAAATCAATCAAATTATAATTAATATTTTGATTTTTCATTAACACCACCAGCCTTTACCCTAAGAGCGTCCTCTATTCTTTGTTTAGCTGTTTCATAATAGGTCTTGTCAATTTCAAATCCTATAAAGTTTCTTCCTGTATTGATTGATGCTACTAATGTTGTCCCACTACCCCAAAAGCAATCCAGAACAGTATCATTTATTTTACTAGAATTAATAATATGATTTTCTACAAATAATAATGGCTTTACCGTAGGATGTTTATATCTTTGTTTATCCTTATGATTAACTCCTGAAATATAATATTTATGTTTCGTATGATAATTGCCATATAATTTAACACCGCTTCTCACGAGCAAAAATTACATATTCTGTGTCTGGTAAATATATATTATTAACTAATGGACTTGGATTCATTTTATGCCAAGTTAAAACTTCATAATTACAGCCTTTATTAATAAAATACTCTAATAACTCTTTTATCTGTCTTTTAGAACAATATATGTATATATTAATTTTTTTCATTTTAGGTATTAACATATCTAGTATTTTTAAATCAAAACCATCTTTCAAATTTAAAAGTTCATTTGCATAATTATTGAATCCATTTGTATTTTTTATTCTATTTATATCTAGTTTATATGGTGGATCCATTACCACTAAATCGATACTATTATCATCTAATTGCTTGATTCCTTGAACACAATCCATGTTATATATTTTATTAATCTCTAACAACTTTTCTCCTTATAGTTACGATGCTATCATCATAATTTGTATCCTCCTTTCGAGCAAATTCTGGAATAGTAAAACTTTTTACTAAAAGAATTATTTCTGATTTATTTAATATTCTTGTTTGAAATTCACAATTTTTGAATCTCTTCATCCATGTATTTGCTCTTTTATTTAATTTTTCTTTTATATCTTCTGAATCATTATCCCATATTAACAAATAAAATTCATTTTCAATAATATTCTTATTTGCCACTAATTGATGAGTTTCTAATATTCTTTTTTCAACAATGTTAATACTTGTTTCATCCTGTAATTTTCTTTTTAATGTTTCTTGTTCTTTGATATAATCTGTTATATCTACCTTACGAGGTATAATAAAAACAGTATATGGATACTGTTCATTACAAAATTCTATACTCATATTATTCATTTTTATTTTCAATTCCTCTTCTGAAAATAAATTTGTATTTATGGGATTTATTCTTATAAATAAAATCACTTGTTCATCAAGTGTATATAAAAAATTTTCTTCTATATTTTTTATATTTAAAAACTCATTTATTGACTTATTCTTTTTTATTGAAATTACCTCTTTCATACTTATAGCCTTTTTGCATAAGTTCATACATTAGAATATTTTTTATACTATCTAGCATTGAAAATCCATTTCTATTTTTTGTTACAAATACTACTGTGATTACAACACTAGCAATTACAAAAAGAGTAGCAATCAAAGTTGTTTTTGTAATCAAATATAATATATAACCTATTACACTTGAAATACCTAAAACAATGATTGTTTTTAGCAATTCTTCCATACCAAACCCTTCAAAAAATTCTACTTTTAATTTGATTTGAGTAGGTATTTTTATTAATTTTTTCATTGACTACCTCCAGTACTATTAAATTGTTCTTTATGTGCAACATATTCTGGATATGTATAGGTTGCTGGAAAAATAAATCCATCTGCATCACGATAATATATAATGTCTGCATAGTACCCCTTCCAGAATCCGTTGACAATCACTAAAAGGTCGTAAATAACTAACATTTTCTACTACTTTTCCTGCTGAATATAGACCAAATGCATCATGTAGTGCCTCATTATCAGTTAATGCTGCAATTTTCTTGCCTGTATCAGTTACAACATATCTTTTTCCATCTATATTAACAACTTCTCTATTTTGACAATCTTTATCCTCAATTTTTGCAAATGTAATATTTCCTGTCCCTTCATCAGCTATACCAATCTCTCCTCCAAAATATGTTTTAGGAATTTCTAATATTGTTAATGATAATGTAATTAATACACTTGCAATTATTGTATTTTTTGCCAATCTGATGTACTTTGCTTTATTATCAGGTTCAATAGCCATTTTAATCATGAAAATTAAAAAAGTTATTCCACCTATTGTAACTCCTAAAACTCTTAGTACATTAATAATATCTTGTAATGTTTCTATATTTATCTCCTCCCTCTTCTAAATGGAATCAATGCTCTTACATTTCTTACAGTATTACCAGCTGAATTAATAAATCCAGTATTTGTTTTAACCATATATTTTCCAAGTATTGATGGTGTATTAACACTTATGATAGCAATTGCAATTGCATAAATTAGATGTCCATTTGTAACAACTAATATAGATAAATTCATTAAACATAACTGCACTACCAAAGTAAAAGCTGTTAATAAAAAACCTCGAATATATTCAGGGAAAACACCTTCATCACTATTTAAAAGACCTATACTTGCAAAAGCTATACCCATTCTCATTAGTAACATTTCTATTCCTTTCATAATAAATTGACATATTAATATCAGCCAACTAATTAATAATACTAAACACGCAACAGCTGTGAAGATTCCTCCCATTATATTTCCAGTTAATATCTCTGACAAACTTACTGTTTTAACTGGCATTGCACTCAAAATACTATCTAGAAAATTGCTTGTTATCCCCACAAATATGTCGTAAATTTCTCTAAAACATATCATAACAACAACGGCTTTAAGCATTCCAACCACAAGTAGTATTGGACTTTTTTCTGAATCTCCATCTCCTTGTAAAAAATAGATTTTTATTAACTTTGCTATAAATACTACAACCAATATAAAACAAGCATAATTGAATATAACTTCATAAATTCCATTAAAATCTATTTTTGTTCCACCTTGTGCTTGTATAGAATTTAATTCTCTTTCTATAAAAAACACTAAATTCACCATTGACTTGAACAATGAATTTAAAGTTGCTTCAGAACCACTTATAAACTTTTCTATTAATTCTACAAGCATATCTGCCATTTTTAGCATCACCTACTTTACTAAAAGTCATTACTTTTAGTTATTTGTAGAATCCTAGAATAACATCTATAAGTGCCAAGCCACAAGTTATCAACACCATTGCAATTAATGTTGTTTTAATATTTTGTATATTACGCCTTCTTTCTCCTTCATCATTGCTTTTTAGACAGAAAACATAATAAATAAAATATCCTCCACAAATTGTGATTCCAATTCCTGTTAGCCAACTAATGATTGCCTCTGCTAATTGTTGTGTACCTGTGACTAATTTTGTATTTTTAAAATCAACTGCATGAACAAATTGATTTGCTGTATTTAATAAAATAACAATAAATATGATTTTTAATATAATTCTAATTATCTTTTTTATTATCTGTTTCTTGCGATTCAATTAGCTCCTTTCCCTTCTTATTCACTCGCCAGTTTTCTCGAAGTATTTTCAACTCTTCCTCTGCCTCTTCTAGTTCTTCATAATCTTGTTCTTTTACTTGATCCCAAATATTCCATATTCTAATTTTTTCCATCTTTCTAATAGGTCTAGCTTTTTCTCTATCTATTCTCAACTTTTTATTATGTTCTTTTGATCCCATACCATTTAGCTGATTAAAGTGCATTTTTGAAATATCTGGTACATTCAATAAAGCAGGTTGTTGACCTGCTAGCATTACTAATATATATGGATTTTCTATTTTTAAAACTTCATCTGCTGTCAGTAATTTTCTAGAAATTATACTCATACTACTACTGCTTTTGTCACTTTTTAAATTGCTATTACTACTTTCAGAATAGCTCTGTGCAGAATAAGTACCGAGTTTTTCTGAAATCTTATTGGCTGTATCAATGTTACTAGATTTTAAATATATCAATACCGTATTATCTAAAATATTTTGTGTTCCTTCTTTTCCATACTTTTCTTCGAGTTGTCCAAAAATTGACTGTACTGCTAATACAAACCTACAATTCCTACTTCTAGAAACTGTCAGCATAGATTGGAAGGATTCTATCTTTGTGAAATTGGAAAACTCATCAAGTATAAAATTCATTCTGATAGATAATTCTCCCCCACTATTTCTGCTTGTATCAACAATTGCTGTATAAATTTGTTGGACTAATAGACTTGCCAATTTATGGTATGTTATTTTATCATCATTTAATAATACATATAAGGCTGTCTTTTTAGTTGCAAAATCTCTCAAATCAAAATCAGACTTTTGTATTGTATCAGCTACATAATCACTAACAAACATTTGTAATGTTGAAAGTGCTGCCGCAACAAAGCTACCTCGTGTTTTACTTGGAGCTGTTGATGCAATTGCAAAAAATTTACGAATGGGATCATCTGCCTTTTTATTTTTCATATATTTATCAATTAGCATTTCTCCATCTTCATCAGTTTTAAACATTTCTGCCACGAAATAGTATGCATTTGTTAAAGTTTGATATTGCCTTTTACCTTTGTTTTCTAGAACAACTGCCATTATTGCTGTTTTTATAACACTCATTTCTCCATTTACCCAGATTGGCTCTGTTTTATCATTTCTTTCTACTAACACATTTACAATATCATTTATAATAGCTTCTGCTAATGGTATATTATTATCTTCAACAGCATTAATAACCAAATCTAAAAAGTTATAATGGCTACTTTTTAGAAAATTTATAAAGTCTAATGCTATTACTTGATATCCTAACTCTTTTAATTTGGGAACTGTATATAAATATAGTTCACCTTTAACATCACTAATGAAAAGATTTTCACCGAGCTAGTCCGAAGTAATGTTATTGTAGGAATCAGAATAGACCTACTTTTTCCGAGATCCACTACTACCTATTAATAATACATGAAGATTATCAGCTATATAGTATATTTTTTCCTGCTCATTTTTTCTTTCAAAATTTACAATAACTCCACCTGAAGAAAAACAAATTTCTTTATAGTCTTTATTTCTATTTATAATATGATATTTAAATACTTTGTCATAGTCCTTCTTATTTAGCCACCACGATGTACCATATTGTCCTTCTCCAATTGGTATTGGTACTGTTATTTTATCTGTTAATTTTATTGTTTTGCTATGATAGATATTATTATTTTTTTTTGAAAATAATAATAAAAATAATATTACTGTTATTTCTAAAATACTAAATATTGCTAATACTTTTTTATTTGCTATTATTGTATTTAGTATTGTCGATATATCCATCATTAGTAAACTTTCAAAATCTTTGTTTAGAATAAAATGTAAACTTACCGAAAGATATGCACAAATAAATATACTAAATATGATTGCTATTATGAGTAATATTTTCCTGTTTATTTTCTATCTCCTTTTTTGGAACTCCACATTCCTCCTTTTCTTTGTAAAATAAAAGAACATCTACTTTTGTAAATGTTCCAATTTATATATTATTAAATTGTTTAGTAATTTGTATTATTTTTTTTTCACTAAAAAATATATTATAATAAATTCAATAATTATTTCAATTATTAAATATTTCAAATGTTGTGGTATATCTGCTTTTACATTTTTAAAATAATCATATATATTACTATCTTCGTGATTGTCTTCAAAATATTCTTTTGAAATATTTCTATTATCGTAGACAATTACATAGTATCCATCTGGTATTCCTGTATAAAAAGTCACTTTTGTTATATCATAATCGATATTAAAATGTTCTTTAATTTCTTTTGATATATATGATTCTTGATTAGAAATCACTATTGTTTTGTTTTCTGCTAAATAATCTAAAAATGTTAAAAATGCAGTATATAAATTTATTCCTAAAAATATTATTATTAAAACAGTTATTAAACATTTCTTTTTCATATATACTCCTGAAATAAAAGATAGATAATTTTCTTATTAAATCTACTATACTTATTGTAATTTATTATGCTATAAAAACATTATAAATAACTACAACATATAAAAATACTGCTGTAATAACAGTTAGTAT
>CALWZV010000032.1 GCA_944386115.1 uncultured Clostridia bacterium
TCCATATAAAAAGGATTTAATTAAGAAAGCTTTAGAGGATTCAGATTTTATGGTAAATACAAAAGGAGAATCAAAAGTTTATTTTTTTAAATAAAACTCTTGCAAAAATATTTATATTATGTTAAATTATAAACATAGAATCAAACTATGAAATATAATTATAAATACAAGCTCGTATTCTTCGTAAACGGAAGTGTCAAACGAGCCAAGAGTAGGATTTTAACATATGTTAGAATCCTATTTTATTGTAATCGATTAAATATTTTGCAAAATAAATATTAATATTATTGAATTTATAAAATCAATTATATATAATTATATATAATTGATTTTTGTTTTGGGGGTATATAATTAATGAATTTAAAAAACGAAAATGGAGTTACTCTTACAGCTTTAATTATTACAATTGTTATATTAATAATATTGGCAGGAACTGTTATGATTACGACTATGGATAATAATACAATTAATAGAGCTGAACAGACAACAATAGATTCAAGCAAAAATGAAGTTGAAAATGCTTTAAGAAATTATGTTGCATTTGAAGAACAAAAAATATTAATGGAGGGTGATTATTCTGCTAGTGTTTCTAGAGATGATTTAGTTGGAGAAATATTAGAGAAAGTAGAAGATGGTAGCAACACTTATTATTTCATTACATCTAATGCATTAGATGAATTTGGAATAAAGGGAAATATGCGGATATGGAAAAATAGCTTCAAATATAAATCAAATTACAGATGTTTTTGGCGTTAATAGCGATTGGTCTGTATATTATATAGTAGATGGAAAAATGTATTAAAAGTGGAGGCAAAAGATGAATGAAACTAAATGTGTAAAAGATGTATTTAAAGATTATGAAAATTCAGAATTAATAAAAAAAAGTAAAATTGAAAGCATAAATTTGTTTAAAAAAACAAACAAATTGGAAATTACTTTAGACTCTGAAGAAAAATTAGGGGCTATTGATATATTTAATTTTCAGGAATATTTACAAAATAGATTTGGCATAGCAAATGCATTAGTTGATGTAAAATATATTGCAAAAAATATACATGCAAAAGAAACTGTAAAAAAGGCTGAAGGAGTTGCAGACAAATCAACTGAGGGTGCAAAAGTAGAAAAAGTTGAAGATAATGATGGAAAACCATCTTGTTTAATATATGGTCGTTCTGCAAATATAAAAGAAAATGTTGTAAAGGTAAATGATTTGACTATAGATAGTGGAAAAATTGCTTTAGAGGGAGAAGTTATAAAAGTAGATTCTAGAGAATTGAAAAATGGTAAAATATTATTTATGTTTGACTTATATGACGGGACAAGTACTGTAACTTGTAAAGCATTTTTAGAAGCTGATAAATCTAAAGAAATAATGAAAAGAGTACAGGAATCAAAGGGGGTAAAGATATCAGGAAATGCACAATATGATCCATATACGAAAGAAATTGGAGTTATAGCAAATGTAATAGTGGAAACTGAAGGTATGAATAAGAAAAAAAGACAAGATAATTCAACTGAAAAGAGAGTTGAATTACATATGCATACTCAAATGAGCCAGATGGATGGTATAACTTCTGCTACAGATTTACTAAAAAGAGCTGTTAGTTGGGGAATGAACGCTATAGCTATAACAGACCATGGTGTTGTTCAAAGCTTTCCAGAAGCACATAAATTTTTAGGGAAAAGTGGAGCAGATATAAAAGTTATTTATGGCGTAGAAGCTTATCTTGTTCCAGATAAACCTTCTTGTGTATTTAATAGTCATAGCCAGGACATTGATTCAGAATATTGTGTATTAGATATTGAAACAACAGGTTTATCTTTTATGACTGAAAAAATTACTGAGTTTGGTGCTATAAAAATAAAAAATGGTCAAGAAGTAGATAGATTTTCTTGTTTTGTAAATCCAGAAAAACAAATTCCACAAGAAGTTGTGGAGATTACTCATATTACAGATGAAATGGTTAAAGATGCTGAAACAATAGATAAAGTTATGCCTAAATTTTTAGATTTTATTGGAGATTCAATTTTAGTTGCACATAATGCAAGCTTTGATATAGGGTTTATTAAATATAATGCTGAAAAATTGGGTTATAAATTGGACAATACTTATATTGATACTTTGGCATTAGCTAAAGAATTATTTCCAGAATATAAAAAATATAAACTTGGAATTATAGCAGAAAATTTAAAAATAAAAGTTGAAAATGCTCATAGAGCACTTGATGATGTAATAACATTAGTTCAAGTATTTAATATTATGTTAGATAAAATTAAAGAAAATAATATAAAAAACATTGATGGTATTGAGGATTTGAATAAAGGAGATAAAATTAATATTAAAAATTTAGAAAGCTATCATGCTATAATTTTAACTAAAAATTATGTTGGACTTAAAAATTTGTATAAACTTATATCTTTTTCACATTTAAATTATTTTTACAAAAAACCTAAAATACCTAAGAGTCTATATACAAAATATTCAGAAGGATTGATGATTGGAAGTGCATGTGAGGCAGGAGAACTTTACAGGGCAATAGTTGCCGGAAAATCAGAAGAAGAAATAGAGGAAATAGCAAAATTTTATGATTATTTAGAAATACAACCAATTGGAAATAATGAGTTTATGGTAAGGAATGGAACGGTTCCAGATGATGAAGCTTTAAAGAATATTAATAGGAAAATAGTAAAATTAGGTGAAAAATTAAATAAGCTTGTAGTTGCAACATGTGATGTGCATTTTATGGATCCACAAGACGAAATTTATAGAAGAATATTAATGGCAGGTCAAGGATATGAAGATGCAGATGAACAAGCTCCATTATATTTAAGAACTACAGAAGAAATGCTTGCTGAGTTTATGTATTTAGGAGAAGAAAAAGCAAGAGAAGTTGTTATTACAAATACAAATAAGATTGCAGATATGTGTGAAAAAATAAGCCCGATTTCTAGTGAAAAGTGTCCTCCTCATATTGAAGGATGCGAAAAGCAGATTGAAGAGATAGCATATAATAGGGCAAAAGAACTATATGGAGAAAAATTACCAGAGATTGTGCAAGCAAGACTAAATAAGGAATTACAATCAATTATAAAAAATGGTTTTTCGGTTATGTATATAATAGCTCAAAAGTTAGTTTGGAAGTCAAATGAAGATGGATATTTAGTTGGCTCAAGAGGATCTGTTGGTTCGTCTTTTGTAGCTAATATGACAGGAATAACAGAGGTAAATTCTCTGCCTCCTCATTATAGATGTCCAAATTGTAAGTATTCTGATTTTACTGATTATGGATATAAGAATGGATTCGATTTACCAGATAAAGATTGCCCAAATTGTGGACATAAATTGGAGAAAGATGGAATGGATATTCCTTTTGAAACATTTTTGGGATTTGATGGTGATAAAGAGCCTGATATAGATTTGAATTTTTCTGGTGAATATCAAGCTAAGGCACACAAATATACTGAAGTAATATTTGGAAAAGGAACAACATTTAAAGCTGGTACAATAGGAACAATAGCAGAAAAAACAGCATTTGGATATGTGAAAAAATATTTTGAAGAAAGGCATATTCCAGTAAACAATGCAGAGGTAGAAAGATTAGCATTAGGGTGTACAGGGGTAAAAAGGACAACAGGTCAACATCCAGGCGGAATAATTGTAGTTCCTTTAGGAAGAGAAATATATGAATTTTGTCCTGTACAACATCCAGCAGATGATCCAAATTCTGATATAATTACAACACATTTCGATTATCATTCAATTGATCAAAACTTATTAAAATTAGACATATTAGGTCATGATGATCCGACTATCATAAGAATGTTACAAGACTTAACAGGTGTTGATCCTAAAAAAATTCCGTTAGATGATAAGGAAACAATGTCTATTTTCTCATCAACAGAAGCTTTAGGGGTAAAACCTGAACAAATTAATTCTGAAGTTGGAACTTTTGGAGTTCCTGAATTTGGTACAAAATTTGTAAGAGGAATGTTGGTCGATACAAAACCTACAACATTTGAAGAGTTACTTAGAATTTCAGGATTATCTCATGGTACAGATGTATGGTTAAATAATGCTCAAACATTAATAGAACAAGGAACAATAACATTAAGTGAGGCAATATGTACAAGAGATGATATAATGATATATTTAATAAAAGAAGGACTACCACCAAAGCCAGCATTTAAAATAATGGAGAGTGTTCGTAAAGGAAAAGGGTTATCTGAAGAACAAGAAACTTTAATGAGAGAACATAATATACAAGATTGGTATATAAATTCTTGTAAAAAAATAAAATACATGTTCCCCAAAGCCCATGCGGCCGCATATGTTACTATGGCCTTTAGAATTGCTTGGTTTAAAGTTCATATGCCAAAAGCATATTATACAGCTTTTTTCTCAATAAGAGCTGATGAATTTGATAGTGATGTTATGATACATGGAAAAGAAAAAGTAAAAAACAAAATGAAAGAAATTGAATTACAAGGAAATAACGCAACTACTAAAGATAAAAATATGTATAGCGTTTTAGAAATAGTGTTAGAAATGTATGAAAGAGGTATAAAGTTTTTACCAATAGATTTGTATAAATCTCATGGTACAAAATTTATTATGGAAGAAGATGGAATAAGGCCACCGCTAAATAGCATACCAGGACTTGGAACAGTTGCAGCAGAAGGAATTAATGATGCAAAAAAAGAAGGAAAATTCATGTCAATAGATGATTTGCAAATAAAATCAAAAGTGGGAAAGTCGGTAATTGAGCTTTTGGAAAAAGCAGGTTGTTTAGTTGGAATGAGTAAAAGTAATCAAATAAGTTTATTTGGATAAATAGAAGGAGTAAAAATGCATTTGAAAGAAATTATACCAATTGAATATATAATTATTTATTTAGTTTTAATAAATCTAATAGGTCTATTAGCTATGTATATAGATAAAAGAAAAGCTAAAAAAGGTAGTTATAGAATTCAAGAAAAAACGTTATTCTATATAACGTTTTTGGGAGGAGGAATTGGAAGCATTGCCGGAATGTATTTGTTCAGACATAAGACGAAAAAATTAAGATTTACTATAGGAATTCCGGTTATTTTAATATTAGAGATTATATTGATTACATATATATTAATAAAATATTATTTTTAAACTAATCGTTTTTAAGTATAAAAATGAAAGTAGATACAAAAATTTGCTTTCATTTTTTGTGCTTAAATAATATCAATTAATTATATCTGAAAAGAAAATTGAAAAATATATTTCTATAAAAAACTTAGAAAACATACATACAGTATGCTTAGAGCGTTTTATAACAAACAGATATACAGTACACATAATTCATAAAATTAGGATATAATATGTTTCCATAAAAGAATTACACAAATTAAATGTGAATAATTTGTGTGCAAAAAATGTCTAAATTAAAGTTATTCACAAAGTTATCCACATTTTCCACAATAATTATTAACAAAACAAATGTAAACAATATTGGATTACATAACATACAATAAATGTAATAATATTGAAATAAAATTGTAATATTAGTTTAAATATTTTATTATTATTACAAAAAAATAACAAAAATAAATATATTAAAGCAACAATATTGACAAAGTAAATTTATATTGTTAAGATAACATTAAATATATAAATTGCGAGGGAACTTTATGGATTTTAAAGTTGAAAAAGGTATAACACTAATAATGTTAGCTATTACGATATTAATTATTGTAATATTAACAGCTACAATTACTGTAGTAGGAATTTCTACTATTAGAGAAACAGATGAAGAAAAATTAATTTCTGAACTTGAAATTATAAAACAAAAAGTTTTAGAACAGTATTATAAATATGAAATAAGCGGTGATGCAAGATTATTAGTTGGTGATGTTATTTCAGAAACGCAAATTAATGAACTTGCAACAGAATTAGATGTAACATTAGTAGAAATACCAGATAATGAGGTAGCTAAAGATTATAGAAGACTTACACCAGAAAAGTTAAGTGTAATAGGAGTGAATGAAGCAGAATATACTTATATTGTAAATTATGCTTCAGGTGAAGTTATAAATGAAACAGTAAAAAAGACAAATAGTGGTAAAAGTTTATATACATTTGCAAAAGATTTTAAATAATTTTGTTATATAGGAGAAAAAATGGATACATACAATATGCTTTTGGAAATTCTACCTAAAGAATATATTTATATAGATGAACCTATGAGTAAACACACAACATTTAAAATTGGTGGTTTAGCAGATTACTTTGTTACACCAACAAAAAGTGAACAAATAAAAAAAATCATAGTTATTTCAAAACAAAACAATATTCCTTTAACTGTTATTGGTAATGGAAGTAATGTTTTAGTAAAAGATAGTGGGATAAGAGGAATTACCATAAAACCTAAAATTGAAAACATAGAAATAGAAGATGATTTTATTATAGCAGGTGCAGGCGTGAATCTTACTAAACTTTCTAAGATTGCTATGCTAAACTCATTACATGGACTAGAGTTTGCATATGGAATACCTGGATGTGTTGGAGGAGCAATAAAAATGAATTCTGGTGCTCATGAATCAGAAATGAAAGATGTAGTATATGAAACTTCTTATATAGATTTTGATGGGAATATAAAGAATATTAATAACGAAGAACATAAATTTGAATATAGAAAAACAAGATTTTTTGATGAAAAGGCGATTATTTTAGAAACTAAATTAAAACTTGTTAAAGGTAATAAAGAAGATATAAGAGAAAAAATGGATGAATATATAAAAATTAGAAAGGAAAGACAACCACTTGAATATCCAAGTGCAGGTAGTGTATTTAAAAGAGGAAAAGATTTTATATCTGCAAAACTTATTGATGATGCTGGATTAAAAGGAACTAGAATAGGCGGAGCAGAGGTGTCAAAAAAACATGCTGGATTTATTATAAATGTTAATAATGCTTCATATAGTGATGTTATTAATTTAATAAATTATATAAAGGAAGAAATATATAAAAAGTTTAAAGTAAATATTGAAGAAGAAATTCAAATAATATAGTAAATGGAGGAGTTAATGTGAAGAAACTTATAGATTGGTTTAAGGCAAGTAGTAAATTAAAAAGGTGGATGTTACTTGTACTGATTGGAATAATATTAATATCTTATGCATTTTCACAGATTTGGACTTTAAAGGAAATATCATTTATACATGTAGGTATAATAGTTCTAAGTTTTGTTTTAGGATTTACAGCAGCAATTATAGGATTGATATCTATACAAAAAAGAACTTTAGAAATTTCTGTGAAAAGTAAAGATAAAAAAGAAAATATAAATATAAAGCCTCTTGTTTTTAAAAAAGACATATATGAAGATGGACCAAAAGTTGTTGCAATTGGTGGTGGAGATGGACTTAATGTAGTTTTAGAGGGTATAAAAAAATATACAAATAATATAACTGCTATTGTAACTGTTTCAGATTATGGACAAACAGTGAGTGATTCGAGAAAAGAATTAGAACTTTTGCCAATAGAAGACATAAAAAATGGAATGATTGCTCTTTCAGAAGATGAAGATAATATGAAAAATGTAATAAACCATCAATTTAAGAATGAAAGATTAAGAGGGCTTACTTTTGGTGATGTTTATATGTTAGCATTAAGGGAATGCTATGGAAATTTAGCAGAAAGTGTTCAAAAAAGTTGTAAAATATTGAATATAACAGGAAAGGTATTACCAGTTACTTTAGATGAATTTAAAATATGTGCTGAATTAGAAGATGGTACTGTGATAGATGAAAAAGATAAAATTCCTCAAATAGTATATGAAAAAGTTTCTAAAATAAACAGAATATTTATAAATCCTACAAACTGTTTGCCAGCACCTGGAGTTTTGGAAGCAATAGCAGATGCTGATGCGATTGTAATAGGACCACGGTAGTTTATATACAAATGTAATACCTAATCTATTAGTAAAACATGTTGCAAAAAGTATAAAGGATAGTAAAGCAATAAAAATATATGTAAATAATATAATGACTGAATTGGGTCAAACAGATAATTATAGTTTGTCAGATCATATTGAGGCAATAATTGAACATGTGGGAAAAGGAATAATAGATATTTGTATATGCGATACAGGAGAAGTAACTCCAGAATTTGTTAGAAGATATAATAAAATGGGAGCTGATTTGGTAGAACAAGATATAGAAAAGGCAAAAGAAAAAGAAGTAAGAATAATAAAGAAAAATATGTCATGTATTAAAAATGAAAAAATAAGACATAACCCAGATATGATTGCATCTACAATTATGGATATAATATGTACGGATTTAAAATATAGAGATAAACAAGATGAGCAATATATGTTAATAAATACTAAGCTACAAAAAGAAAAGAAAAAGCAAAAGTCTAATAATAAAGTTGCAAAACATAAAAAAGAAAAAGAACCAAAAAGGGTAAAAAAACAAAGTAAGTTTATAAATAAATATTCTGAAAGAATAGAATCTATTCAAACAAGCGAAAACAAAAGACAAGAAAATAGAAGACTACTAGAAAAATCAGAAGAAAAGAAGAATAAATAGTGGAGGAATACAAATGAAATTTGAAAAGGAACAGTTGAAAATTAAAGATGGAATAACAAAAGAATGGCTTATAACAAATGGAATTGGAGGATATAGTTCATCAACTATATTAGGTATAAATACGAGAAAGTATCATGGGCTTTTAGTTGCACCACTATTACCACCTGGTAGAAGATATTTAGTATTATCAAAATTAGATGAGAGTATTGAAATTGAAAACAGAAAATATAATCTTTATTCAAACATGTGTAAAAATTATATTTCAGAAGGATTTAAATATTTGCAATCATTTACTAAAAATTATATACCAAAATTCGAGTATAAAGTTGAAAATGTTGAAATTGAAAAAAACATATGTATGGTACATGGTAGAAATACAGTTGTTGTGCAATATATTATTAAAAATGGAGATAAAAATTCTAAATTAATATTAGCTCCAATCGTTAATTTCAGAGATTTTCATTGTATGTCTACAGAACATGATTTTTATTTAAGGCAAAAAGTAAATGGAAATAAAGTAAATGTTATTATTGATGATAATATTTATAATCCAATTTATTTGTATACTAAAGATGGAAAATACATAAAACATGAGAATGATAAATTTAAAAATATGTATTATGTTGAAGAAGAGAAAAGAGGCTTTTTCCCAGAAGAAGATCATATGGTTCCTGGTAGATATGAAATAAATATAAATGCTAAAGAAACTAAAGATATAACTTTTATTTGTTCATTGGATGAAAATATAGAGGAAATTGAAGCAGGAAAAGTAATAGAAGATGAAATAAATAGAATTGATGGACTAATAAATAGTACGGGTATACTTGAAAAAGTTCCAGAAGCTAAAAAGAGTTTTATAAAAGATATGATAATTGCAACAGATAACTTTGTTGTTTATAGACCAGATTTTAAATTACATACATTAATTGCAGGCTATCATTGGTTTTTAGATTGGGGTAGAGATGCCTTAATTTCATTGGAAGGAATAACACTATTAACTAAAAGATATAATTATTCTAAGGAAATTATGAAAACATTTACTAGAAATATGAAATTTGGATTATTACCAAATGGGTATTCTGGTTTTGATGGAAGACCATTATATAATAGTGTTGATAGTTCTTTATTGCTTTTTGAACAAATAAATAAATACTTAGAATATACAAAAGATTATGAATTTATAAAGAAAGAAATGTATGAAGTACTAGAAAAAATAATTGAAAATTATAAAAGAGGAATTAATATAGATGATAATAACATATTTCTAGATGAAGATAATTTAATATCTTCTGGAACAGAATCAACACAAAATACTTGGATGGATGCAAAATATGGAGCAATTGCCATAACTCCTAGAAATGGTAAGGCGGTTGAGGTAAATAGTTTATGGTACAATGCTTTAAAAACAATGCAAAAATTAAGCTTAAGTATAGGCCTAAAAGCAAAAGCAAAAAAATATGGAGAAATGGCTGCCAAAACGAAAGAATCTTTTAACAAAGAATTTTACAACAAAAAGAGAAAATGCCTTTATGATGTTATAGGTGATTCTAAAATTAGACCAAATCAATTAATGAGTTTTTCTCTTACATATCCAGTGGTTGATCCAGATTCAGAAATTGCAAATGAAATAATAGAGGTTGTAGAAAAAAAATTATTTACTCAACATGGATTAAAGACATTAGCAAAAGGTGAAGTGGGTTATATAGACACATATGAGGGAGATGCATTTAGAAGAGATATGAGTTATCACCAAGGAATTACATGGCCATGGCTGTTTGGAATTTATAATGATTGCCTTGAAAATATGATAAAGAGCACAAAAGATTCTACAAAGAAAAAATTGTTGAAAGAAAAACATAAAGAATTTGTTAAAAATGTAACTAATACTTTTGAGAAGTCTTTTTATGAAGAAGGATGTGTGCGGAAGCATTTCAGAAATATATAATTCTAAAGCTCCATATAAACCAGTAGGAACTATTGCACAGTGTTGGAGTGTTGCAGAAATTTTTAGAATAATATTAAAGAATATGGGGGTATAATTTTGCGTATCTTAGGAATTGACCCAGGCTTTGCAATAACAGGATATAGTATTATAGATTATAATGGAAATAAGTTTAATTTAATAGAAAGTGGTGCAATAAAAACAGAAGCCAAAACCTCTTTTCCATTAAGACTTACAAAAATATATGATGATATAAATATGATTATTAATCTTTATAGGCCAGATGCAATATCTGTTGAGGAATTATTTTTTAATCAGAATACTAAAACTGCAATAAATGTTGCTCAAGCAAGAGGGGTAATACTAACTGTTGGCTGTAAATGTAATATACCAACATATGAGTATACTCCGTTACAGGTAAAACAAGCAGTAGCAGGATATGGAAGGGCAGACAAATTGCAAGTACAAAAGATGGTAAAAACCATATTAAATATTGAAAGCCTTCCTAAATTAGATGATATTACAGATAGTATGGCTATTGGAATATGTCATGCACATTCGGCAAAATTTTCAGAGAAATTATAAAAAGGAATTGAATAAATAATGGAAGAAAGCATATATCTTTTAAGTGGAAAAGAAAAGTTTTTATTAGAAACATATATAAGAAAAATAAAAAAATCATTTGGGGAGATTGTAAAAGGAATAAATTATATATTACTGGATGAACAAAGTGTTGATAAACTAATACCTAATATTGAAACACCAGCTTTTGGCTATCCGAAAAAACTAATTGTTATAAAATCATCAGGATTATTTAAAAAAGTAAGCAAGAAAAAAAATGCTGGTAATACAGAGCTATTTGCGAAAAAAATATCAGAATACATAAAAGAAAATATAGAAGTTATAAAAGAAAATGTTGTTATTATATTTATAGAAGAAGAAATTGAAAAAAATGAATTGTATAATACAATTGAAAAATATGGAAAAATTCAAGAATTCAAACAAATGCAATTAGGAGAAACGATCAAATTATTAAAGAATTTATGTGAAAAGTATAATGTAAAAATACAAGATGGAACAATAAGATATTTAGTTGAAGTGTCTGGTAGTAATATTGATGATCTTATAAATGAGATAAGAAAATTAATTGAGTATGTGGGAGAAAATGAGACAATAGAAAAAGAGATGATAGACAAGCTTTGTATAAAGCAAATTGAAAGCAAAATATTTGATTTAACAGATAATTTGGGAACAAAACAATTAAAAAAAGCTATAAATGAATTTAATGCATTATTATATAATAAAGAACCTATACAAAAAATACTTATTACTTTGTATAATCACTTCAAAAAATTATATTTAACTAAAATTGCAGTATATGAAACAGTAGATGTAGGAGAAGCTTTAAATTTAAAACCAAATCAAATGTTTTTGATTTCAAAGTATAAAAAACAGGCTTCTTATTTTGAAGAAGAAAATATAAAAAAAATTTTGGGAGATTTAATAGAACTTGATTATAATTCAAAAATAGGACTAATAGATTTACAAGTTGGATTGGAAGCAATTTTGTGTGCACATTGCAAATAAATAATAAATATAGTATAATAATAACATATGGGGATGTAAATGGTTTCGACAGTTATATAGAAATGTAAATAGCGAGTAGTGGATGCTTACTTGGCCACTTAAAAAATGTAAGAAAAAGAATAAACGCTGATAATAACAAATTAGCTTACGCAGCATAGAGTCTGCGTACGTCTTGCTTAAAAGGCCTACGGTTTAAGATAAGGCGAGGAATAGTAGGAATCGAAATTATCTTTTTCCTTGAAGGTAATGGGTATTTTAAGGATACTAAATAAAAACAGTTTGTTTATTAACTTTTTTATTTAGGAATTTAATAATAAACTGCACTCGGAGAAGTTTACATGGAAATATCACTGGACAGGAGTTCGAATCTCCTCATCTCCACCAATAACGTTTTTTTTAGATATACTTAAATATTAGTTTAGAATAAAGAGATGAAAATATTATTCCAATAAAAAACAGGGCACAATAATATAAAATTAGGAGGAATAGTGGAAAGTGAGAGGTAGAAAAAAAGTTATTATAATTATAATAACAATAATTATTCTTTTATTGCTAGCAGGAGGAACTTTTGCATTTTTATTTTTGAAAACAGACTTATTTAAATCTCCACAACAGATGTTTTATAAATATGCATTACAAAATATAGATGAGATTAAACAGATGATTACATCACAAGATAGCTTAGATGAACAAAAAAATTATATAACAAATGGAAATGTAAAGGTATCTTTTGAAGAAGAAAGTCTTAAATTATTTAACAATTTTCAAATAACTGAAGAAGGTAAATCTGATGTTTTAAATCAAAAATCAGTATATAATGTTAATTTAAAATATGGAGACGAGGATATAATTACAACAGAGGTATTAAAAAAAGATAATCTATATGGAATTACCTCTAAAGAAGTATTAAATGGAGGGTATATTATTGCAGAAGATAACAACTTAAGAGAACTCGCAGCAGAACTTGGAGTTGAAAATGCAAATATATTACCAAATTCAATATCAGATATTTTTAATTTTGATATTAATAGTATAGATATTAATCCATATTTAAATATTATATATAATAATATTTCTAAGGAAAATTTTTCAAAAGAAAAGGATATGTCTATATTATATAATCAAGCTAATGTAACTGTTGATTCTTACAAATTGAATTTAACACAAGGTGATATAAATAATTTGAAGAATCTATTGCTAAATCAGCTTAAAGAAGATCAAAACGTATTAAATATTTTAGGAGTTTCAAGAGAAGATATAGATAAAATACAAGCTAATACTAATAATACTACTATAAATAATACTAAAAACTATGAAATTATAATGTATATAAGAAATGATAAAGTAATAAGATATAATATAAATTCTATCGAAAACAATTCCACAGTTAATAATATAGTAGTTGATATAGATGGAACAAATAATTTTAATATTACAATAAATAATAATATAAATGAATCAAGAGTAGAATTAAAAATGACAAATCAGTCTGGATTTAGTCAACAAACATATCAAATAAATATTAATCTTTATAATAAAGA
The DNA here is from genome assembly GCA_944386115.1 of uncultured Clostridia bacterium. Lineage (GTDB taxonomy): Bacteria > Bacillota > Clostridia > TANB77 > CAG-508 > CALWZV01. Next base: position 13,633 of record CALWZV010000032.1, read on the forward strand.
GTTACAAGTATTTAATTTGCAAATATGGATTACTAATGCATTAAAAGGAAATGGAGAGACAAATGAAATAACAATAAATTTACAAGATATTGTTAATTTTGTAATTTCAATTAATAAAGAATATACAGAAGAGCAGTTGGAAATACCTGATTTAACTAAAGAAGGAAACTTTGTAATAAATGAACAAAGTTCTGAAAATATAAACAAATTAAATGAATCATTGCAGAAAGAAATTATTTCTATTATTAGAAAAAAACTAATAAGTATTGTAATTGGAGAAGGAACAGATACACAAAATCCTACTCAGCAGGGTGACGAATCGCAAGAAAATATTCCAACAGATAATGAACAGTCTAATAATAATCAAGTGGGTAATAATCAACCTAATGATGACAATTCACAAGCACAAGTAATAGATAAAGATGTGTTTAATGTTGGAATACAATCATTTGAAGGAGAACAGGAAAATGCAAATATACAAGCTGCAATTTCAAAGGTTATGCAAAGTAATTCACAATATGCGGATAAAAAAATAGGAATAATATTAAAGACTAGAGAAAAAACTTATGAAATACCTGGAGAACAATTAACAAGAGAAATAGAAGTTGCATTAAGAGAAGCTTTTGATATTACTAAAGTTCATATAATTAAAGCTCAATATGATAATGAAGGATATATAAATATGTTGGAAATAAGTGAAAAAATTGATTGACAAATAATTTATTAAATAATATAATTTTAGTTGTTAAAAGGGAGTAGCTAAAAAATACTAGCCAACAAAAACACGATATATTATATATCTGGTTAGTAAACCATTTAATGGTTAGCAAGACTTTTAAATAAAATTTATGTTTTATTTAAGGGTCTTGTTTTTTTGTATATTAAATGATATTTTATGAATAATAAATTTTGAAGGGAGAGTGTTTATTAAGTGCAAAATAAGTGGTTTAATGAATCTGCAGAAGAAACATGCAAAATTTTAGAAACAAACTTTAACAATGGGCTAAATGTTGAAGAGGTGAGTGAAAGACAAAAAAAATACGGACTAAATGAGCTAGAAGCAAAAAAGAAGAAAACATTATTCCAAAAATTCTTAGAGCAATTTAAGGATTTTATGATAATAGTACTTATAATTTCTGCAATTATATCAGGAATAATTGGAGTTATTGAAGGGGAAGGAATAACAGACACATTAATTATCTTGGTTGTTGTTATTGTTAATGCAATAATAGGTGTTATGCAAGAGAATAAAGCTGAAAAATCCTTAGAAGCTCTTCAAAAATTGAGTAGCCATGTAGCAAAGGTTGTAAGGAATGGCAAATTACAGGTAGTACAATCAAGGGAACTAGTACCAGGAGATATAGTTGTTCTGGAAACTGGTGATTATGTTCCAGCAGATTTAAGATTATTTGAATCAGTTAACTTGAAGGCTCAAGAAGCGGCACTAACAGGTGAATCTGTACCAGTTGAAAAGATAACTGAAATTATAAATAATGATGAAATCGGAATTGGAGATAGAAAAAACATGGTTTTTTCATCAAGCTTAATTACCTATGGAAGAGGAAAAGGAATAGTCACATCAACTGGAATGAATACAGAAGTAGGAAAAATAGCTGGAATAATAAATGAAACAATAGACACAGAAACTCCGCTTCAAATAAAACTTAATAAATTAGGAAAGACACTTGGAATTGTAGCTCTAGTAATATGTGCTATAATATTTGGAATAGGTTTATTATATGGAAAAGAACCAATTCATATGTTTATGACAGCTGTAAGTTTAGCTGTTGCTGCAATACCTGAAGGATTGCCAGCTGTTTCAACAATAGTACTTGCTATTGGTGTTCAAAGAATGGTAAAAAGAAATAGTATAATTAAGAAATTACCAGCTGTTGAAACATTAGGAAGTGCAACTGTAATTTGTTCTGATAAAACTGGAACTTTAACACAGAATAAAATGACAGTACAAAAGATTTTCTATAGTGGAAATATTATTGATGTGGATGATATAAAGGATATAAATAATGATTTAGAAAAATTAATTTATACTGCAATGTTATGTAATGACACAAAAATATCTGAAAATAATGAACTAACAGGAGATCCTACAGAAACAGCATTAGTTGATCTAGGATTTAAATTAAACTTTAAGAAATCAATTTATGAAGATATGCCAAGAACGTTTGAAATACCATTTGAATCAGATAGAAAATTAATGACTACAGTAAATAAAGTTAATGATAAATATATAGTTTATACAAAAGGTGGAGTTGATGAATTATTAAATAGATGTATAAATTACGTAGAAAATTCAGAAATAAAAAATGATTTAGAATCATATAAAAAGATTATAAGTAATAATAATGAAAATATGGCAAAAGAAGCACTAAGGGTATTAGCTTTTGGATATAAAGAGTTAGATCATAAACCGACTAAAGAAGAATTAGAAAATTTAGAATCTGATTTAACATATATAGGAATGGTTGGAATGATAGATCCACCAAGAATAGAAGTAAAAGATGCTGTAAAAAAATGCAAATCTGCTGGTATAAAACCTGTAATGATTACTGGTGATCATAAAATAACCGCTATTGCAATAGCAAAAGAGCTTGGAAT
>CALWZV010000033.1 GCA_944386115.1 uncultured Clostridia bacterium
TTACTTGTGTTTCAATTGATTCTCCTTTATCTGTTTGTTTTGATTTTCTACTATAAATTGCAACTATTTTCATAAACCTTTTTCTCCTTTTTGGGTCGGTCTAAGTACCGACCCATTTTTAATTCCATTCAAGCTCTTTCTAATTCTTTTATTAATTTTTCCTTTATCTTTTGTTTATCCTCACTTTCTAAATTTAAATTATCAATGCTCCTACTTATAAGTATTGCTTTGAATATTGCTACTCCTTCTTGCAATGCTGTTTCATCTTTTGGGAAATTTAAAATTAAGTTCATAAAGCATCCCTCTATTCAAAAGCTATTCGATAACAGCTTGGACAATTAACTTAATTTTTAAAATTTTTAATATAAGTTACATCTTTTTATGAAAAAACAGGTAATTTTTTTATTACCTGTCAAACTATTAACTTTTTATGTCTTGAAAAACTTTATACGCATATTTAACTGCATTTACAAATGTATCTTCAAGCAATTTATCTTCTGCAGCAATAAATTTATCAATTATATTTTCTATTATCGTCCTATCCTCAGTTAAAATATTTTTTAAATATTCATTTTGATATTCTACCGCTTCAGCAAACATTTTCTTGTATTCAATACTTGATTTCATTTTTTCTTGAAAATACTCTCTGTAAATTGTCTTTAATACTTTCGAATCCATAAAACCACACACCTTTCTTTTTTATTGTGTGTGATGTTAACTCTGCCACATAGCAAAGTCAAGTCAAATTTAGAATTTTATTCATTTCTATATATTTTACCTATATTATAAAAATTATATAAATCTTCTTTCGAAATACCTTCCGTATCTCTATTAACATAATAGTTTGCTTTTCCTCTTGCACTTTCTAGAATATTTTTATAGTTTTCATAAAATTCATCACCTAATATTTGCCTCATTACCTCACCTAAAATGTAAGTATTCATTGCACTTATTCTAACATTATTTGCATTTAATTTTCTCTGTGATTTTATAAAACCATCTAGTTTCATATCTATTAAATTACTTAGTTCTTTTACAATAACATCCATGTTATCCTTATACATTTGTAAATTTATTTCTTTATCTATACCTGCTCTTATTAATTCAGATGCACTGTTATATGAACTTTTTGCAACTATATTAAAAATTTTCTCCTTTTGTTCTTTTGATATTCTTAATAATATTGTTTCTGTTTTTCCTTTTAATTTTTCTTTCAATTTAGCCTCCTTGTCTTACTAAATTTAGTACAAAATTGCCCTCTAGCAATTTTGCAAGAAGAAAGCTTTATACAAGCTCCCCATAGCCAAAAAGCTGTAACTTTTTTAGCATTATTACATATTATTTTAGATATAAGTTTTAGCTATACAAATTATTTTTCAATTTGCATACAAACTATTCCAATTAAAATTGCTATAATCTCTTTCACTTTTGTATTTCCATTTTTTATTATCATATATTTTATTATTATTTAATATATCTTTAACATCTATGTTAACAGGTCTTGAACTAATTTGTTTATAGGTATTAGCATCAATGTTAATAGGTATAATTACTCTTTTTTGTATTTCTTTTGAATTTTGCTTATATATTAGATTTACTTTTATAAATCCTTTTTTCTTTAAAGAATTTATAACTCTCGATACCTGTATTGTTGTTATATTAAATATTTTAGAAATATATGCATTTGTTACAGTACACTCTTGATTTTTACTTAATGATAAAATCATGGCATATATCATTTTTTCTTTATCATTAAGATTCGTATTTTTGATTACTTCCTTCGGTAACCAAATTCCTTTAAATTCTTTCATTGTCATTTCTTCCTAATCAATCGCCTGACGATCGATTGTGTGGCTTTTTAATTTCTCTTTAGAGTAACTTATCCACTAAGTAATTTTTTCAATATCATCACCTACCTCTATTTATTCCATTCTTTCATAAAATTAACATTTTTAGACAAGCAAAAAAGAATATGACTTTTTATCATATTCTTTAAATAACTTTATTTACTTAGAAACTTTTTGTTAAACACTTTTTGGGTATAGCAATATATTTGTAAAGCCCTCATTTTACAATACATTCAAGCATATTGGTTGATTTTTTACTAACACTTTTTTTACGCAAAAATAGATTTGCAAAATCATCATTTTGCAACTTTTTGCCAACACTTTTTAGGCATAATTATCCATACAAGAAAAGCATTTTTTTCTTGTAACTGACCTTAATATATCATAGAAAAATATAAATGTCAATTTTTTTAGTATAATCCAAATTATTTTTAAAATTTTTCATATTTTACCATCATCAAGTTCAATCACTTTTGTAGCAATTTTATTAATAAAAACTTCATCGTGTTCAATAAATAACATAGTTGGTTGATATTTTATTATCATATTCTCAATTTGTTCACGTGATTGAATATCTAAATAATTCAATGGTTCATCCCAAATATAAATCTCAGAGTCATCTGTAATACTTCTCGCAATCATTACTTTTTTCTTCTGTCCCTCACTTAAATCTGCTAAATCTTTATCTAATTTATCTTTATCAACACCCAGTTTTTGGAGCATTGCCCTAAAAATCCCTTCATCCACACCTTCTTGTCTTGCATATTCTGAAATTGTTCCTTTAACCTCATCTGTCATTTGTGACACATAAGAAATTTTTAATTTAGGCATAACTTTTAGTGCATCATTATTAGGTATATTTTCCCCTACTATTAATTTTAAAATACTTGATTTCCCAGTTCCGTTTTTCCCCTTTATTGCAACTCTGTCTCCGACATCGACTTGAAAACTCACTTTATCAAAAATAATTTTTTCACCATAAAATATTGATAAATTCTGTGCTAAAATAAGATTTCTTCTTGAAGCTACAAGTGGCTTCATTTGTAAATTTGGATTATTGTCTACATCAATCAATAAGCTTGACTTCTCTTCAATTTTTTTATCTCTCCTATTTTCTAAAACTTTTGCTTTTTTCATCATTTTGGCAGCTTGATGTCCCACGTGACCTTTATCGACTGCCCCTTTTTTACTTTTTTCTACAGCATTTGACCAGTCTGCTGTTTGTTTAGCTGCTTTTTCAAGTTTCATTATATCTTTTTTCAATTTTTCGTTTTGCTCCATCTCATTATTATCCTTATTAGTTTTATTGAAATTCCATGAATCATAATTTCCTTGTTCCAATGTTATATTCTGTTTTCCAATGTATAATACATGGTCAATAACTTCATTCAATATTTTTCTATCATGAGATACTAATATAAATCCCCTTTTTTTCTTTAAATAATTACTTAATGCTTTTTTACTTTTTTCATCTATATGATTTGTAGGTTCATCTATAAGTAAAAATTTATTCTCTTTTAAAAATGCACAAATCAAAAGAAATTTAACCTTTTCTCCACCACTTAACGAACTAAACTTTCTATATAAAATATCAGCATCTACTTCTATTAAATTCAGTTCCTTAAATATTCTCCATTCCTCTAAATTAGGAATAATGTTATATGCAATATCAAGTGTCATAACATCTTCATTTTGAATTTCATATGGAAAATACTCAAATTCTACATTTTTGCCAATAGCATTATTGCTTTCATATTCACCAAGGAGTAATTTTAACAGAGTAGTCTTTCCACTCCCATTTCTCCCAATAAGTCCAAGTTTCCAATTTGTATCTAATGTTAAATTTACATCTTTAAAAATATATTCAGTTTGACCTGGATGTCTAAAACTTAAATTAGTAATTTGTATTTGTGACATAAATTGCATTCACTCCTATCTATAAATGTCAAATCTTGTTCAAACTGTCTTGTGGTGAATTACCAAAGATTTCATATTGTACTACTTATTCGTTTTTAAGTATATCTATAAAATCTTTGTATTTATATTTAAGTAGTTCTTCAAGTGATTTATGTACTTTATTAACTAACTTTCCTTCTGTTTTATCTAAGAGATTTTCAAAAATGTTTTTTATTTTTTCATGAGTTCCTTCTTCTGTATCTATACATACCACAACACCATTTGGATTTTTCTCTTTTACACGCCTTACATATTCTTCAACATCTGTTTTTCTTGCAAATCTTCCTTCAACTCCGTAAGGTTGGTTGCTCGCCTGTTTTGGCATCTGCTCTTAGAGAAAAAACTTCTGGAAGTTTATCTTCTATCTTTTTAAATTCTTCATAGCTATCTATGATAAATAGATTTTTGGTTCTACTAATATCTGGTAATAATTTTTTATTTAGCTATATCTTTTTCATCTGATTTTTTATTCATTTCATATAGCATATTAGTTCTCCTCTACAATATTCTTTATTTTTAAATATATTTCATCCCAAGAATAAACTCTTTCAATATTTGAATATTTATCATTTGTATTATATAAGCCATCAAACAAAAATACAGGTATTTGTAATTTCTTATATACATTCATACAATTTTTCATATTATCATCTATAAATATATTTACTTTATTTTTTAAGCATTCTTCTTCTTTCTGCAAACTATTAATAATTAATTTATCATAATTTATATTATGATTTTTTAGCCATTTTTCTGTAAAAGAATACATATCATTCAATTCTTTTTCATTGCGAGATGTGATAATTATTATTTTATATCCTTCATTTTTTAATTTGTTTATCTTTTCCGCTGCATTATATTTTATTTCAGCTTCATTAAGTAATGTCCTTAAATATTGCTTGCAAAATTCTTTATAATTATTGTCATTCCAACCAAAAGACTTGTCTAAATCCCATTGTGTTTCATCAATTTTAAAATTAATTTTTTTTTCCTTGTTATATAGTTTTGCATATTTTATAAACATTTCATTTGAACTTGATATTGTATCATCTAAATCTATTCCAATCGTTATGTTTTTTTTATTATCCATAAATATACTCTCTTTCTTTTATTAACTTATTTATCACATATTATCTTTCATCTTCGTGATTGCGTTCTTTTCTTTTACTTAATAAAATATCTATATTTTTGAATTTTTTTGATGGTAATATTATCTCTTCCTTATATTCAGCATCATTAATCCAATACACTTTTTTTCCATACGCTTGTTTTATATTATGGCATAAAGGCTCACTTACAAGCATTCTGTATTGATTGTCAATTATTTCTAATGCTGCGCAATCAGAAAGAATAATTCCTACTAATTTATTTTTCTTTAAGTTTTCTTTTGTTGTTTCATATCTTCCATGCACTTCACAATGTGGTGTAAGATGTGCATTAAACCAATTTAAGCATTCTACATTAGTAGGCTTGCCCTTATCCCTTTCTGAATCGCAAGATTTAAACCAACAAACAGCACCAGCAGAAATTCCACTTATTACTTTGCCTGCATTCCAAGCATTGTATAATAATTCATCGAACCCACTATTTCTCCATAGTTCAAGCATTATTTCAGTGTCCCCTCCACCTTCATAAATAATATCAGCCCAATCTATTTTTTCTTTTACTTTCTCCATATTATCTAGCTCATTGCTCTTCAAATCCAAACACTGACAACCAAATTTTTTGCCATAAATTCTTTTCATTGTTTGAAAATACTCTTCTTGACTTTCTAACGAATCCTGTGCGTGAACCATAAATAGGAAATTAGGTTTTTCCTTGCCTGTTAGCCTTATTATTTCTCTGTCCATTATTTCTGTTTCGTAAGGAAATTCCTTGCCATCATCTAATATTCTTCCATTTTCGCCTCCACCTATTGCAACAATTTTCTTCATCATATATTAACCTCCATTTATATCATATTTTTTATTGTTTGTAATTCGTTATTATTAGAAACTAAATTTATTAATCCCCTTCTTAAAGTTATTATATTAGTATCCTTCTCTGTTATGTTTTCTAATTTACAAATATGAGTTTCATCTAAATATTCGCAAATTTTAGTCCAATCTTCAGGATGAGTAATATTTCCTATTATTGTATTTGCATTTAAGTTATATGAATTATTAGATAAATCATTTTTTTCCATTGAAGGTATCCAAGCATTGCCAGAATTATCAATTAGCATATAAATATTTTTCCTCTTGTTCCAGTCTTTAAATTGTACCTTCTCACTTTCTTTATCAAATATTTTTAAAACTTCAGTTTGAAATTGTTTAAATTCCTTTTCACTAATTTCAAAACATTCTCTATTTTTTAGTCCAAATTTGCCCATTGGCATATATTGAAAAATTTGCCATTTATTTATGAATCCCATATTTTTTATTAACATTGCTAATGAATAAACATCTTCTAGGTTCCCTTTGTGAGCGACCGTATTAATACAAATATTTCCACCAAATCTATGAAGTTCTTGACATATTTTCATTTGTTGATTTATTATATCAGTATTTGTTTGTCTAAAACGCCTAAAAATTTCATTAGTAGAGCCATCAATTGGTATGCCAATTGTATCAACAAGATTAGCAATTTTTTTTGCATCTGTTTTCTTTGCAATTACTCTATCTCCGCAAACCACATCATTAAGAATTGAAGTTCCAACTGTATCTAATGATATATTGAAGCCTATTTTTTTTATTTTTTCAAGTAAATCTATAATATCTGAACGAGTTAGTGGATCCCCACCGCAAAGAGTAATTTTATCTACTCCGACACTATGAGCAAATTCCAAAAATTTTACTAAATTATCTGTAGACACTATTTTACCTTTTTCTTCTTCTCTAGAAAAACTGTAACATCCTTTACAATGTAAAAAGCAACTTTGACTTACAAAAACATTCAAATGCATCTTTATCCTCCTCAGCTTTGCCTTATTTTAATGCTTAACTTTGGTACTCTAATAATGTTATTTGTTATTTTCTTCTAATTTTTTAGTTAATTCATTATCCTTCTCTACTAAGTTTATTTTTCTTATATATTCTTTTAATTTGTTATTATATGAAAGTATTTTTTCTATTTGTTCGCTTGGTTCAAAACTCTTTAAATATTCTTTCACATCAAAATCTAATAAATCTGGTGATTCTGTTCCATCCACTGGTACTAACCAAAAATGCACATTTACAAAAGGGTCTGATTTCTCATTTGAAAGAAGGTGTGCATAATTTAACCCTAATTCCTTTCTCATACCTTCTTTTATTTTCTTAAGAATAAAAGAAAATCTAAGAAAAGTTATATCATCTAAAATGTCAAACGCTCTATAAGTCTTGTTTAGTCCAAAAATATAAAATCCTGGGCACGGATATTTAGGGTCTGCTCTAACCACTATTCCATTATTTTCATAAATAGGTATATTTTGTTCTGGCACATATTCTGGATACTGTTCCATAAAATCTGCTCTCGAAATATCTTCTGGTGCTATGTATGCTCTATAATTTTTTGTTCCTCCATAAAAATGAATATATCTCGTTCCCTGTGGTGCTGGCGGGAAATCTTCTCGTTTATCCACATCAATATACTGCAACTTTTTTTTACTTAAGTTTAAATCTTCACAATTATTATCCATCTTTTATTCTCCTTATTCATTAATTTCTTTGGAAATTATAGCATAATGGCAATACTTTTGCAAAACTTTTCCAGTCATTACACTCTTTTGGCGTTGTTGTTTTCCGGAAAAAGTTTCGTATGAGTTGACTTTTTTTATGTTTTTGGGTATAATTTTACAAAATAGACCTTTTTTAATAAAAAATATATTTTTAAGAAACTTTTGATTTTATAGGTGATTTTATGTACAATACCAATCAAACTAATATTGGAGAAATCTTAAGGAATTATAGGAAAATTAAACATTTGAGTTTAGAAGATGTTGGCAATAAAATTTATAAAAGTAAGGCAACTATCTCTAAATATGAAAAAGGTGCAATAATCCCAGATTTTATTACAACACTAGAATTATGCAATGTTCTTGGCATCAATTTGTCAGATATATTGTCATTAAATACTGAAAACACTATCTTCTCAAATCCTTTTAATACTGATACTTTATATTTGTATTATGTTACAACAAACAAGTTAATATCTTCAATAATAAAGATAAATAATAATACTTCTGATGTTTTCCAAGCTCAATTTTATAATGGTGTAAAAACTGATATTGCAAGCTGTGCTTATTATTATGAAGGTTCACTTGAATTTTTAGATAATATAGCATATGTTAATTTAAAAAATGTAAGTGCTCACAAATTAGGAATAGAAAGAGTACAAATAATTATAAGTTTGCCTTTAAGCAATACTTCAGATTTTTTTAACTGTTTTGTTACTGGCTTAACCCCTAATTATCTTCCAATTATAAAAAAAGGGTTAATTTCAACATTTCCACTAGAAATTTCTAAAATCAATATTAAAAAATTAAAACTTTCTAGACCAGAAGTTCGAAAAATTTTAAATGACAATGCTTGGATATTAGATTCAAAATTATATGATGAATTTTATTATGATTTTGCTCAAGAAATAAAGTAGAGTTCATTTATACTCTACTTTATTTCTTCTGGGTTTAGACATTCCAATTCTTTTAATATAAATCTTCCGTCCTTCATTATTAATACATCATCAAACCAAATTTCTCCTCCACCATATTCTGGTGTTTGTATATTTACAATATCCCAATGAATAGAAGATCTATTTCCATTATCACTTTCTTGTAAAGCATTGCCTGGTGTTAAGTGAAAGCTTCCACATACTTTTTCATCAAATAACACATCAGAATTTACTCTTGTGATATATGGATTTAATCCTATGGCAAATTCCCCAATATATCTTGCTCCTTCATCCGCATTTAATATTTCATTTAAGGCTTCAGTATCATTAGCTGTTGCATTTATAATTTTTCCGTTTTTAAATTCAAATCTAATATTATTAAATGTTTTTCCATTATATTTTGTTTGTGTATTATATGTTATATATCCGTTTAAACTGTTCTTTACTGGAGCTGTTGCAACTTCTCCATCTGGTAAATTATAATTGCCTATATATTTTTCTGCTTTTATTCCCTTTATGCTAAAAATCAAATCAGTATTTATTCCTATAATTCTAACTTTATCTGTTTTATTCATTAATTCAACCAATTTATTCATTGAATTTGACATTTTTCCATAATCCAAATTACAAACATTAAAGTAAAAATCTTCTGCTTGTTCTAAACTCATTTTATTCATTTCTGCAAAAAAATCATTTGGATATCTTAATATACACCATTTCTTTTTCACTCTTTCTTTAAAATGAACTGGTAGCATATATTCTGTATTATATAACTCCATTTTTTCCATAGGGACTTTATCAAACTCATTTTCTTTCCTTTTTGCACTAATTCCTATGTAAGCATCCATTTCTTTCATTCTATTCAAATCATATAAAGCATACCTCTTTATTTCTTCTTTGGTAGCATTCTTTAAAAATTCTTCTAAAACTTCATACTCTATTATATTAAAAAAAACATTAATTTTTAAATTGTGTGCTTGACTAATTAGTTCCTTTGCTAGTGGAATACCATCTGTTCCAAATAATTCAATTAATAAATTTTCATTTTCTTTTACCTTTATAGAATATGTTAAAATTTGATTTGCTAATTTTGTTAATCTTTCCATCGTATCCACCTTTTTCTTTATACTCTTTAAAATCATAATGTTTTTCATATGTTTATATAATAATACCATAAACTTAATTCTTCTGTCAAAATTATCCAACAGATAATTTTGCAGGAACAGGCGTATATACATACTCCGTGTAAGAGCCTAAAAGCGTGGCTTTTAGCGTTATTATAATTTTTTTAGTGTATATCAAAACGATATACTTAAATTTTATATATATTTTTAATTTTGTTATAACTTGTTTTACTCATTATTGCTTGTCCATTTAACCATTTTTTCACATTACTATAATCTACATTTATTGCTTTTGAAAATTGTTTATAATTTAAGTTGTTTTCTTTTAAAACTTTTTTCAGTTTTTGTGATTGATTATTGAAAATAAATTCTTCATATCTTGGTAGTTTTATTTTGTTATTTATCTCTAATACTTCAAATACTCTTTTTAAAAACTCTGTATTTACTAATCTTAATTCTCTATTTTCATAAGTATTTATGCAAGATTTGCTTACATTTAATAATCTAGCAAGTTGTGTTTGAGTTAATCCTTTTATTTTTCTATAATATGCAATTTGCTTTCCTATATTATTTGAATTGGGCTCTTCTATTATTGGTTTTGGTAATTCTATTTTCACATTACAATTTATGTTTTCCCTTAATTTATTAAATAAGCTATTTATATTGCCTTTTGTTGCCATTATGTTAGTATAGATTTTTCTATACATCTTGAAACATAAGTTGCAAGTCGTACACCTTTTTTCATTTCAAAACTGTTTATTCCTTTTATTAACCCAATTGTACCAATTGAAATTAAATCATCATTTGCAATATTAGTACTACTATATTTTTTTGCAACATGTGCTACTAATCTTAAATTTCTTTCAATCAAAATGTTTCGTGCGTCATCATCTCCATTTTGGAGTCTCTCAAGATATATCTTTTCTTCATCAGAAGATAATGGCTCTGGAAACAAATTGCTTGATTGTATATATCCGAACTACAAAGATTGCTGATTTTAAAAAAGTTAGAATTCCTGTAATAGAAAAAACGGATAACATAAATGCACCTCCGATAAAAACCTATACTAGAAGTATATGTATATTTTATCGAAAAGTGCATGTTCTTCTATTTTTTTAAATATTCTATTGCTTTTTGAAGTTGTGTATCTGATTCTTCTGGAATATCTAGTTCATCTTTAAACTCTTCTGGTAATTCTACAATTTCATCTGGAGTAATTCCAACCTTGTTTATTCTATTTTGGTTAGGAGTGTAATATTCGTTTGTTGTCATCTTTATTCCACTTCCATCTGTTAATCTTATTAATTCTTGTATTAACCCTTTTCCATAAGTGGTAGTTCCAATGATTCTAGCTGCATTGTTATCTTTCAATGCTCCTGCTAAAATTTCGGTTGCACTTGCTGAGTTTTCATTAACTAAAATAACAACAGGTACATCTATAACTTTTCCATTAGCTTCTGAACGATATTCTTCTTTATTATTATTTTTATCCATAGTTATTAATAGTAGTGCATCTTTATCTACCATATATTCTGCAATATCTAATGCTTCCTTCACAATTCCACCAGGATTATTTCTTAAATCTATTATAAGTGAAGTAATATTTTGTTCTTTCAATTCATTATATTTTTTCAAAAATTCTTCACCACATCCTTCATCAAATGATGCAATTTCTAAGTAACCAATATTTCCGTCTATTATTTTTGATTCTACATGATTTACTTTTACATTTTCTCTTGTTACATTAACTGTAAATACTTCGCCATTTCTGTTTATTTCTAGTTCAACACTAGTACCAATCTCACCTTTTATTGCATTTGAAGCTTCATCTAGTTCCTCTCCACTATATGATTTTCCATCTACTTTATTGATTATATCTCCTGGAAGCAAACCTGCCTTATGTGCTGGTGAATCTTTTATTGGCGATATAATAACTATTGTGTTTGTGTTTGTATCACTAGTCATATATATTCCAATACCATCAAAGTTCCCCATTGTATCAACATAAAACTCATCCATTTCTTCTTTTGTGAAATATTGTGTATACTCATCATTTAGTCCAGCAATATACCCTTTAATAGCTCCATTTTTTAAATCTTCTTCATTTACTTCTCCAAGGAATTTACTGTCTATTAATGTTTTAAATCTTTGTAAAGTAGCTCCAATACTCTCACTTTCATCTTGTACCATTATATATTTTGTATTTCCATCAATTCCAAGTTTTTTGGTATAATATACTGTTGTTAACAAAAATGTTAGAAAAACAGTAAGCACAACAAGCATTATAATTTTATATGCTCTTTGCATTTTTTCAGACTTCAAAATTATTACCTCCCTGATAATTAATATAATTATTTTATAGCATGTAATTGCCAAGCTACTTTAATATTATACTATATTTTTTTATTTTATTATATAATTTTAAAATTTTATTTTCTTAAATCTGCATTATATACTTTTTTCAACTCTAATATAATTTCTTCTAAAGTTTTATTGATTTCTTCATCTGTTAAAGTTTTTTCTTTTGATCTAAAAATTAATGAAAATGCAATACTTTTTTTATCTAATCCCAATTTCTCGCTTTTATATATATCAAATAATTTTATATCTTCTAGAATTCCTTTTGATTTTTTTATAATTGTTTTTTCAATTTGGCCAACTTCTATATTATTATCAACACATACTGCTATATCTCTTTCTACAGCTGGGAATTTTGCAACTTCTATATATTTTTTATTATCTTTTGAGTATTTTACTAATTTCTCTAAGCTAATTTCTGCTATATATACTCTTTTAGAAATATCATAATTCTCAGTAACTATTTGATTTATCTCACCAAACATAGCTATTACATCATTTCCTACTACCATTTTAGCTACTCTTCCTGGATGATAACTTGGACTATCGCAATTACTTACACATTCATATCTTGCAATATTTGAAACTTCTAATATATTCTCTACAATACCTTTCATATTATAAAAATCTATATTTTCTCCATATAACCCAAGTGTTATTATTTTCTCTTCAATTGGTGTTTCCCCTTTAGAAATATTGTTATTTGGATCTTTATATATTCTAGCTATTTCAAACAATTTTACTTCTTTGTTCTTTTTATAATTATTAGTTGCTAAAACACTCATCATACTTGGAATTGTTGTTGTTCTCATAATAGAATAATCTTCGCTCAAAGGATTTTTTATATGTATTATATCATTTTCTTCAATATCATCTTCAGTTAGATTTACTTTTTTCAAATCCTGTTTACTTATAAATCCATATGTACAAACCTCAGATAATCCTTTGTATCTTAGCATCTGCTCAATATCATCAGAAATCTTTTGAATTTTTGTTTTTATTCCAATTGTTGATTCTCCACTTGTTAGAGTACTACATAACTTATCATAGCCATAAAATCTTGCGACCTCTTCAGCTAAATCTGCCACTTGTTCAATATCCATTCTAAAATATGGAACAATTACTTCATTGTTTTCAACTTTAGATCCTAATTTTTCAAATATATTTATCATTTCTTCTTTTGAGATGTTTGTTCCTAATAATTTATTTATTACTTTTTCATCAAATTTTATTTTCTTTTTCTCTTGTTTTGTTGGATATACATCTATCTTTCCACTTACTTCTGTGCCCGCATTTAACATTTTTACAAGTTGCACAGCTCTTTCTACAGCTCTTTCTGCATTTTCTTGTGATAGTCCTTTTTCATATCTACTAGAAGCTTCTGTTCTTAATTGAAGCTTTTTAGCTGTTTTTCTTACATTTTCTCCATTAAAAACTGCAGATTCAAACACAACGGTTTTAGTATTATCTTCAATTTCAGAATTCATTCCACCCATAACCCCTGCTATTGCAACAGGTTTTTGTTCATCAGCAATTACAAGCATATCATTATCTAGATTTCTTTCTATCTCATCAAGAGTAATTATTTTTTCGTTTTCTTTAGCTCTTCTTACTATTATATGTTTTCCATTAATTGAATTTATGTCAAACGCATGCATTGGTTGACCAAGTTCTAACATGACATAATTTGTAATATCAACAATATTATTTATGCTTCTTACACCACATGCAGCAAGCCTTTTTACCATCCATTCTGGTGATGGTGCTATTTTTACATTTTCTACAACTCTTGCTATATATCTATAACAAAGGTCTGGTGCTTCTATATTTACTTTTAACCCATGTATTTCTTCTTTTACCTCTGAATTTATTTTTTCTAAATCTGAATGTGGATCTTTAAAATCTTGATTTAAAGACACAGCTGTTTCCCTTCCTAACCCTTCTATTGAAAAACAATCTGGTCTATTTGAAGTTATCTCAAACTCTATTATTTCTTCTTTTAAATCTAAAACTTTTACAATATCTTCCCCTAAATTTTTTTCAAATTTTTCAGGTAAAATCATAATTCCATTTTCAATTTGATTTTCAAACATATCTACTGGAATTCCAAGTTCTCCAACAGAACACATCATTCCACAAGATTCAATATCTCTTAATTTTCCTTTCTTTATTTTTATATTTCCTGGCAACTCTGAACCATCTTTTGCAATTGGAACAATATCTCCAACCTTTATATTAGTTGCTCCTGTTACAATTTGTAATATTTCATCTTTTACATCAACTTTTGTTACAACCAATTTATCTGCATTAGGATGTTTTTCAATCTCTAATATTTTTCCAACCACAACATTTTTAATATTATCTCCTTTAGTTTCAAGTCCTTCAACTTTTGAACCTGTCATTGTGAGTATGTCGCATAGTTCTTTTGCAGAAACATTTATATCTGAATATTCTTTTAACCATTCAATACTAGTTTTCATAAATTAATCTTCCTTTCTCTTATTTAAAATTGTTTTAAAAACCTTACATCATTTTCATATAGTAATCTCATATCATCAATTCCATACTTTGCCATTGCAATTCTCTCCACACCGAATCCGAATGCAAACCCTGAATATTCATCTGGATTAATTTTACATCCTCTTAAAACATTTGGATGTACCATTCCACAACCTAAAAGTTCTATCCAACCTTCACCTTTGCATACTTTGCATCCTTTACCTCCACAAACGAAGCATGAAACATCAGCTTCAGCAGATGGTTCAGTAAAAGGGAAATGATGAGGTCTAAATCTAATTCTTGTTTTTTCTCCTAAGCATTTTTTTGCAAACATTTCTAAAGTTCCTTTTAAATCTGCCATTGATACATCTTTATCTATAACCAAACCT
This sequence comes from uncultured Clostridia bacterium, assembly GCA_944386115.1. Classification (GTDB taxonomy): domain Bacteria; phylum Bacillota; class Clostridia; order TANB77; family CAG-508; genus CALWZV01. Next base: position 14,803 of record CALWZV010000033.1, read on the forward strand.
TCTATTTGATGGAATACTGGAGAATGTGTTGCATCTACACTATCTGATCTATATACTTTTCCAGGACAAATTATTTTAATTGGTGGTTTTTGCTCTTCCATTACTCTTACTTGAACAGGTGATGTTTGGCTTCTTAAAACTATATCTTCATTTATGTAAAAAGTGTCTTGTAAATCTCTTGCTGGATGCCCTATAGGTGTATTTAACTTATCGAAATTATATATTGCCTTTTCAACTTCTGGTCCATCTGCAATACAATACCCCATTCCCAAAAATATTTCTTCAACTTCTTTAATTATTTTATTAATTGGGTGTAATGTGCCAATTTCTTGTTTTTTACTTGGAATAGTTACATCTATTTTTTCTTTTTTCATTTTTTCAATTAGTATTTTTTTACTCAATATATTAACATTTTGCTTTATTAACTCATCTAGTTCATCTCTTACTTTATTTACTAATTCGCCAATAATTGGCCTTTCTTCTGGTGCTAAACTTCCAATTCCTTTTAATACAGCTGTTAACTCTCCTTTCTTACCTAAGTATTTTACCCTTATTTCATCTAATTGTTTTAAATCTTCGACTTTGGCTATCTCTTCTTTTGCTTTCTCTTTAATTTGAATAATACTTTCTTCCATAATTAACATTTCCTCCTTATAATTTCACAATATCTTTAAATATACAGTTTGTGTTATAATTTAAAATTAAAACAAAAAACATTCATCCCAACATAGGACGAATGCTTATATTCGTGGTACCACCTAATTTTTTTCTCTTAAAGCTATAACGTAGCAAACGTTTTGCCTAATATTAATTTTCAGCAAAAGCCTCAAAAGTGAAATTTCAATAAACTAATATATAAATAAGCTCTCAGCGTAATCACTTATTCTCTCTTAATATATTCTTTGTTTATTTACTTTGCTTTTTCAAAGGCAGAATAAATTTAAAATATAATATCACATTTTAAAAATAGTTTCAAGTATTTTTGTAATTTTATCATTTCTATTTTGAAGGTTAGTCAATGATGTGTCACACTTTATTAGAGTGTAAATGTCAAGAGAAAAATGTACTTTTTTTCCAGTTTGAAAAATGTACGAAAATTCCAGTTTAAAATATTACT
>CALWZV010000034.1 GCA_944386115.1 uncultured Clostridia bacterium
GTATTAGCCAATCGTTTAAAAACCATTCTTTTACTATTTTCAGAAAACAATTCAGAATCTTATTGGTTAGATAAAGCCGAACAGGTTTTAACAGAATGTATCAAATTATGTCGTTTTTATAATCAAGAATATGTTACTTTTTTAGAACTTCATAAATTAATTACCATTCCCACATATTACAAAGAAAAAATCCCCATATTAAAAGAACTTTTTGTAAAGGGAAAATTAAGTAAACAAGAAATTTATGAATTAAATGCTTGTTTAGACTTTTTTCAAAAAGAATTTGAAGCTTTAGACCAACGAACAAAGGCGATTCTTATTTCTGAAATTACTCGAATTACCAACATATTTATTTCTGATTATGATGTTATGTCTTGTTTTTGTTCCCCTAAAGAAAAACTTACTTTTACTGGTTTTGAAGAAGTAATAAAAAAGGGAAAAATTGTCGTATTAAATATGAATATTTCTGAATATTCTAATCTTTCTAAAATCATTGCTACTTATCTAAAACTTGATTTTCAAGCAGAAGTATTAAACAATTTATCCAATCACACGATTTATCCTACTAGCTTTATATGTGATGAATATGATAAATATGCTAGTAAAACAGATGCTGAATTCTTTTCTTTAAGTCGAGAAGCAAAATGTATCAATATTGTTAGTACGCAAAGTTATTCTTCTTTAAAAAACACTTTAAAAGATGATTCTTTTGTAAAAGTAATTGTTCAAAATTTAATTAACAAAATTTGGTTTCGTACAGATGATAGTTTTACAATCGAAGAAGCACAAAAACAACTAGGGAAAGAGGAAAAAACAAGAATTTCAAAAAGTGTTTCTGAAAATGCCAAAGAAACAAATTTTAGTTATATTTCTAATACATTACATTCTCAAAATTCGAATCTTTCAGAATCAATTAGTACTTATATCCAAAATGATTATGCCTATGAATCAAATTATTTTACACAATCCTTAGAAACTTTCTATGCTTTATGCTTTTTATCTGATGGTAATAAAATATATCCCCCTTGCAAATTACAAATGATTCCCTATTTTAAAAATCGAAAGGAGTTTGATTATGAAAATACAAAAAATAAATATAAAAAAACCTAATAAAACATCCCTTATTTATCTTTATAGTTTATACATTATCTTAATGTTTTTTATTCTCATATTTTCCTATTCTTCCATGACCTTTGCTTTAGGAGATCCGAAGCTTATCAGCACCATCAATTCTGCTTTTAAAGATATAGAAAGTTGGATTTTAAAAATTGCTACACCTGCTGCTGCCGTTGCTGTTGGTACTGGTGTATTCATGAAAAAGTTTAGCTTTGGCGATGAAGAAAAAATACGAACAGGAAAAAAATTAATAAAAGGTTCTCTATTTTCATATGCCTTTATATTAGCCATTGATTTAATTTTATCTGCTATACAGTCACTGGTAGGATAGGAGGTTAAATGGAATCATCTCAAAATATTACACCAATTATTATAGATACCATTAACACTATTTTTGAAAATCTTTTTAGTTCTATTGATAATAATTTATATGGCTTGTTAGATGAACTAACTTTTATTAAGTCTGATATTTTAACAGATAAATATTTTCAAGATATATTAGGTACATCTAGTTCTAGTGGTATTTTACTCATTGCTAATAGCTTATTGTTTGCTTTTATTTTATATTATAGTGTTAAATATTTATTATCTCATTTGACCTATGATAAGACAGATAGACCTTCTAGCTTTTTCATAAAAATGGTCATTTACGCTATTTGCATGAATTCTTCCTTTTTTATTATAGAACAATTTATTAATTTAATATCTAATATTTCTCTATCTATTCGTAGTATTGGAGAAGATTTATTTCACGAAAGCATATGCTTTTCTTCTTTAATTACCAATATTAATACAAATATCTCTGTTGATACATCCTCTTTAAATATATTTACCATTGATGGATTAATCAAAGGAATTTTATCTTTTTCTTTATTAAATCTAGTATTTACATATTCTTTAAGATATATTTTTGTAAAAGTTTTTGTCTTGATAACCCCCTTTGCCTTTTTATCATTAATTCTTTCAAATACTGCTTGGTTTTTCAAAACTTGGCTTAAAAATCTCTTTTCTCTTTTATTTGTCCAAATCATTGTATCTATTATTTTACTATTAATCTTTTCCGTTGATTTTTCAAATACAGATTTATTTAGTAAGTTCATTTATGTTGGAGGTATATATGGTTTAATTAAAGCAAATTCTCTTGTCCGTGATTTTATCGGTGGTGTTTCCACAACTGTTACACAATCTGTGAAAAGTTTTACAAGTATAAAATAGGATAAATTATTACAATGTGAATAAAATAGGAGGCGATTTTTTGAAGTTTATTTTCCCGCAAAATTATACATTTAAAAATAAAATATTAGGGTTTATTGATTACTCTGTGGCTATTATCAATGTCATTTGGATTATCCTAATTGGTGGATTACTACAAATTTTTATCCCTGATATAAATATAAAAGTAATTGTTTTTATTCTCCTTTGTTTTCCTGTATTTTTACTCAGTATTTCTGGAATTCATGGAGAAAATATTATATATATCTTTATCTATATGTTTAAATTTTTTATCAAGCAAAAAATATTTTTCTACACCAAAACAGACAAGTATCGCTAGTTAGAAATTTTCCGTATAAATTTTAAAGATTTTTCCTTGAATTTTTTGTCTAAAAAAGATATAATTTGAATTACCAAATTACGAGATTTTTAAACTTTGTTATATATAAAATCTATTTTTCTATATGATAATGAATATATTCTCAATTTGCTTTTAGAAAGGATGGATTACAAAATGAAGCTAGAACAAAATGATAAAACACTTTTGTTTTCTGAAACAACCATACCAGATATATTTTTTTCAGATTATCTTTCTCAATTACCAGGAGATTATTTAAAAATTTATTTATACTTAGTATTTTTATCAAAATATAATAAAGATATTAAGTTAAATGATTTATCTAAAAAATTAAATATACCTTTAAAATCTATTAGTGATGGCCTTAAATTTTTAGAAGAAAATAAATTGTTGACCAAAAAATCAACAGGGTATGTTGTTGTAGATTTACAAGAAGCAACACTTCATGAATTATATACACCAAATCTAACTGTTTCAAAAGAAAAAGTTGCACAAACTGCCAAAAATCAATCGAGAGCAAAAGCAATTGAGCATATTAATAATATGTATTTCCAAGGAATTATGAGTCCATCTTGGTACAATGACATTGATATTTGGTTTAAAAAATATAATTTTGATGAACAAGTTATGATTGCTCTTTTTGATTATTGCTATAATCGAAGTGCAATGCATAGAAATTATGTCCAAACAGTTGCAGAAGCTTGGGCTTCTAATAAAATTAGAAGTTGGAATGATTTGGATATATATTATGAAAAACAAGAAAAATTAAATACTATGAAAAAATCTATTTCTAAAAAACTTGGTAAGCATGGAAATTTAACCCAATATGAAGAAGCCTATATTGAAAATTGGGTATTAAATTTTGGATATGATATGGATATTATCGAAATTGCTTTAAAGCGTACAACCCTAAAGCAATCTCCTACTTTTGAATATATCAACACGGTTATTACAGATTGGCATGATAGGAATTTAAAAACACCTTCTGAGGTAAATGCTTTTATTGAACAAAGAAGAAAATTAAATAAAGATACAAAAACACTAAAATCACAGGTACAAAAAGCAAATTATGAGCAAAGGAAATATGATAATTTAGACTTTTTATATGCAAATCAAATCAATAAGGAGGATAAAATTGGCTAATGAAATATTAAATGCTTTATTAAAAGAATATGAACAAAAAAAACTAAGAGCAGAAATTGCAGCAGATGAGAAAAAAGAAGCTTTATATAAAAAAATCCCTAGATTGCAAGTGATTGAAAATGAAATGAATCACTATGCCCTTTCTACAGCTAAAGATGTATTATATAAAAAATCTTCTGACATATCTTCTCTGTCAAATAAGATTAATATATTAAAAGAAGAAAAAGAAACAATTTTTAAAGAGAATCATATTTCTTTAGATTATTTAAAACCACATTATTCGTGTCCTATATGTCAAGATACTGGATATATTCAAAACAATCATTATCAAACAGAAATGTGTTCTTGCTTAAAACAAAAACTTTTAGATATTTCTTTTAATAGATCAAATATGTCTAATTTAAATAAAGAAAATTTTTCAACCTTTAATGAATTGCTTTTCTCAACTGAAATTAATCCTGAAAAATACAAATTTTCAATTTCTCCAAGAGAAAATATCAAACATATTAAAGAAAAATCCTTAGAATTTATCGAGAATTTCGATAATTCAAATTATAAAAATCTATTATTTTCTGGAAATACTGGCCTTGGGAAAACATTTCTTTCTAATTGTATTGCTAATGAAGTCTTAAAATTAGGAAAAACTGTATTATATCAAACCGCTCCAGTTTTATTGGAAAATATTATAGATTACAAATTAAATAAACAAAAAACAAATTTGGAAGATATTAATAAATCCGTATTAGAAACTGATTTATTGATTATTGATGATTTAGGAACAGAAACACTAAACAGCATGAAATTAAGTGAATTATTTACGATTATTAATACTAGAATTTTAAATTTAAATCATAAGATTACCAAAACCATTATTTCTACGAATTTAAATATTAATGAAATTTTTAATAAATACGAAGAAAGGATTGGTTCTAGGATTGCAGGATATTATGATATTTATTGCTTTTTTGGAGATGATTTACGTTTTAAAAAGAGGTAGCCCACAAGATGTACACATCTGTGGGCCTAATTTTATAGTGGTCTTAAAGTTTTTGAGTCTATCCAACCACCTTTCTGATATCCTCTATCTTTAGTGGTTACCGGATTTACTCTTTGCCCTTTATCTCCATAAAAGGTTAACTCAACACGCCCCTTATTTAAAGTCCGCACCGCTTTAATTTGTAATTTTTTCATACTCTTACCTCCTGGTATTATTTTTTCATAAAACATATTAACATAATTTATTTGTTTTTTCAAGGAAAATATATAAATGTGATAATTAAATTCTTTAATTTTCTTTTAAAAAAATCCCTTTAAGAAATCTTAAGGGATTTTTTATATTTTAATTAATTTTCCACATCATTAATTTCTGGTGTTAAAATTTCCATACTAACTACTTTTCCACCATCGCTTGTTCTCATTAATGTAACACCCTGAGTTGACCTACCTAGAACACTAATATCTTTTACATTAATTCTAATGATTGTTCCAGTATCTGTAATTAGCATAACATCATCTTCCTCAGATGAAATTCTGACACCTACTAATTTTCCTGTTTTAGGTGTAATTTTATAAGTAATAACACCTTTTCCACCTCTATTTTGTACTCTATATTCATCTAATTCTGTTCTTTTACCAAATCCGTTTTCTGTAATTGCTAATAAAGTTGCTTTTCCTCCACTAATAACAGATTCCATTCCGATAACTTCATCATCTTCATCAAGTCTAATACCAATGACACCTTGTGAAACTCTACCTATTGGTCTTACATCTTTTTCATCAAATGTGATACACATACCATTTCTTGTTACTAAAACAACATTATCTTCTCCATCCGTTAATCTTACACCGATTAATTCGTCATCTTCTTTTAATGTGATTCCTTGTAATCCTGTTTTTCTAGTAGAATCATATTCTTTTAATGCGGTCTTTTTAATTAGACCATTTTTTGTTGCCATTAACAAGTATTTTCCTTCAGCAAAGTTTTGAATTGGTATAACAGCCGATACTTTTTCTCCTGCATCTAGACTTAATAAGTTTACAATTGCCGTACCTTTTGCAGTTCTTCCTGCCTCTGGAATTTCATATCCTCTTAAGTGATATAACTTACCTTTATTGGTAAAGAATAAAATGGTATCATGTGTAGAAGCTGTAAAGATTTGTTTTACAAAATCTTCTTCTCTTGTCGCAATTCCAGTTATTCCTTTTCCTCCACGTCTTTGACTCTTATATGTATCAATTGGCATTCTCTTAATATATCCAAAATGTGTTAGAGCAACAACAGTTTGCTCTTCCTTAATCAAGTCTTCTACATCAATTTCTCCTTCGGCTGCTACAATTTTTGTTTTTCTTTCATCACCAAATTTGTCCTTAATTTCTAATAATTCTTCTTTGATAATGTCAAAAACTAATCTTTCACTACTTAAAATATCTCTTAAATGTGCAATCAATTCCATTAATTGATTGTATTCTTCTTCGATTTTTTCTCTTTGCAAACCTGATAGTGTTCTTAAACGCATATCCAAAATTGCTTGTGCTTGAATATCTGTAAGCCCAAATCTTTCCATTAATCTTTCTTTTGCATCATCATAAGAATTTCTAATAATATTAATCACTTCATCAATATTATCTAATGCAATTTTTAATCCTTCTAATATGTGCGCTCTTGCTAAAGCTTTATCTAATTCAAATTGCGTTCTTCTTAAAATAACATCTTTTCTGTGGTCTATATAACAATCTAGACATTGTCTTAATGTTAAAATTTTTGGAACACCATTTACCAATGCAAGCATAATGATACCAAATGTTGTTTGCATTTGTGTATGTTTAAATAATTGATTTAGTACCACTTGTGGATTGGCATCTCTTTTTAATTCAATAACCACTCTAACTCTATCTTTTCTATCAGATTCATCTCTACACTCTGAAATTCCTTCTACTTTTCTTTCTTTTGATAAATCAGATATGTTTTTGATTAAGTTTGCTTTATTAACTTGATAAGGTAAAGATGAAACGATAATTCTTTGTCTATTTCCACTCATCTCTTCAATTTCTGTTTCAGCTCTTAATATAATTTTACCTCTACCTGTTGTGTATGCTTGTTTGATACCTTCAAGCCCTAGAATAATTCCTTCTGTTGGAAAATCTGGTCCTTTAATGACACTCATTAAATCTTCATCAGTTACTTCATCTTCATCAATAATTTTAATGATTCCATTAATGACTTCTGTCAAATTATGTGGTGGTATATTCGTTGCCATTCCTACAGCAATTCCAGATGAACCATTAACTAATAAAGCTGGTATTCTTGCTGGTAAAACGGTTGGTTCTTGTAATCTATCATCATAGTTTGGCATAAAATCTACTGTATTTTTCTCAATATCTGTCAACATATATTCTGAAATCTTAGACATTCTTGCTTCAGTATACCTCATAGCAGCAGCTCCATCACCATCTACTGAACCAAAATTACCATGTCCATCAATTAGCATATATCTCATTGAGAAATCCTGTGCTAGTCTAACCATAGCATCATATACAGAACTATCTCCATGTGGATGGTATCTACCTAAAACAGAACCTACTGTATTCGCACACTTCCTATATGGTTTATCTGAAGTAATACCATCTTCATGCATTGAATATAGAATTCTTCTATGTACTGGTTTTAAACCATCTCTTACATCTGGAAGGGCACGAGAAACAATAACACTCATAGCATAGTCAATATATGCTTCTCTCATCTCTTTTTCAATATCTTTTTCGATTATCTTTCCGTCTCTTCTTTCTTGTCTTTCTTCCATTGTTTTCCCTCTTTTCCTTTATATTTCTACTTTTGTATTATACTAAAACAAACTTTATTTTGCAAGTAAAATCCTTAAAAAAACTAGGGAAAGAAATATTTCAAACCTGTATTTATTTTTTATTTTTGCAATAAACAATTAAATATTAAATTCACACCATCAACAAATCCCTGTTTATATAATTCTTTATTATATTCTGTAATTTTCATATTATAATTATCTTCTATTTTATTAAATAGTTCTTTTAATTCTTTCACTTTTTCAAAATTATTAGAGATTCTTTCAATTTCGATTGTATACAAATTCTCCTTTAACCTTTCATCCGTTTTTTTTAATATTTCATCAATTTTATCTTCTTGTTTTTCATATATTAATTTAATAATGTCTTTTTCTTTAAATTCTTTACCATTCATATTTTTCTCCTTTTTTACATCAAATCCAAAATTTTTTTGTTTTTATTTTGTTTTTATTATTATTGATTATTTATTTCTATTTTATACTATTAAATTGCTTAATTATTTAATTTAAATTATATATACTTTGTACTAGAAAAACGCCATATTTATGGCGCTAATTTATAACTTTTTACTATTTTTAATATAATATTGTATAATGTTTTACAATATTGTTTTTGTTTGCTTTTTGCATATGTTCTTCGTACGCTTGCGGTCTGTCGGTTTTTAAATATTTTTGTAATATAATGTAAATAATATTTTTTTTGAGGTGAAATTATGCAAGAAGATTATAAAGTTGGAGAAAGAATTAGAGAAATACGTGAAAAATTAAATATGAATAGAGAAAAATTTTCAGAAATGATTGATATATCAAGTGTTTTCTTAGGACAAATTGAACGTGGAGAAAGATCTTTAAGTATAAAAACTCTATCTAAAATTGTGAAATTTACAGGTGCTTCTACTGATTATATTCTATTTGGAAATAATACTACAAATACAACCATTGATAAAATTAACAGAATTTTAAATGATTGTTCTGATGAAGGTCTAAATTTTATTTATGAATTTACTTGTTCAATTAATACTTTTCTAAAAACTGAAAATAAAAAACTATAATTATGGGGAAATTTTATATTTCCTCTTTTTATACTCTAAATTAATTTTTCTGCTAATGCTAATTGTTCTTGATTTAAATTAAAATTCTGTCCATTATTTTTGACTAAGTTATGTAGGTTTTGTATTATTTTAGCCTGATTAATTGTTTTTTCAATTGGAATTAATTCTTTTAAAATTTCTTCTATTTTTATATATTCTTGTTCCATTGCATCAAAATTTTTATTATTAAAATTCTCCTTCCAGTTATTAATATATCTATCCATGTTTTCTATTTTTATATTTTCTTCATTAAGTTTCTCTTCTATATTACTTTCTATAGTATTTAATAGGATATCTTTACCTTGTTTAATTGTATTTGCAATATTATAATTTATAATCCCCTTTTGATTCACTTTATCAACTACTGTGTCTAATAAAGAAGAAATCCCATCAATTAACCCTCCTGTCTCTACAGCACTTTGTATCTGAGAAACATTTTCAAAATCTCCAGTAAATATTCCTATTGCACTTTTACCTATATCAATAACATCATCAATTGTTTTAGTGATACCATCCTTTAATCCATAATTTAATAAATTATCTTTTAAATTAATAATTTGTTCATCTAAAAATTCTGGTAAGATAGCTCTTATTCCAAAATCTATTGCTGTATTTATTGTTTTTCCCAATGTGGTTTCTAAAAAACTAATTTGCTCATTTTTATTTATTATTTCATTACTCATATTTAATTGATTTTCTATTTCCATATATATCCTCCTTTTTTATTTCATTTTTTAAATCTAAATATTATTTTTTTAACTTTTTAAATCTCAAGATTAATTAAATGATTTATAAACTACAATTTTTTATTATTTTATTAAAATTATTTATTATTTATAAAAGCATTTTCCATTAATTTATAATTTTTATTTTTTCAAATTATTATTTCATTAATTTTTTTTAAAATTTTTTCGTTAAAAGTAATTTGGCATATTAAACTTTATGTTAAGTTTTTTAAGGGAGATTTCTCTATTTTTTCTTTATCTGTTTATAAAGATATTTACTTTTTTAAATGGCTATTTTAAAAATTTCTTTCACCTTCCTATTTGTTCTTTATTAAATCAATTTTTTTCAAAATTTAAAGTTATGTTAAGTCTTTTTTATTTCCATTTCCTAAATCTTTTCTTTTTATTATTTTTCATTTTCTCTTTCTTACGTAATATTTTTATGGATTATTTTTTGTAATTTAATAATTTTTTTAGTTTACTTATAACTTTAAATCAAATGATATTGCAAATCTATGTTTTTTTAATTTTTCAAATAATATTTACATAATATTTTTGCACTTTTTGTTTGCATTTTAATATCATTTTTTCATTCAATGTTTTGGAGAATTATTTTAATTGGTTATTTTAATCAATTATGATAATTCATTTTTGATTATATTTTTTATCTTTTATTTATAATTTTTTTATTCTAATATTGTAATAATATTTTTATTTTTTATATTTTATTTATATTTATTATTTTTTCATTATTTATTTTTAATAATATTTATTAATTATTTTTTATTATTTTATAAATTAAAATTTTTCATATTTTTTGAATTATTATATAATTAATTTTTTATTTTTTGCAATTTATAGTATTTTTATTTCTAATTTATTTTTTTGATTTTTTATTTTCATTAATTATTTTTTAATGTTTCATAGTCCTATAAATTAAAATTTTTTTATTATTTCATATAATTAATTGACTTTTTAGTTCCTATGAATCTGTTGTAATTTTATTTTTTATTTAATATATATTATTTTTTAATATTTTTTCATTATTTATTTTTAATAATATTTATTAATTATTTTTTATAATTCTATAAAGTAAAATTTATATATTTTGAATTATTTTATATAAGCAATCATTTTTTAGTTTTTGCAAATTTTTGTCTTTTTATTTAATATATAATTATTTTATAATTTATTGAATCTACTTTTTAATTTTATTTAATATTATTTTTTTATTTTCAAGAGTTTTATTATTATTTTCTTGTTATTTTTTTCATCCTATTTTATATTCCTATTTTTATAATTATTTTACATAAATTACATATTTATTTTATTTTCTATTTTTTATATTCTACTTTACAGTACCATTTTTTTATCTTTGAGATTTTTTATTAAATTAATTTTTTATACGCCTATTCTGATAAACATCCATTCTTCTCCTTTTTTTTAGAAGATTTATTAAGATTATGTCAATAGATTCTGATTTTCATCTCTTTTGTTTTTATTTTTTTATTTTTTGGGAAATTTGTTATTTACGTAGCATCTCGTTGTATTCTTTTATATACTTTCAAAACACTTGTTTCTTCATTTTTGTTTTTTTATTTTACTATTTCGTAAACTTACTTTATTTTCTTTTTAAGTCATACTTTATATAATTTTATTGTTTGATATATTTAAAATTCACTTTTAATTTTTATATTTATGTTCTTTTCTATTTTTTTGTATTTTCCATTTTATTCCAATTGTTTGTTTTTTTATATTAGCTTTGTTTTATATCATTCATATAGTTTAATTATTGTTATAATATTTTTAATTATTATTTTTATTAATATCCGATATTTTTTTATATTCCTTTTTATTAATTATTTTTTATTATATTATTTTATTAATATTATACAAACTTTTTTTATTTGCAATAATAAATTATACATTTTTTATTTTTATGTTTATTTTACTTTATATAAATATGATTTTATTAAATTTATTTCTTAAAATATTTTGATAAAAATATTTCGATAAATTATTTTTTTTGTTATTTATAATTATTAAATTTATTTTTTTATTATAATTTTTATTTAATTTTAATAAATTTTTTTTATTATTTTCTAATACTAATAATGCTAAATATTTATTTTGTTTATTAATTAAGTTATTTTCTATATATTTTATTTTATCATCTATGTAAAATATAATATAATAATTCTTTTTACTATATTTTCGTATGATTTCTTTTAATATTTTTATTTTAACAAATTTATTTTTATTTTTTAATATATTATTAATATTAATAATTTGCTTCATATTTTTATTTATTATTTTTTCTTTTAAATGATAATCTATTTTTAAATAATATTTATTTTTAATTTTATTTAATTTTTCTATTTTATTATTTTTATTTTTTTCTTTTATATTATGATTTTTTAAATTTAATAATATTATTTTTTTATTTTTTATTATTAATTTCTTTATAATTAACAATCTTACTATATTTTTATCTATTTTATTTTCTCCAAAAAGAAATATAACATTATTTTTATTTTCCATATAATTATTTTTTCTTAATTGGATCCATTTTTTTATTACATAAATTGATTTATATATTTTTTTATTTATTTTTCTCTTTTTTGATAGTATTTTATTTTGTTCTTTTTCTTGCTTTAATTTATTTATTAATTTATATATATTCCATATATTATTATAATAAATATTTTCAATATTATTTTTTTCTAATTCTTTTTTCTTTTTTTTATTTGATGCTATAACAATAATATTTATATTTTTATTTATATTTTTAATTTTTTTTATTAATTTTCTAAATTCAATTTCACCAGGAATTTTTTCACTAATAATTATTGTTTTTATGTTTTTATTTTTTTTTATAATATCTAAAACTGCTTCTTTATATAAAATATTTTTATTTTCTATTATTTTATTTTTTATTATTATTTTTAATATATTTTCTTCTGCAATTGCTGTTATGATTTCACACATGCTTTTTTTCTCCTTTTATAATTTCATATTCTTCTTCTGAACATTCAATCTTAGTTAATATATGGTCTTCTCCTACAAACATTAAACATTCTCCTCTTTTTAAAGATTTTATTTCTATTTTTTCTTTTTCAGATAAATTGGCATATTCTGATAACACTTTTATATTCTCTTCTTCTAAAGCGAAAAATGTTTTAATATTAGAATTATTTAAGATACTTTTTCCATAAATTCCATCTTCTAAGCTGAATAAATCTGATATATCTTGTGTAATTGCTACACTACTTCCTCCATATTTTCGAATTGTTTTAAATATCTTATATATAAAACTTGCTACATTTTTATTAGATGTTACTCCTATTAATCTCCATATTTCATCTAAATAAATTGCTTTTTTTTCTTTTCTATTTTCTTTAATCTTATCCCAGAAAATATCTGTAAATAAATACATACCATATTTTAAATTTTCTTCTCCTAATTCATATATATCTGCAATGATTAATTCATTCTTTAACTCTATATTGGACTGATGGTTAAAAAACTTCATAGAGCCTTTTACAAAAGGAATTAACTTTATCGCAAATTTTTCCGTTTTTTTATCTTTTTTTAATATATTATATAAATCTTCTAAAATTGGCATATCTTTTTGATTTTTAAAAATATTTTTTTTGTTTTCTTTTTTATATAAGGATGTATCATCAAAATTAATATTTTTTTCTTTATATGTCTCAATCAATTTTTCTTCTATTAAAGCTTTTTCTTCTTCATTTAATTCTCCAAAAATCAAGTCAAAAAATCCTATTAATTTTCCTATTTTAGTTGCTAGATATCCATTTTCTCCATCTTCTATACTTTCTTTTCTTATATCTAATATATTAATATAGGTATTAGAATTTGGTCCGATAATTACTCTAGTTCCCATTAGTTTTTTACTTAAACTTACATATTCTCTTTCTGGATCAATAATATATTGTTTGATCCCCATTAGTCTATATCTTAATATTAATAACTTGGTATAAAAAGATTTTCCTGCTCCACTTGTCCCAAATATACATATATTTGCATTTTTATATTTTTCTGTATTATACCTGTCAATAAATACTAGGGATTGATTATATATATTTGTTCCTATAAAAATACCTTCTTCATCAAAAATCGTTGAAGAAATAAAAGGATATGTAGATATTAAACTGCTGGTTAATATATTTCTTTTCGCCATGTTTTTTATTAATTTATCATTTTCCATGATAGGCAGACAGCTTTTATAGATTTCTTCTTGCCTAAAATTTGCTCTTCTTGTTTGTAATCCTTTACTTTGAGCAATACCTTCTACTTTATTAATAAGATATTCTAATTCATTTTTATTTTCTGCATATACTATTAAATATGTATATAAATAATACATCTCTTCATTATTTACTTGCATTTCTCTTCTTATATATTTTGCATCCCCATAAGTTGATGTGACAATATCTATATCTTGTCTATTTTCATGAGCACTTTTGGCCTCTAATCCTACATTTCCTATATGATAGGTTAATTCTTTTATTACTCTATATGTATCTTGTTTTTCATAAAATATAGATATATTGATATTTATATTACTCTCAATAATACTTTTTAATATAATATCTGTCTGTTCTCTATAATAATCTACTATGATTATTCCTGAATAATACATAGAATCCATTTCTATATAATTGGGATTTTGAAAATTTATATATGTTGCAGATATTTTATCTTTTTCAAATATACTTCCCTCTAATATTTTTAATCTTTCTTTTTTTGTTTTTTTATTAAATAATTTTTTTAATTCTATATAAATTCCTCCTTTAAGTATAATTTTTATTTGAATATTTTTTTGTATTTAAAAATGAAAAAAATATTTTTAAAATTTCTTGTTTTGTATCTACAACAAATACCTTGTTTCCACATCTAGATAAACATTCTTTTATTTTTAAATATTTTTCATTTAATTCTTGTTTTATTATTTCTATATTTTTTTCTTTTTTATTTATGGGATTATTTTTAATAATGATAAAAAACTTTTTTAAAGATGATTTTTTACTAATATTTAATTTTGAAATATATTGAATATAATTTTCAGTTAATATTTTTAAATATTTATTTTCTTTTTTATTAATATTTTTTCTTATTTTTGAAATATGATGACTTAAATCTTCTTTGTTACTTTGAATTAAAATTTGTAAATTAAAATTGCAAGTTTTTAAAAAAATTTTATATGAATTTAAAATTGCTTCTTTTTCTAGATCTGATTTTAAATTATAGTTTATAGGAATAATCTCTAATATTTTTATGTAACTATTATCTTCTAATTCTATAATACCTCCATTATAAATTTGCTTTATTGGTATCCACTCTTGCATAGTTTTATTCTTAATATTTTATCACTCTCCTTTTTTGCGTATTTTACATTATTTTACAAACTTTGTCAAGAAAAATACATTGACAAAATTCGACTTTTATTTTAAATTATTATTATTTATTTTTTTATAATTTTTTATTATTTATTTTTAATTAAATTTAATTTTATATTAATAAAGCGTTGTAAAAAAAATTTTTTTAATTAATTTAATTTTTAATTTATATAATTTTTTATATTTAATTAACATTATTATTTATTTAATTTATATGTTTTTATTTTTCAAAAATCTGATTTTATTTATTTTTATATATTTTATTTTTTTATTTATCATATAAATATTTTTTACTTTTTTAATTTTTATTTTTATTATTTTTTTAGAATATTTTTTATTTTTTTGTTTATACTATAAATGTAAGGTTAATAATAGTTAAACGAA
>CALWZV010000035.1 GCA_944386115.1 uncultured Clostridia bacterium
CATCTTTTTTTATATTACTACTTTAATTATTTTATTTCAATACTTTTTTATGAACAAAAAGTCCGTCCCTTTGTTCACTATAAAAAGAATATGTAATATAAAACAAATAAAAGATATAATAGAAGAAATAAAAGCACAAAAAACAGGAAATTATTGTAAAACTTTTTAGATAATCTCCTGTTTTCTATTTTAGAAAAAACTCAAGTTTTAAAAATTCATTAAAGCATCTTATTCTCAGACAGCCTGCCGTCCCTTTGTTCATTTTCATAACAAAAACGAGTAGCAGACTACCCGTTTTTTATTTTTCTTTTTACCTATTGATATAAATACTACTTTGCTATATTGTTCGAAATTCTTACTATAATCTACAAGTAAAGTGTTGTACGTGTTCCATAAGCTACATATGCATAACTAGCACTCTCACCTACCCTATAACTTATTGGGTAATATTCACTATCTCCTATATAAGCATAACATCCCCCTCTAAGACATTTATAATAATACCCCTGACAGGATTCTTGTGTCCATTCTGCAAAATTTCCTTCTAAATTATAAATATTTTTCATCTTATCTAATTCAGTTGTTCCACTGGTTAAAGGTCCTGATGATGATACTCTATAATCATCTGCTATTTGTGCATCTTCTCCTATAAATTTAACAACTTGGTCATATTGACATCCCCATATCATTTGTTTATTTTTATCTAATTGTTTTACTTCTTCATGTAATCCCTCCCAGCCTCCAGCTGAAGAAACATAACTAGGCCATTCTGTCACTGTTGCAGATAAAACAAGTTGCCCCTTTTTACTTTCACCGTTTTTTCCTGCTTCATATCTACTTATATAAAATCCTTTGTTTTTTGCAACACTTGTTGCCATAGCTATAAGCTCCCCTTGTCTAAGCTGTAAATCAAAACCAGTGTCACCACTTATAGTTCCTGGTTCCCAACCAGGCTGGTTATTACCATATCTTTGAGAACTATCGTAAAAATCTATTATATATGAATATATTTTTTTTGGTACAACATGTGAAGTTTCTTCAACTAGTACAGTAGAACCGCTATACAATCTTCCAACTAAATTAGTTGCAGTTGATGGGTGTGTTGTACATTTTAATGTTTCTCCATCTAGCACTAACTTACATACACTACTTCCACTATTACTTTCACACATTACCATATCATTTATATCATCTACTGGTATCCATACATATTGGTTTCTTGTTGTTAGTGCAGTTGCATGATTTGCCTCTGTTACTGGTTCTGTTCCCTCATATATTACATATCCACCTTCTATTGTGTTTTCTCCTTCTACTTCTGATGCTACATATCCTTCTGGAACTGGTATTGGAACCGGTAATGGTATTGTTACAGTTGCTGTGTTTGATTCTATTTCATTTCCTAAATTGTCTATTGCTTTCATTTTAAAGTAATATGTGTTTCCTTCTATTAAGTTTGTAAATTTGTAACTTGTTTCTAGTGTTGTTTCTGTCCAATTTGTTCCATTATCACTACTATATTTGTATCCTGCTATTCCACTATGTTCATCTGTTGTTTCTCCACTTACTGTTATTGATGTAGTATCTTCTACTAATTCTGTACTTATATTAAAGCTTGCTGGTGGTGTATTATCTATTTTTAGTCCTGTTTTTGTAACTAGTGTGTTTGCCTTTCCGTCTGATGTTACAAATGCTCCATCTTCTATATTAAGTATAATTTCGCCACTTCCTGTTCCCCCTGTTACTGTAACAGTATATGTTGTTCCACTTCCTGTTACATCTACAGTACATCCTGTGCTTCCTTCTCCTGTTAGTGTTATTTTATTTTTGTTTAATGTTGCTGTTCTATTTAATGTTATTTGATATGTTACTTCTCTTCCAACTCTTATATATTCTTCATTTGGTCCTGTTACTGTTATATTTAACTCTTCTGCTTCTAAAACAAATGGGCCAAATCTTAAATATGATTCTCCTGAAATATTTACTTCTGTTCCTAAACTTATACTTGTATTTCCTACATTGTCTTTTATTTTTCTTATAAATACATATTTTGTTCCTAAAGTATCTAATTCTATACTATTTCCTGCATAATATGTTCTCCAATTTCCACCTGTTAATGCTGCCGAGCTATCTGATAAATAAAATTCATATTTATTATTATTTGCTAATCCACTTTCATCTTCTGTAATATCTATTGTTATTGTTGTTTCGTTTATATTGGCATTTACTATAGGTGCTTGTTTATCTATATTGTCTATTGTTTTTTGTGCTGTTTTTATTATTTCTCCATTTTTCATTATTCTTACATATATAGTTGCATTTTCATTTAAAGTTATTTCTTGGTTATATTTGTTCCAACTTGTATTATCTAAACTGTATTCAACTGTTGTACCTTCTTCATTTCCAACATATTTTATTTCTACTCCGTACACTTCCATTTGTATATGATGTTGTACTTAATATAAATTCAATATCTACATTTGTATTCGAATTTTTGTATATTTTGTTATTTGCTATGTAATAACCGGCTTGAGTTTTCTTCTATTCCAAATGCATCTTCTAAATTGTATATTGAGCTAATATTTTCTTCTGTTGTATTATAATTTGGTGTTATATCTTTATTTCCGTTTTCCTAAATCTCCTTCTAATCCTAATTCTTCAAATCCTTTTCCGTGTTAATATGTAATATACATTTTCTCTTTCTGGTGCTTTATATTTATTAAATATTCCTTGTGTTACCAAATATTCCATATTAACTTTTCCTGAGTAATCCCCGCTTAATATCATATCTTTTTCAAGATTTACTACATATTTTGAATAAGCAGTTTCAACTTCAACTATCCCATTTTTTATTACTGATTCATCTGCAATTCCTATTAATCCTGTATCTATTGTTGTAACTAATATTACAGAGGAAAGTATTATTAATATTACAATCGTTATTACTAATGCAATTAAAGTTATTCCTCGTTCTTTATTTTCTATCATAATTTTTTCACCTTTCTTTCGTACTTTGTTAATTGTATTGTCCCATTTATTTATTTAATTGTCAAGATTTATTTAATGTTATTATACAATAAAAAACATCTAATAATATAAAAATTATAAGATGTTTTTAGTTAATTTTCTATTAACCTTTATATTCTCCACCATTTACTTGCATAACCTGACCTGTAACATATGATGAATCATCACTTGCTAGGTATATAAATAATGGCGCTATTTCATAAGGATGACCTGCTCTCCCCATAGGTGAGTCTGAACCTAATGTTGGAATTTTCTCTGCTTCCCAGCATGCTGGTTGCAGTGGTGTCCAAAAGACTCCTGGAGCTATAGCATTTACCCTAATATTTTGTTTTGCTAAATTTGTTGCAAGTGATCTTGTAAAACCTACTATTGCGCCTTTACTTGTTACATAATCTATAAGTTCTGGTTCTCCTTTAAATGTTGTTATAGATGTTACATTTATAATGCTTCCACCTGGTAACATATGTTTTAATGCAGTTTTAGTTAAATAAAACATTGAGTATATATTAGTTTTCATTGTTAAATCGAATTGTTCATTTGTTATATCTAGTAAACTTTTTTGCTGGTATTGAACCCCTGCATTATTTACTAAAATATCAATTTTACCAAATCTTTTTACTGTTTCTTCTACTATTTTATCGCAAAAATCAGGTTCTTTTATATCACCAGATATTAGTATACATGTTCCACCAATTCTTTCAATGAATTCTTTTGTTTCTTGTGCATCTTTTTCTTCATTATAATATACAATTACAACTGCTGCTCTTTCTTTTGCAAATCCTACAGCGACTGCTCTTCCTATTCCAGAATCTCCTCCTGTTATTATAGCAACTTTCCCCATTAATTTACCTGCAGATCTATAATATGGATTGTTAAATATTGGTCTTGGATTCATTAAGTACTCCATTCCTGGTTG
Organism: uncultured Clostridia bacterium; assembly: GCA_944386115.1. Classification (GTDB taxonomy): domain Bacteria; phylum Bacillota; class Clostridia; order TANB77; family CAG-508; genus CALWZV01. The sequence goes on from CALWZV010000035.1 coordinate 3,941, forward strand.
AGAATCTTGATGTTGTGGTGGAAATTCTAATTTGTATTCTTTACATATTAGTCCATATCCTTGCTCATTTATGTACTTTAATCCATAATCATCCTGACCCTTATTATTTGAATTACAATATTGATAATTCACTTTTTATCACCTCTATTATTTATATTCGAAATAATAGATATATGTGATTTTTTTATCCATTTAATAAATAAAATGCTAAATTTAAGTATGTTGCAAATAATATCCATATTAAATATGGTATTTGTAATAGTCCTGCTAATTTGTCTTTGTTATAAAATTTGTTTATCATAATAATTACAAGAATATCTAGTAATATTATCCACAAAAATGCAAAAAATCTCCATTTGAATATAAAAAATATTATTGACCACATTGCATTTACAAATAGTTGTAAATAGTATATTAACTTGGTTTCAGGATCAATTAGTTTTTTTTCTTTTAATATGCCATACGAAATTCCCATTAGTATATAAAGAATTGTCCATACAATTGGAAATAAAATACTTGGTGGTGAAAGAAATGGTTTTTCTAAATAATTATAATCCATACTGCCAGAAATAAGAATACCTACAATTCCACCAATTAAAACTGGAATTAAAATAGTTTTGAAATATATTTTAAATTTTTGCATACCTCCCCCTTTCATTAATTAGTTTATTATGTATATATTACAAATATGCAACAAGCTTTAGTTTTTCTAAAACTTGTTGCATATTGTAATAAGAATTTTATTATTTAATTTTAATATTTTTTAACCTTAGTGCATTTAAAATAACTGTTATACTACTAAACATCATTGCAAAGCTTGCAATCATTGGACTTATGGAAATTCCGAATTTTGTAAATAATCCCATTGCTACTGGAATCATTAAACAATTATAAAAAAAGGCCCAAAATAAGTTCTGTTTTATATTTCTTACTGTTTTTTTACTTATATTTATTAAATTTAAAATACTTTTCAAATTATTTTTTGTTAATATTACATCAGATGAGTCCATTGCTATATCTGTTCCGCTATTTACACTTACTCCTATATCTGCTGTTGCTAAAGCTGGACTATCATTTATTCCATCTCCACACATCATTACATATTTATTTTCTTTTTTTAATTCTTTTATATAGTTTGTTTTTTCTGTTGGTAATACATTTGAAATCACTTTTTTAATTCCTATTTCTTTTGCAATTTTTTCTGCTGTTTTTTCATTGTCACCTGTTAGCATAATTGTTTCTATTTTATTTTCTTTTAATTCTTTTATAACATCTATTGCATTTTCTCTTATAATATCTTTTACACCAATTAATGCTAAAACTTTCTCTTTGTTAGCTAAATATACAATACTGTTTCCGTTTCTAGTAAGTTCTTCTTCTTCTTTTTTGTAATTATTTTTAATTTTATATTCTTCTAAAATTTTTGAATTTCCAAGTATTAATTTTTGATTTTCTACTTCACCTATTATCCCCAACCCTGCAATGGTTTTAAATTCCTTTACTTCTAATTTTTCAAGCTTATTTTCTTCTAAGTAATTTTCAAATGCTTTTCCAATCGGATGTGTGGATTTACTTTCAATACTTCCTACTAATTCTAATAGCTTATTTTCTTCAATATTGCTATAATTTTTTATTTCCGCAATTTTTAATTTTCCATAAGTTAATGTTCCTGTTTTATCAAATACAATTGTATTTATTTTTCTAGCATTTTCAAGAACCTCACTTTTTTTCACTAAAATCCCATTACTTGCACATAGGCCTTCTGCTACAACTATTGCAAGTGGTGTTGCAAGTCCAAGGCTACAAGGGCATGCTACGACTAATATTGTAACAAATCTTATTAAACTACTAGCAATTCCTGCTCCTATTATTAAATAAAATATGAAAGTTAATATTGCTATAATTATTACTGTTGGCACAAAATATCCTGAAACTTTATCTGCTATTTTTGCAATTGGTGCTTTTGTGTTGCTTGCTTCTATTACTGCTCTTACAATTTCAGATATTGTTGATTCTTTTCCTATTTTTTCGGCTTTGTATTCTATATATCCATCAAAATTTATACTTCCTGCAATGACCTTATCTTTCTTGCTTTTATTAGTTGGATTACTTTCTCCTGTTATAAATGCTTCATCAAAATGTGCCATTCCTTCTGTTATTTCTCCATCAACAGCTATTTTTTCTCCTGGTCTACTTATAACAATATCTCCTTTATGTATTTCATCTAAAGTAACTTGTTTTTCTATTCCATTAACTTTTATTACTGCTTTGTTAGGTGTTATTTCCACTAGTTTTTGAATTGCTTCTTTAGTTTTATCTTTACTAATTCTATCTAAATATCTTCCTAATTTTATGAAGTATATAATAATTGCTGTAGATTCAAAGTATAAATAATGCACATATTCATGGTTTCCTTTTATAATCATAACCATACTATATAAACTATATAAAAAACTGCTTATTACTCCAATTCCAACTAATGTGTCCATATTGGGTGTTTTGTGTATTAAATTTTTATACCCATTTTTTAATATGTCAAAACCATACCATATGAATATTATTGAAAATATAAACAAACATATTGTATAATTTACAGGATTTTCTTCTATGTTTAACAAGTTAATTATTGGCAAATTTATCATATGCCCTATTGAAATATACATTAATATTATTGCTAAAATTGTAAAAATAATAAATTTAATTTTTTCCTTTTTGTTGTTATTTTCTATGTTTATTTGTTTAAATTCCCCTAAACTTTTAAATCCAGCTTGTTTTACAAATTCATCTAGTTTTTCCTTTGTTATTATGTTTTCATCATAAATTATAGTAGCATTTGCCATAACTAAATTTACATTTGCTTCTATTATGCCATTTTGTTTGTTTAAGTATTTTTCAAGTCCATTAGAACAAGCTGAACAAGTCATTCCATCTATAGATAAAATTATTTTTTTCATAATTAATTTTCCTCTATCACTTCAAAACCAATATCATTTATTTTTTCTTTTATTACATTTTCTTGAATGTCTTTACTTGTTGTTACTATAACAATTCCTTCTTTATGGCTTGCTTGTACCTTTGTTACTCCTTCTATTGTTGATAATGCATTTTTTACTCTGTTTTCACATCCTTCACAAACCATTCCATTTACTTTTATTTTCATTTCTTTCATTTGAATCACTCCTTGTAAAATTATTATATAATTTATATTTAACTTTGTAAATCAAATTTTTGTCTGTATTTTGTAATTTATAAGTTTAATTCTATATTTTAATAAAATTTTCATCTAGCTTGTTTCACATTTAGTACTCTTAATGCATTTATTATTGCTAATATAGAAACTCCAACATCAGCAAATACAGCCCACCACATCGTAGATAATCCTAATGCACTTAATATCAGTATAATTATTTTTATTGAAATTGCAAATACTATGTTTTGTTTTACTATTCTCATGGTCTTTTTAGATAAATCTATTGCATTTACAATTTTAGATGGTTCATCTGTCATAAGTACAATGTCTGCAGCTTCTATTGCACTGTCTGCTCCTAATCCTCCCATTGCTATTCCAATATCAGAAATGGCTAGTACTGGTGCATCATTTATTCCATCTCCTACAAATGCAAGTTTTCCTTCTTGGCTCTTTTCTTTTAGTAAACTTTCTACTTTTGCTACTTTACCATCTGGTAATAGTTCTGTATAAACTTTGTCTAGGCCTAATTCTTTTGCTACACTTTCTCCTACATTTTTTTTGTCTCCTGTTAGCATTACTATTTGTTTAATATTATTTTTCTTTAATTTTTTTATTGTGTCTTGTGCATCACTTTTAGTTTTGTCAGAAATTAAAATATATCCCACATATTTGTTTTCTATTGCAACATATAATATTGTTCCTATTAAATTAGTTTTCTCAAATTTAATTTTTCTTTCTTTCATTAATTCTTCATTTCCGACAACAACTTCATGTTCCCCAATTGTTGCTATTATTCCACGTCCTGCAAGTTCTTCATATTTTTTTATTTGTTTTTCATCAATTTTTTTGTTATATGCCCTTTTTACAGATTGTGAAATAGGATGATTTGAATAGTTTTCTGCATATGCTATTATTTTTAATAATTCTTCTTTATTTATTCCTATTGCTTCTATTTTTTGTACATCAAATACACCTTCTGTTAATGTTCCAGTTTTATCAAAAACAATTATTTCTGTTTTGGCTAATTGTTCTATATAATTACTTCCTTTTATTAAAATTCCTATTTTAGATGCTCCACCAATTCCTCCGAAAAAGCTTAAAGGTATTGATATTACAAGAGCACAAGGACATGAAACAACTAAGAATGATAATGCTCTATATATCCATTGTGAAAATGTTGTTTCTTTTATTATAATTGGTGGAATAACTGCTAATATTAGTGCTATAAATACAACTATTGGTGTATAATAATGTGCAAATTTTGTTATGAAATTTTCGGATTTTGATTTTTTACTACTTGCATTTTCAACTAAATCTAATATTCTGCTTACTGTTGATTCATTATATTCTTTTGTAACTTTAATTTTCAGAATACTATTTAGATTTATTGATCCACTTAATATTTCATCATCTTTTTTTACATTCCTTGGTAGAGATTCTCCTGTTAAGGCCTTTGTGTCAAGATTTGATGTTCCTTCTATTACTACACCATCTAATGGTACTCTTTCCCCTGGTTTTACAATAATTGTATCACCAATTTTTACACTATCTGGACTTACTTTTTGAATATTGCCATTTTTTTCAATATTTGCATAATCTGGTTTTATATCCATTAAATCTGAAATAGATTTCCTTGATTTATCAATTGCATAATCTTGAAACAATTCTCCAATTTGGTAAAATAACATGACAGCAACGGCTTCTGGAAATTCTCCAATTCCAAATGCACCAATTGTTGCAATAGTCATTAAGAAATTTTCGTCAAATACCTTACCTCTAAAAATATTTCTTAAAGCTTTTATTATTATCTCAAATCCTACTATAATATAACTTATAACAAATAAAATATTATTTATCCACACATTTTCAAATTTTATAACCATTGAAAAAGCAAATAGAATTAATGCTAGAATTATCTTAATTAATTTCTTTTTCATCTCTTTTTAATCCCCCCTCCTATATTTTTTCTATTGTTACATCTGGTTCTTCTTTTTTTATAACTTTCTTTACCTTTCTTATAATTTCATCTTCATTATTCTCATCATATTCTAGTTCCATTCTTTCTGTCATAAAGCTTATATTAGCACTTTTTATCTCATCTATTTTTTGAATTGCTCTTTCTAATTGACTAGCACAATTTGCACAGTCTAATCCTTTAATTTTAAATTTACTATTCATATTAGTATACCTCCAATTTTAATATTATTTTTTGTGTTCTATATGTTCAGCTCCTATTTCAAAAACTTTTTGTACATGTTCATCATCTAACATATAAAATACTTCTTTCCCTTCTTTTCTACATTTTACAATTCCGCTTCTTCTTAATGTTCCTAGTTGATGCGAGATTGATGATTTACTCATTCCTAATACATTTGCAATATCACAAACACACATCTCGTTTTGATCTAATGCAAATAATATTTTTATTCTTGTTGTGTCTCCAAGTATTTTAAAAAATTCTGCTAATTTATTAAATGTGTTTTCATCTGGCATGTTTTTTAGTACTTTATCAACTATATCTTGATGTATTACACTACAATCACATATAAATTCGTTTTTTGACATTTGTTACCTCCTAATATTTGTTAATTGAATATTTATTCAACTGTTGTATCTATATTATATATGAATACTTACTCAACTGTCAATAGCAAAATATAATTTTTTTATTTATATTTTTGCTATTGTTATGCACATAAATAATAGAGCATTTGTAAAACAAATACTCTATTATAGTCAGTTTTCTTATTCAGTTCTTAATGCTGATACTGGATCTTTTTTAGCTGCTGCTTTTGATGGTATTAATCCTCCAATTAATGTTAAAATTACACTTAATATAATCAATGTAATTGCACCTTGTATAGGCAGTACTGCTGTAATATCTTCATTTACACTATGAATTATTAAATTAATTGGTATTAATATTAATAGTGTAACTGATATTCCAAGTATACCAGCAAATAGGCCTTCTATAAATGTTTCTGCATTAAATATTGATGATATGTTTTTCTTTGAAGCTCCTATTGCTCTTAAGACTCCTATTTCTTTTGTTCTTTCTAATACAGATATATATGTTATTATTCCTATCATTATAGAGGAAACTATTAATGAAATACTAACAAATGCAATGAGTACATAGCTTACACTGTCTATAATTGTTTTTACAGACGACATCAGAAGTCCAGTTAAATCCGCATAATTTATTATTTTGTCTTCATCTTCTTTTTCCATTTTACTATTATAGTCTGCTATAAAATCTAAAAATTTTTCTTTTGAATCGAAATCTTTAAAATAAAAGTAAATCGAGCTTGGTTCATTTAAGTCTTGATATCCTAATTCTAAAAGATTTGTTTTTGCATTTTCTACTGCACTTGTTGTTGACATTGATTGCATAAGTCTTCTTATTTCTTCTTCATTCATTTCAAATTTAAATGCATTTGCAAATTTATTAGTGTCTATGTTAAATGATGATGCTAAGCTTTCCATTAGTTTACCTGTTAATTCTCCGACTTTTGTAAGCACTTCTTTTTGCATTTTTGCTTCTGTCATTGCAATAGCTATTTTATTTGTGCCATCTAAAAGACCATCTTGATTTATTAGTGTATCTATCATAGTGTTTATCATGTCTTTAACTAAAATTGCCGTTTTGTCTTTTTCAATATTTGTTTCTTCTTCTGTTTTGTTTTCATTATTTACTACTTCATTTTCTGTTTGTATTTTGCTATTTTCTATAACATTTTCATTTGTTATTTCTTCCTCCTGCAATCCACCACCCAAAGATGGAATTTCTTCTGTTACTGTTGACATCATAGAAATATATTGCTCTAAAAATCCTACTATTATTGCATTATACATCTCCTTAAATGTATTATTAGGAATAACATATTTTTCTTCCATCTCATTTAATATAGATTTATTTTTTTCACTTTCTAGCCCATTATTTACAATTTTATTTACTTCACTTAGCTTTATTGTTGCCATTCCATTAACTTCATTTTCTGCTATATAATCATCTAGTATATTTTTTAGAATTATACCTAGGTTATTTGTGAATTCATTTTGTGCAACTGATATGTCTGCTGTAATTGAATTTGATATTTCTTCCATATATCCTGTTGTTAGTTTTTCTATATCAGCTTCATTTATATTTATGTTAAATGCTGATGATATTGCATTTTCATCTATTGTAATTAAATCTTGAAAATCAATTCCTGTATTCTCATTTTTGTCGTTAAAATCTTTTCCATTAAACACATTTATATTAGAATTTTCTAATTGTTTTTTTACCATTTCTGATTGAGATGCCTTATTTATAACATGCTCTGTTAGTTTTCGTGTATACAATACTCCTGCTGTATTTGTTGAACTTTTTGGTTTTATTATTCCTACTATTTTCAGTGGTATTGCATTATTATATATATCATTCATATATGTTTCATCATTTGACATATCTTCATATACATTATATTCTTCATTATATTTATATATATTTGAACTATCAACTAGCTTTAATTCTATATTTTTTAATTCATCATATGTATACCTAAGTGGTGTTTGTAGATTTTCTATTTTTTCGCCTTCCATTAATTTCGAAAGCGAATCTTCTAACTCTTGTTGATCTTTTAACCCTAGCCCATATAGTAGAAAATCTGATATTGTTTTTTCTGTTGGTATAACTAATGCGATTTCGTTATATTCTTTTGGAAACTCCCCTTCTATTATTTCAAATTGTTCATTCATCATTTCTTCGTCTTCTGGTAGTTCTGCAAACATAGAAATCATACTATCCATCATACTTGATGATGATCCAATTAAACTTGACATTAGATTATTTGGATTTACTTTTATAATTTCTCCATCTTCATTTTTTCTATATACTGTTGGTGTAACTTCATAATTATATCTTATTAAATTTATCATTTCGTCCACTTTCTCTTGGTTTTGTTCAATATATTGTTTAAATGATTTTAAGTCATTTCTTCCAACACTGCTAAATAAATTGTTTATATTTTGTTGTTCCTCAACAGTTCTATCAGGTATTGTGTTTAAATCCTCATTTTGATTCATGGCAGACATTAAAAGAGATGCCATATCTGCTGTTTCTTCTTGTATTGTTAGAGGGTATGATGTAAGTGTATCTTCTTGAATTTTATCAACATAATTTTGGAAACCTGTTGATAAAGATAGTATTAATGCGATTCCTATTATACCTATTGAACCGGCAAATGATGTTAAAATAGTTCTTCCTTTTTTGCTAAGTAGATTATTTAAACTTAAAGAAAATGCAGTTAGTCTTGACATAGAAGATTTTCCTAAATTTTTATGTTTAGGTTCTTCATCGTTTTTTTCAGGAATATACGGATTTGTATCTCCAGTTATTTTTCCATCACTTAAATTAACTATTCTAGTAGAGTATTTTTCTGCTAAATCTGGATTATGTGTAACCATTATTACTAGTCTATCTTTTGCTACTTCTTTCAAAAGTTCCATTACCTGTACACTTGTTGTAGAATCTAGTGCTCCTGTTGGTTCATCTGCAAGTAATATATCTGGATCATTTACCAATGCTCTTGCAATTGCTACTCTTTGCATTTGCCCACCAGACATTTGATTTGGCTTTTTATGTGCTTGATCTTTTAGTCCAACTTTTTCTAATGCTTCTAATGCTTTTCTTTTTCTTTCTTTTCTAGAAACTCCACTAATTGTTAATGCCAATTCTACATTTATTAAAACACTTTGATGTGGTATTAAATTATAACTTTGGAAAACAAATCCAATAGTGTGATTACGATATGAATCCCAGTCTCTATCTTTATATTTTTTTGTTGAAATATTATTTATTATTAAATCTCCTGTATCATAATGGTCAAGTCCTCCAATAATATTTAATAATGTTGTTTTCCCTGAACCAGATGGTCCAAGAATAGAAACAAATTCATTGTTTCTAAAACTTAAATTAACATTATTTAATGCTATTTGAACCAAATCCCCAGTTTTATATTTTTTTGATATATTTTTTAACTGTAGCATTTTTTCTCCTTTATCCTAAATGATTTCTTATATTTTAAACTTATTTAATATTTTTGCTATAAATTCATAATCACTTGTTACATATTCCAAAATAAAGCTACTACTAATAATGTAGAAGCAATTATTTTACTTGTTATAGTTTTCTTATTCTTTATCCTAAGTATATCTATTCTTACATGCATATTATAATTATTTATTTTTAATACAATTTATTATACATTTATCCTAATTATTTAGCAATTCATTTGTTTTAATTTAAGAATTTTTATAACAATTTTTATGTTTCTATTCATATAATAAAATATATAAATTTTTTTGAAAGGATGTATTAATATGGAAACATTGAAATTAAATTCAACTGGTCCTAATGTTCAGCTATTACAAAGTGTGTTGAAAAAAATTGGATTTTACTTTGAAAATATAGATGGTATTTTTGGAACTAATACAGAACTAGCTGTTAAAAATTTTCAGCGTGATTTTGGCTTAAGTGTTGATGGTATTGTTGGTCCAAATACTTGGAATAAATTGCTACCATACATTAACGGATATACTTCATACACTATTAAGCAGGGAGATACACTTTACTCCATTTCAAGAAAATTTAATTCTTCTGTAAATGCAATTCTTTATGCTAACCCTGGAATTTCACCTAACTATCTTAGAGTAGGTCAAATGATTATTGTTCCATTTAGTTATGTTGTTCAGACAGATATAAGTTATACTTATGAAATAATGGAAATGAATTTGTTAGCATTAAATAATATTTACCCGTTTTTACAAATTTCAAATTTTGGTACTTCTGTTCTTGGTAAGAATATATATTTTGTTAAATTTGGCACAGGTTCTAAAAAAGTTTTTTATAATGCTTCTTTTCATGCAAATGAATGGATTACATCTGTTTTATTAATGAAATTTTTAGAAAATATTTGTAAAGCATATGTTAATAATAATTCTATTTTGGGTTATAACATTAGAGAAATTTTTAGCAATGTTTCTATTTATATTGCCCCTATGATTAATCCTGATGGTGTGGATTTAGTAACTGGATATTATAAAGAAGGAAATTCTATTTATGAAAGAGCTAAAAATATTAGTAATAATTATTCTTCTATTCCATTTCCAAGGCGGTTGGAAAGCAAATATCACAGGTGAAAGTTTTATTAACTTCCACCATTTGATTTAAAAAAATTTGTAGTATTTTCTACACTTTTATAATCTTTTACATTACATTTAGTTAATCTTTATTCAAAATTTCTTCTATTTCAATAAATTCATCTATAGTTTCATTTATTGTATTTAATGGTGCAAAATTAAATGTTATAAATATATTTTTATCTTTATCTATTTCTATTTTATCAATAAGTCTAAATAAACAAGATTTACTTATTTCCTTCATTTCTAGAA
>CALWZV010000036.1 GCA_944386115.1 uncultured Clostridia bacterium
TATTCTTTTATTTTTTTGTATAATATCTGAAAATTTTCTTTCAATCTCTGGTAACATTGGCAATTCTAGATGGGATAGATTCTTGTTTTTAACTAAAAACAAATCTCCTACCTGGGTTAGATTTGGCAATTCTAGATGGGATAGATTCTTGTTGTAATATAAAAAGTTATCTCCCACTTGGGTTAGATTTGGCAATTCTAGATGGGATAGATTCCTATTGTAATATAAAAAAGCATCTCCCACTTGGGTTAGATTTGGTAATTCTAGATGGGATAGATTCGTATTGTAATATAAAAAGTCATCTCCCACTTGGGTTAGATTTGGCAATTCTAGATGGGATAGATTCGTATTTTTAACTAAAAACCCATCTCCTACCTGGATTAGATTTGGCAATTCTAGATGGGATAGATTCTTATTGGCACATAAAAAGTCACCTCCCACTTGGGTTAGATTTGGCAATTCTAGATGGGATAGATTCGTATTTTTAACTAAAAACCCATATCCTACCTGGGTTAGATTTGGCAATTCTAGATGGGATAGATTCTTGTTGTTTACCAAAAACCAATCTCCTACCTGGGTTAGATTTGGCAATTCTAGATGGGATAGATTCTTGTTGTAATATAAAAAGTTATCTCCCACTTGGGTTAGATTTGGCAATTCTAGATGGGATAGATTCGTATGGGCATATAAAAATTCATCTCCAACTTGGGTTAGATTCGGCAATTCCAACTGGGTTAAGCTCTCATTATAAACTAAGAAATTGTCTCCTATATTAGTTATATTCTCATTTTTATATTTTACAATTTGATTATTTTTATTAATTCCTATTATTACTGGTTCTTCTGTTCCTTGCAAATATACTCTTATTTCTTTACTTACATTTTTTTCTTTTGACTTTATTACCTCTATTTTATTTATTCCCTGCAATCCATCAACAAATGAATCTTCTATATTTTCTGAGTAAGCTCTTATTTCTTTGTTTTCTAAGTCTAAATAAAAATAATCCATCAAAATTTCTTTTTCTGGTTCTGCTATTTTTTCTGCATTTCCTCCGTTTAATAACTATGTTTCCTGGGCAATAATAATCTCCATCAATTTCCATATTATATTTGTAGTATTTTCCATCATTTGCTACTACATATCCTGGTATTTCAAACTTCTCTATATTTGCATTATTTAATTTTAATCCATATTCTTTTTCTAATAGTGTTGCAAAACTATCAGCTAAACCTGGTACTATCATATCTAAATCATTTCCATATGTTGCATCTGGATTGTTAACTGTATGATTATATCTATTTTTTATTGATACAGTACATATTCCTTCTCTATTAAATTGTATACTCATAACAGATGTGCCATATTCATCTTCTCTTTTTGGTTTTTTAAAGTCTTCTCTTTTTATATTTTCTACTCCATTCTTTACCGCCCAAAATACAACACATTTATTTAGTCTTCTTCCATTAAATGTGCATAACTCTTCACCTGGTTTATAATATTTTCTAAATTTTTGTATTTCTTCTTCTGTTAGACATTCTGTTAATTCATATCCAGCTTCTTCCAATAGCTCATATGGTGTTTTCTCTTTTATCATCTTCTTTTCTTGATCTTCTACATCTACTTTACTATATATGTAGCTTTTAAATTCATCTTCTAATTCTGCTTGAGTTATATCTTCATATAATGTTTTACAGTTTGTCGAAAATGATGTTGCAAGTATTTCATATAATCTTCCTTCTTGCTCTAATAATGTTGGAAAAAGATTTCTACATAATTTCATGAAATTTTCTCCATATGTCTTCTTTATTTTCTTTAGTTCATTTGATAGCTCCATATTTCTCCCCTACCCATATAATCTTTTTAAATATATTTCCTTATTTTTTAATGTAACTTTTATTACATCAATATCTTCCATTTGTATATTTTCTTTTCCATATTTATTTTCAAGACTTCCAAATGTATAGCTTGTACTATATCCATCATATTTTGGATTTATTAATTCTTTATTTATATATATGTAATCACCAATTCTTGGATTTTCATCTACATCAAAAAACTCCATATTTATAATATAATTATGTTCTTCTTCATCTTTTAAACTATATTCGTAATCATTTATATTTATTATTTTCAGTTTTACCATTTTATTTCCTCCACCTTCTTTAATAATTATTATACTTAATTATCTTTTTCTTTTGAGCTCTCTATTTGTTTATCCTCTAATATATTGCGAGCTACTATAATATCTGATGTTGTTAGTTCTCCTTTTCTATCTAATTTAGCTATATTTTGGGTAGTTATTCTTCTACTATTTCCAGTTTTTTGTTTTTCAATTTCTGGCAATTTTGGTAACTCTAACTTAGCCAAACTTTCATTTAAACTTAGAAAATTATATCCTATTTTTGTTAAATTTGGTAATTCTAATTCGGTTAATTTTTTATTGTTATATAAAAAGTTGTTTCCTATTTTTGTTAAATTTGGTAATTCTAGATGAATCAATTTATCATTGAAACATAAAAAATTATCTCCTATTTGTATTAAACTTGGCAATTCTAGTCTAGTTAATCCTTTATTAAAATTTAAGAAATCATCTCCTAGTTGTATTAATTTTGGCAATTCTATATGGTCTATTTTTTCATTAAATTTCAGGAAACTATTTCCTACTTGTGTTAGATTCGGTAATTCTAGATTGACTAATTCCTTATTGTGATATAAAAAACTACTCCCTACTTTTGACAATTTTGGACACAATAGTTTATTTAATATTTCATTGGCATATAGGAAATTGTTCTCTACTTGTATTAAATTTGGTAGTTCTAGATGAGTTAACCCTTTATTATAACTAAGAAAATTGTCTCCTACTTTTGTTAGATTTAGTAGGTTTAGTTGAATTAAACTTTTATTAAGATCCAGAAAATTGTTTCCAACTTGTATTAAATTTGGCAACTCTAGATGTGTTAATCCCTCATTGCAACATAGAAAAACATCTCCTACTTGTGTTAGTTTTGGTAATTTCAACTGAGTTAAGCATTTATTGTAATATAAAAAAGCATCTCCTACTTGTACTAAATTTGGTAGCTCTAACTTGGTTAGTCCTTCATTATACCATAAAAATCCATCTCCTACTTGTGTTAAATTCGGCAATTCTAACTGGGTTAAGCTCTCATTATAAGCTAAAAAATCGTCTCCTATATTGGTTATATTCTCATTTTTATATTTTACAATTTGATTATTTTTATTAATTCCTATTATTACTGGTTCTTCTATTCCTTGCAAATATACTCTTACTTCTCTACTTACATTTTTTTCTTTTGACTTTATTACCTCTATTTTATTTATTCCTTGCAATCCATCAACAAATGAATCTTCTATATTTTCTGAGTAAACTCTTATTTCTTTTTTTTCTAAGTCTAAATAAAAGTAATCCATCAAGATTCCTTTTTCTGGTTCTGCTATTTTTTCTGCATTTCCTCCGTTTAATAACTATGTTTCCTGGGCAATAATAGTCTCCATTAATTTCCATATTATATTTGTAGTATTTTGCATCATTTGCTACTATATACCCTGGTATTTCAAGTTGCTCTATATTTGCATTATTTAATCTTAATCCATATTCTTTTTCTAGTAATGTTGCAAACCCTTTAGTTAAACCTGGTGCTATCATATCTAAATCGTTCCCATATGTAGCATCTGAATTATTAACTGTACTATTATATCTATTTTTTATTGATACAGTACATATTCCTTCTCTATTAAATTGTATGCTCATAACAGATGTGCCATATTCATCTTCTCTTTTTGGTTTTTCAAATTCTTCTCTTTTTATATTTTCTACTCCATTTTTTACTGCCCAAAATACAACACATCTATTTAATCTGTTTCCCCTAAATGTACATAATTCTTCACCTAGTGCATAATATTTTCTGAATTTTTGTATTTCTTCTTCTGTTAGACATTCTGTTAATTCATATCCAGCTTCTTCCAATAGCTCATATGGTGTTTTTTCTATTACTATTTTCTTTTCTCTTTCTTCTATATTAACTTTACTATATATATAGTTTTTTAATTCATTTTCTAATTCCGCCTGAGTTATATCTTCATATAATGTTTTACAGTTTGTCGAAAATGATGTTGCAAGTATTCTATATAATCTTCCTTCTTGCTCTAATAAGGTGGGAAATAGACTTCTGCATAATTTCATGAAGTTTTCTCCATATGTCTTCTTTATTTTCTTTAGTTCATTTGATAGTGCCATGTTTTTCTCCTACCTATATAATATTTTTGATATGTTTTTTATTCTAACATTCCTAATATTTCTTGTTTGCTTCTTACTCCAACACTAGTTGACTGAACTTTACCATCTTTTATTATAACTAATGTTGGTATGCTCATTACATTAAATTTCTGAGCCAGTTTTGGTTCCTCATCTACATTTACTTTTCCTACTTTAACTCTTTGTTCTACCTCTCCTGCTATTTCATCTATTGTTGGTGATAGCATTTTACATGGCATGCACCAGCTTGCCCAAAAATCTAAAAGAACAGGCTTATCTGATTGCATTACCTCACTTTCAAAATTTTCACTTGTTATTTTTAAAACTGACATATTAAAAACCTCCTATATAATTTATTTTTATTATTTTGTTTGAGATCTAACAAATTTTACAGCCTCTAATCCGGCTTTTGTACCTTCATAAACTGCTTTTGTTATTTGTTTTATTCCTTGTGTGCAATCTCCACATGCATACATTCCTTTTATATTAGTTTCTTGATTTTCATTTACTATTATATTATTATTTTTTGTCTCTGCTCCAATTTTTTTTGCTAAATCTGTGCTTGATGCAACTCCCTCGGCTATAAATACTCCATCTATATTTATTTTATCATTATTTTCAAATTCTATTTTGTCTATTTTTTCATTACCTATAAATTCTTTTACTGGATTTTCATTAATTTTTATATTTTCACTTCTATATTCTGGAGCTTTTTTCCCGTTTGTAAGTATAGTAACAGATTTTGCAATTGGTGCAAGTTCCATTGCTTCTGAAATTGCATAATCTCCGCTTCCAAGTACTGCAACATCTTTTCCCCTATAGAAAAATGCATCACATACTGCACAATAGCTTATACCTTTGCCCTCAAATTCTTTTATTCCCTTTATATTACTTGAATTCCTGTTTGATCCTGTTGCTAGTATTAAACTGGTGGAATTATATATTCTTTTAGTTGTTTTTACTATAAAATTTTCTTCATATCCTATTGATATAACTTCTTCTGAAATAATTTTGCTTCCCAAATTTTCTGCCTGTTTTATTCCTGTTTCTAGGAGCTCTTTCCCAGATATTGGTTCTTTAAATCCATAATAATTTTCTATTTTATCTGTTTTAGCTAATGCTCCAAGATCTTTACCAATTACTAAGCTATTTAAACCTGCTCTTTGAATATAAATTGAGGCAGTTATCCCTGCTGGTCCTTTTCCAATTATTATAACATCAAACATCTATGCCTCCATATAATTTGCAATAACATTTTTTATTGAGTTTAGTTCTTCTACAAATTCATCTATATTTTCCTCTGTATAAATAACTACAATTATACCTGTATTATCTCCCTTTGGATTCTGAATTCCAAGCCTTGCATTAATATTTTTCCCATACTTTGTAAGAACTTCCTGCACATTACATGCATCTTCTATTCTATTGTCTACTGATATTGAAACAACATACATAAATTATTCCTCCTTTTATTTTATTTTGTTTAGATTATTATATACCATAGTTTTATATTTTTAAATACAATTTTTTTAATTGTATAGCTCTATAATATTATTTACAGTCTTTTCTAAATCTATGTTTTCTACAACATAATCTACAACCATTCTTGCATTTTCAAACTTTTTCCTATCTATTTCAATTCTTTTTAATATACTTTCTTCTCCATCTCCTCTATTTCTCATTCGTGCAATTCTTTCTTCTTCAGGAACGAAAATATAAAATGAAACTATTTTTGTATTATCCATATTTAATTCTTTTGCCTTTTGTTTTATATCTTTTATTGAATCTGTTATTTGTATACATGCAACATCTTTTTTTAGTGAATCTATTCCAATTCCATAATATTCATTATTAAATTCTGCTCTTTGCAATAGTTTTCCATGTTCCCACATATAATTGAATTCTTCTTTTGTTATAAATTTATATTCATTTAAACTATCTTCACCTACCCTTTTCTCCCTTGTTGTATGATTTATTGCTTTTTTAAATCCACGTTTTTCTAATTCATTTAAAATTGTAGTTTTCCCGTGAACCACTTTCTCCAATTAGTACAAGCATTTTTCATCCCCCTTATTTAACTTCTACTTTTTCTTTTCCGACTATTTTCTTTAATTCTTCTAGTATTTCTAGTGTTAAATATATATTACCTGATCTTTTTATTTCTTCACCATCTTTTATTAAAATTTCAATATTATTTTTCTCTCCATTGAAAAATTTAATTGCACCTTTAAGCTTTTGCTTTTGTTCATCAGACATATTTGATATATCTATATTTAGTGTTTTTCTGCCTTCTTCTTTTTTTAATTCTCGTATATTGTTTGCAACAATTTTTACCTCTTCATCTTCTCTTATACTTAGTCTTCCATCTACTATTACAATATTATCTTCCATTAATATATTACTAACTCTATTATAGCAACTTTCAAATACTATTATTTCTAAGCTACCATATAAATCCTCAATTGTTACAAATGCCATAATATTATTGTTTTTTGTATATTTCTTTTTTACTGATGTTATTATTCCACCATATTTTACATTTTGCCCATCTTTATATAATTCCTCTTCTCCCTCATTTATTTTTATAATTTTCAAAGTATTTATATTTGTTTGTCTTTCTAATTCTGGTCTTACACTTTCTAGAGGGTGTCCTGATATATATAATCCAAGCATTTCTTTTTCCATAGATAATAACTCTCTTTCAGAAAACTCTGATAATTTTATATAGTTATACTTTATTTCTTCTAGTTTTTCTTCATTATTACCTAAATCGAACATTGTTACTTGACCTTTTAAGCTTCTTTTTCCTTCATTAATAATTGTATTTATTATTCCTTCAAAAGAAGCTAGTAAAGTTTTTCTTGTTTCTTTGAAATCATCAAATGTTCCAGCTTTTATTAAACATTCTATACATTTTTTGTTTACAGTTTCTCCCTGTATTCTTTCACAAAAATCTATTAAATCTTTATATGGTCCATTTTTTTCTCTTTCTTTTACAATATTTTCTATAGCAACTATTCCTACATTTTTTATGCTTCCTAATCCAAATCTTATTTTTCCATTGTCTACTGTAAATTTAGTAAAGCTTTTATTAATGTCTGGCTTTAATATCTCTATATTCATTTTTTTACATTCATCTATATATTCTGGTATTTTATCTAGATTTCCTAAAAAGCTATTAAGTGTTGCAGCCATAAATTCTTCTTTATAATAGGCCTTTAAATATGCTGTTTGATATGCAACAACTGCATATGCTGCTGCATGTGATTTATTAAATGCATATTTTGCAAACTCTGCCATTTCATCAAATATTTTATTTGCAGATTCTTCATCTATTCCATTTCTTATGCAACCTGGAATTATTATATTTCCATTATCATCTGTTTGCCCATGTATGAAATATTCTCTTTCTTTTGCCATTACATCTAGCTTCTTTTTTCCCATTGCTCTTCTTACTAAATCTGCTCTTCCTAATGAGTAACCAGCAAGTTCTCTTACAATTTGCATAACTTGTTCTTGATATACCATACATCCATATGTTACATGTAATATTGGTTCTAATGAAGGGTGTGTATATTCTATATGTTCTGGATTTAATTTATTTTTTATATATCTTGGTATTTGATCCATTGGTCCTGGTCTATATAGAGAAACTCCTGCTATTATATCCTCTAGTCCATCTGGTTTTAGTTCTTTCATAAAGTTTGTCATTCCAGCACTTTCAAATTGAAATATTCCAGATGTTTTTCCTTCACACCATAGTTTATATACATTTTTATCATTCATGTCTTTGTCAAATTCTACATCTATTCCTCTATTTTCTTTTACTAATTTTTTTGCATCTGAAATTACTGTTAAAGTTCGTAAACCTAAGAAATCCATTTTTAGCAAGCCAAGTTCTTCTAATGTAGTCATAATATATTGTGTTGATATATTTCCATCTCTTACATATAGTGGTACATAATTTACAACAGGTTCTTTAGTAATTACAACACCACATGCATGTGTTGAAGCTTGCCTTGGTAAGCCTTCTAATCCCATTGCAATATTTATTAAATTTTCTACTTTTTCATCTGTTTCATATAATTCTTTTAATTCTCTATTTTGTTCTAAAGCTTTTGATATTGTAATTTTTAATTCGTTTGGAATCATTTTTGCTAACTTATCTGCTTCAGCATATGGAACATCCAAGACCCTTCCAACATCTCTTATTACCATTCTTGCAGACATTGTTCCAAATGTAATTATTTGTGAAACATGATCTTCTCCATATTTTCTACATACATAATCAATTACTTCTTGTCTTCTTTCATAACAAAAATCAACATCAAAGTCTGGCATACTTATTCTTTCTGGATTTAAAAATCTTTCAAAAAGCAGATTATATTTTATAGGATCTATATCTGTTATTTCTATAGCATATGCTACTATTGAACCTGCTCCAGAACCACGACCTGGTCCAACAGATATTCCATTAGATTTTGCATAATGAATAAAATCCCACACAATCAAAAAATAATCTACATATCCCATTTTTTCTATAACAGAAAGTTCATATTCCATTCTTTTTTTTATTTCTTCTGTAATATTTTCTCCATATCTTTTATTTATTCCATCATTACATAATTTTTTTAAATAGTCAAAATGAGAATTATATTCTTCTGGTACATCATAATTCGGCAAAATTGTATGTCCAAATTCAAATTCTACATTACATTTTTCTGCAATTTCTACTGTATTTTCCATACCTTCTTTTAGGTTAGGGAAAAACTCTTCAATCTCTTCAGGGCTTTTTATATAAAAATCATCAGTTTCAAATCTCATTCTATCTGTGTCTGTCATTTTTTTGCCTGTTTGCACACATAGCAATACTTCATGATTATAACTATCTTCTTTTTTTAAATAGTGTGCATCATTTGTAATAACAAATGGAATTTCTAATTTTCTTGATAATTCTACTAATTTTTGGTTTACAAGTGCTTGTTCTTTTAATCTATTTGCTTGTATTTCTATATAGTAATCATCTTTGAATAGTTCTTTATGCCATTTTGCCATTTTTTCTGCTTGTTCGTAATTTCCATCTAATATAGAAGTACTTAAAGCACCTGCTAAACATCCACTTAATGCAATAAGTCCTTCATGATATTTTTCTAGTATTTCTAAATCTATTCTTGGTTTGTAATAATAACCTTCTGTAAATCCTGCAGACACTAATTTGCATAAATTTTTGTACCCCAAGTTGTTTTTAGCAAGGAGTATTAAATGATTATATTTGTTATCAATATTTGGTTCTTTATCAAATCTGCTTCTTGGTGCAACATATACCTCACATCCGATAATTGGTTTTATTCCTTCTTTTTTACATGCTTTATAAAAATCTATAACCCCATACATAACTCCATGGTCTGTAATGGCTATAGATTTCATTCCAAGTTCTTTTGCCCTTACTGGCAAATCTTTTATTCTATTTGCTCCATCTAATAAACTATATTCACTGTGAACATGTAGGTGTACAAAATCTTGCATTCTTTTCTCCTTTTAATTAGTCTAATATTGCACTTCCATTAAACATAATCCATGTGCAGGTAGAGTTTTCCCTGCTAATATTCTTTCTTTTTTTTCAATTATGTTTTTTATTTCTTCTGGTTCTATTTTTCCGAGTCCAACTTCTACAAGTGTTCCTGCTATTATCCTTACCATATTGTATAAAAATCCATTTCCAGTTAGTTCTATGTATATTTTTTCTCCATCTTCAATTATTTCAGCTTTATATATTACCCTAACACTTGATTTACTACTTGTTCCACTTGACTTAAAACTAGAAAAATCATGTTCTCCTTCTATATATTTTATTGCATTTTTCATTTTGCTTATGTTTAATTTTTTTGGAACATGATATTCTAAATTTCTATATATTGCGCTTCCTTGCTCTGAATTATTTATTGTATATCTATATCTTTTTTTCTTGCAGTTATATCTTGCATGGAATTTTTCATCCACTTCTTCTGCTTTTTTTATTCTTATACTTTTCTTTAGCTTGGAGTTGATTGCATATGGTATTTTTTCTATTTCTAAATTCGAATTTGTTTTAAAATTTGCAACTTGTCCTAAGCTATGAACTCCACTATCTGTTCTCCCTGAGGCAATTAACTCCACTTTTTCATTTGTTAGTTCTTCTATTGCTTTTTCTATTTCTCCTTGTATGTTTAATCTTCCAGGCTGTTTCTGCCAACCGTTTATAATCTTTTCCATCATATTCAATCGTTAGTTTTATGTTCCTCATTTTTTTCTCCAATTGGATTTTTATTTATTTTTTTATTTCCAAATTTTATTTTTTTTTTTTTTTTTTCATTTTTTTTAAGTTCTGGGCCAAACCTTTTTGTTACAACATTTTTTATTAAAATTTTCTTTAAAGCTTCTTCACTTACATCTGCAATTAGTATTCCATCTCTTGCTACTGAAATTTTTCCTGTTTCTTCAGATATAACAACTGCTACTGCATCAGATTCTTTTGATATTCCAATTGCTGCTCTATGTCTTGTTCCAAGTTCTTTTGCAATATCTGAGTCATTTGCAAGTGGTAACATACATGCTGCAGCTACTATCTTATTTTCTGATATTATAACAGCTCCATCATGAAGTGGTGTTTTAGGTGTAAATATATTTACAATTAATTGAGGAGATATTTCAGCATCAATTTCAATTCCTGTATTTATTATATCCTTTATCTTAATATCTCTTTCTATTACTATAAGTCCCCCTGTTTTTTCTTTAGCAAGTTCTACAGCTGCTATTACAATTTTATATATATTCTCTTTTGTTTTTACAGCAATACTTTTATCTATTCCAAAAAATCTGGTTATTTTGCTTGTTCCTAATTGTTCTAGTGCTCTTCTTAATTCTGGTTGAAAAACTATTATTAGAACTATTACTCCATAGCTCATTAAATATGTTAAAATATTATTCAATATTTTAAATCCAAGTACTGAGCTTAGTATTGTTGCTAATATTAGAAAAGCTATTCCTTTCATCAATTGCCATGCTCTTGTTCCCTTCATTACTTGTATAGCTTTTACTATTAGAAAGATTACTAAACTTATGTCTATTATAAATATAATTATTTTGAGTGGTGATTCATATAAGCTTGAAAAATATGATACTATTATATTTTCATAAAATTCTAATAAATTTGTTCTTAAATTTTCTATCATTCGTAATTCTCCCCTATTTTACACTATTGTGTAAATAATGCATATAATATTGCTGCAGCAGTACCTAGTACCATTAACCCAGCTAATACACCTGCAATTATTTTCGTCCAAAAATTTGCTCTATTTTTTTCTTTACTGTTACTCATTCTTCATTCGCTCCTTTTCATTTTAATGTTATATCATATACAGTATATAAATTCAAGTTTTTTAAAGAATTTTGTATTATTATAAATTATGACTCTTATTTTCCTTTTATATGAGAAAGCTATGCAAATTTACTCAATTCCACTTGAGAGTTTTACATAGCTTAATTGTAGAATTCTATTTTTTATTTCTATTTGTTTATACTATTTCTTCGTGGTCGTGGGCGATTAAAATCGCCCATATAAGTGTTGTTTGCATTATGTGGAACTTTTATCCTAGTAATAGTTCCACATAATGCATATTCTACACACCGAGCACCGGGCGGAACCCAACGTTGCTGTACGTACCTCCAGTAGCGCTGTTGAAATAGAACAACCCTGGATTGGAGCTGCTGAGGAAGTTACCTCCACGAAAGAAGAACGGATAACTCAAGCACGGAAAGATAGAGTAGTCGTTGTTCCAGCTGTATTGTCCGTTAGCACCACTTGATGTTTCCCATAGTGCATCTCCGTATCTATTATTATTTGCATTGTAATTTGCTGTTCTATCTTCTGTGCTACTTGTTGCTCCACTTCCTTGATATTCTGTTTTATACTTATTATCTACATTTTGTTTAAAATATGTCACAGACGATGTTGTTCCATTTGCTAAATAATCTGCCATGTATTCCCATGAGCCTCCACTCATATCATATATTCCATATATATTTCCTGTTGTGCTTCCTTTTACCCCATTTGTTGTATAGTATTTATAATATGTTTGAGTCTTTGCTGTTGTTGTTCCATTTGACGCATATTCATTAAAACTTATTGTTATTGAATCTGCATTTTTATCTGTTATACTTGTTTGTTCTGAATATTCTGATGTATATGCATCTCTTGAGTTTCCTACTGCTCCTGTTAATGTTACTGCAAATGAGCTTACTCCTCCGTAATTACTTCCTGTGTCTTCTCCTTTGCTTATTAAACATTCATTATATGCATTATTCCATACTCCACTTGATGAATCTGTTCCTTGTTTATTTCCATATGCACTTTGGGTTAAATATGCTACTCCTCCCCATTCACTATTTTTCATCATATGTGGATCTACTTCTCTTGTTAATCCTTGGATATTTCCATCTTTTGTTATATTTCTACATACTTTATATATGTTTTCTACTGTTATATATCTCCAACTTGTTACATTTGGTCTTACTGTTACTTCTAATGTGTCTGTATTTCCTCCTCCATATTTTACACTACTACTAGCACTTGTTATATTACTATTATTCTTTTCTGCTGTATTACTACTTGCTTCAAATTTTGCTACCCAATA
>CALWZV010000037.1 GCA_944386115.1 uncultured Clostridia bacterium
TAAAAGTATTTTTAAAACTTCACCTGATGATAAAATTAATGTTTTTTGCAAAAAAAATAATAAACCATATCTTTTAGATTATGATTATATTACAAATGATGTTTCTAATGCTGTGGATGATTTTGGAAATTATTTGTATAGGGATATTAATATTGTTTCTCATTTGTTTCATATAGATTCTATTAAGGAATGTTCTAGTTTTTCTTTGCCATATCATAGAGCTTTTAAGAAAAATACATTTGTAAATTATGAAGGTGTTAAAGAAGTTCCTCAGTTTCCTAATTCGTATAAGTTTGAAAAATTTATATTTGATGCTTTTTTTCAGCTTAAAGATATGTTCCTTTTAAGGGTAGATGAAAATGATGAATTTGCACCTATTAAGGATTTTACTAGTATATATAATCCTGAAACTGCTAAGGAAAAATATTTAATTTTTCACAAAATTGATAAAAAAATATAGACTTTTTAAAAAATCTATATTTTTTTATGCAAACTAGCGTATATATAATTTAGATTTGTTTTTATTCATCAAGTAAATTTTCTAATTCACATTTAAAAGTGTCTAATTTGTTTTCTTTTAAGTATGAGAAGAATGTATCATACCCATTTGGACTTAAGAAATGGAAAATGTAGTTTTGGTTTATTTTGTTTTCCTTTAAATTTTTGTTTAATTTTTTAAAGTGTTCTTGTGCATATTTGTATTTTGCTTTGTTTTCTACTGAATCGTCTTTGTCTTCTTTTATTTCTACTGCTATTATATTTTGCATACCATTTATTGTTTGTTTTATGAAAAAGTCTGGGTTAAATGATGAATTGCTTTTTTGATGACTGTTTTTTGTCCATGTATAACTTATTGAATAAAATCCTTTATCTCTTGATTTTATCCATGAATCTATATAATTTGCATTTTCTCTTTTAGTTAATTCCCTTATAAAAGTCCTTTCTGGTGTTGAGTTTGTTATTACAAAGTTTAATGGTGTTTTATATGCTGGTTCATTTATTATGTTTACAGCTTGTCTTGGTAAGGTTTCGTCTTCTACTATTTTTTTGAAAACATCATCTTTTCCTAATTCTTCGTCTTCATATGTATTTGGGAAAAATATGCTTGTGTTTTTTCTTAAATTAGATATACTTGTACTTTCTTCTTTCATATCTTCAGTTTTTATTTCAAAATTTTCTTTTTCTTTTGATACATATTCTGCACTTTTCCCATTTTGTCTTAACAAAGTATTAAAAGATCTTAATATATAATTTTTGTTTTTTTCAGATAATCTTTCTCCTGTTATTCCTACTTTTTTCATTGATTTTCTTATTATTGCTTCTATGGTTTCTCTTGGTGGTAGTTCATTTTTTGTATACATTCCTTCTTGCAATTTTAATGTTTTGCCTTCCCATTCTCTTACCCTAAATTCTTCATATACTTTGTCTACAATTTCTTCTACAGTGTATGATATTTCTTCTATCATATATTCTGCTTCTCTTTTTCTATCATTTAGTATGTCTGTATATTCAATATTTCTTGTATATGTTAAAGTTTGAGCTTCTAATTTTATTCCTTCTTCTTGTAGTCTTGTATAATCAAATGTCTTTTTTTCCTTATATATTTTTTCTACCATTTCTTTATCATAATCTAAATTATATAATGTAAAATTATATTTTTCTTTGCTTTTGTCTATTTTAGAATAGATTCTGTCTGATATTTCTAATACCTGATCAACTAGTGTTCTAATATTTTTGCTCCATGCTGCATGGTTAAATACTATTACTTTGGGTTGTGGTGTTTTATATTCTTCTGGAAGTCTTAATCCTCTTCCTAATACTTGTGCAATTAAAAGCTTTGAGTTGAAGGCTCTGTCTTCACATGGTACTATTTGGAATACATTTTTTACATCCCAGCCTTCTGTTAGCATTGATACTGATATTATCCATTCTCTTTTATTTTCTATTTTATCTACTTCTCTTAATTCTATTATATTGTTTTTATGTTCTGGTGCTGATGTTGCAATTAGGATTTTATCTTTTGCCTGTTCTTCTGTTATTTTTTCAAACTTAGATATGTATGTTACTAATTTTTCAAATTCAAGTTTTGCTTTTGGTATATCTCTTGTTACTAAAATTGTTATTGGTTTTATTTTATTGTAGTTTATTTTATTTTCTAAGTGGTTTTTATATATTTTACTATATCGTTCATTTTCATTTACTTCATCATCTTTTATTATATAGTCAACATTTTTTATTATCCTGTCTTCTATTGCTTGTCTCAAAGAATATCTATATATTACATCATTAAAGTATTCATTTTCTATGTATGCTGTTCCTGTAACTCCTATTATATACTGAAAATTGTATTTAGGATTTAATAAGAATTCCTTCCATTTTTTATAGTTTTTAGTTTCTAATGTGTTTCCATCATGTTTGTTAAAAATGTGGTGTGCTTCATCATTTAAAACTAATGTGTTATTTCCTGTTCCTGTAAAACTATCTTCTATTGATGATCCAGTTTTTTCATATACTGCATGTATATTTTCTATACATATATCTCCTGTTTTTACTGTTTGGGTTGCATTTATTATTCTTGGATTTTTTATTACTGAATTTTCTGGCATTGATGTTAATAATATATTATTTGAGGCTAAGTCTTTAAATTTGTTTGTTAATTGATACTCTATAGTATTTGATGGGCATAATATTAATACCCTACTTACTGCCCCTATTCCTAGCATTATTTGTGCAATTCCATATAGCACATATGATTTTCCAGTTCCTGTTGCTAAATCTATTGATGCATATTTTTTGTCTGGTAATTGTAATGCTTTTTCATATTCGCTAAATTTGTTTTGATATTTTTCTTTTATCTCTGAATTTTTTTCAAAGTTTTCTATTGCTAAATCTTTTAATGAATTGTATTTACTATTTAGCATATATTTTATTGCTGTAAATATTGCTTCTTTTTGATATTCTCTGTCTCTGCATAATGCATCTACAAATGGCTCCCATTTTTCTAATTCATATTTTTCCTGATCATAGTATTTTGATACTTTTAATACTAAGTCTTCTACATTATATATGCGTATTCCTTCTTCTTTCATTTTTCCCTCTCTATTATACTTCAAAAATCTCTTTAAATTCATTTCCATATATGTCTACATATATTAACATTACTTTTGTGTTTTTTACTTCCAATTCTATTGTTATTTTATTGTCTTTTATCTCTAATTCGTCTGCAAATATTGTTTTATCTAACTTAAATGTTTCTCCATCATAATTTTCATCTATAAATATTGTTGATAATGTTTCAAAGTTTTCTAAGATTTTCCCATTTTCGTCTTTATAATAATAACTTTTAAATTCTTCCAAAATTATTTTTGTTTTTCCGTTTTCTTTTATTTTTTTATTTTTTACTGTAGGTGGTCTCATAAAATGAAAGCCTACTGCTGTTTCTATATTATTTATATCATTTTTATTTTTTGGTTGCAATATTTTTCTAAATGGTGTTTTGTGTAACTCTCTAATTACTTGGTATGGAATTTTTAAAAAGTAATATCTAATATTATCAATTTCTACATAATCTTCTATGAAATCAAATGAGTTAGCTGGTGCTACAATGAATATTCTTCCATCATATTTTTCAGAAATGTTTTGATGTATGTTTTCTATAAAGTTTTCGTCTATTATTACTTCTTTATATTTATTGTAATCCCATATTAGTACTGGCTCTTGATCTTTTTGTGCATTGAATTCTATTCCGCCTAATTTTGTTTTTTCTATTTTTAGTTCAAATAAGTCTGCAACAAAGTCTACATATCTGCTCCATTCTAATTTCATGAGGCTGTCTAGATCATACATGCCAAGCATACATGTAATAAAATTTTTTGCTTTTTTTTCATATTTTTTGTTCTTTTTCTGTAATGATTTAGAATCTTCTATTGTTAGAATTCTTTTTTGCATTGTATAATATGATAATTTCCCTATGTCACACAATATCCACTTTCTGTTTAATTTTTCCGCTACAGCTGCAGTTGTTCCAGAACCGTCCAAAAAAATCCATTACAATTTCATCTTCATTTGTTGCCGATTTTATTATTCTTTCTAATAATGATTCTGGCTTTTGAGTTGGATAAATTTGTTCTTTTCCTTGTATTGGAGCTACTAATTGATCTATCCACATATCTGACGTGTTTGCAGATTCTATTTCATATAACCATTTTTTACATCTTATTTTTCCATTTTTTGTTTTATAGATTCTTCCTTCTTCATAAAATTGATTTAGATTTTCTAAACTATATAACCATTGTTCTGTTATTCCCATAAACTCAAATGCTTTTCTTTTTTCACTTCTTTGATTTCCAGCTGCTACTAGATTTATAGTTTGATATGGTCCTTTTCCATCATTATCATTTTTATTGTAAGCTTTTATTGTTTTTTCATTTAAAACATTGAATCTTTTTTCTACAAGTGAAAATTGTGCTTTATCTTTTGCATATATATATATAATATCATGTTGGTTTCCAAACTCGTTTGCCTGTGCTTTTGGGCTGTTTGTTTTTTTCCATATGATTTCATTTACAAAATTATTTTTATCAAATATTTCATCTAATATTACTCTAACATAATGTCCCATTTTTTGGTCTATATGTACAAATATTGACCCTTTTTCTGACATTATTTCTCTTGCTACTATTAAAATTCTTCTTAGCAATTCTATAAAGTTAGAGCCTCTTACTTTGTCTTTATATGCTTTTGCACCTTCTTTGCTTTTGAATTCGTCTTCTGTTGCAAATGGCGGATCTATGTATATTAATTTCACTTTTCCTTTTACTTTGTCTTTTATTATTGGATCTGTATTTTCATTTATTGTTTTTAAAAATTGTAAATTATCTCCAAAACATATTATATTATTCCAATTTTCTTCTTTATTTGTTATATATGATTTTTCTATTTGTAACGGAACTGAGAAAACCCCATCTTTGCCAGATAGTACATCTTCTTCTCTCATTTTCCCATTATATGATATTTCATATTCTTTATTTATTGTTGGAAATATTAGTTCTTTATATTCTTCTGGAACCTCTTTTCCTGATGCTAGTATTTTTATTAATGTTGCTCTTGTATTATTATCCATTTCTTTCCTCCGCAATTAGTACAAATGTTTCTTGTTTTTTTAATATATCACACTATTTAAGTTTTTTCTACAAACTTTTTTAAATTTTTAGAATGATTTTATTTGTCTTTTCACATTCTAGAAATATAATTTATTTTATAATAATATCATAAAAGATATTAAACTGTAAAGAAATGCATTAATTTTGCGTTGATTACTTCTTTTTATTTACTTTTCTGTTTAAATAAATTATAATCTTTATAGCAAATAGTGTAACTTGATAACTGTTACAATGCCTTTTGACTTTCGATTTGTTAATTGAATAAGGAGGTATTTATGAATATACAATTAACTTACTCTATCTCAATTGATGAATTTTTGGAGATGGTAAAATCAGTTGGCTGGAAAACATACTCCAAAGAACAAGTTGAGAAAGCTTTAAACCATACTATGTATATGGTGAAAGCAACTGTTGATGGTAGATTAGCTGGAATTGGAAGGGTAGTTGGTGATTACAGCATTGTATGTGTTTTAACTGACATCTGTGTTAAACCTGAATACCAGAGGAAAGGGATTGGATTAAAAATTACTTTAGAATTAAAAAGATTAATTGAAGAGAATGTAGCATGTGGAGAAAAAATGCGTATAGAGCTTACTCCTACTGCTGGGAATGAAGCCTTTTATGAAAGAGCTGGTTTTAAATATAATCCAGACAAAATAACAGGTATGTATTTATGGATAAAAAAATAAAAGGAGGTTTATCTATGGACAAATTTAAAGAAATTAGGCCAATAGCTTTAGGTCTTGCTATTAAAAATAATAAACTACTAGTTTCAGAAGGTTTCGACAAAGTAAAAAATGAAATTTTTTACAGATGTTTAGGTGGAGGTATTGAATTTTTAGAAAAAGGTAAAG
This sequence comes from uncultured Clostridia bacterium, assembly GCA_944386115.1. GTDB lineage: Bacteria > Bacillota > Clostridia > TANB77 > CAG-508 > CALWZV01. The sequence continues at coordinate 6,017 of CALWZV010000037.1, forward strand.
ATGCTCTTAAACGTGAGTTTTTAGAAGAAATTAATATTGACATTATAGTCAAAGATTTCTTAGGAATATCAGAAAATATTTTTACATATCAAGGAAAAAAGGCTCATGAATTGATTTTATTTTACTCAATTGAAATATCTGATGAGAATTATCAAGAAGAATATAAAGTTACAGATGATCATGGTAAAACTATTGCAAAATGGATAGATGTTGATGAATTCAAGAATAAGAGCAAAATTCTTTATCCTGATGAAGTATTTCAATTTTTATTTAAAAATTGAAATACACTTTAATTCTATATATTTTCAGAGTCTTCTAATATTTTCTTTATATAGCGCTGTATAGTTTCTCTGCTCATTTGTCCTTTGTATAATTTTACAATATTTCCTTCTTTATCAATAAATAGTGTTTGTGGAATCGAATATATTCTGTATGCATTTGTAGCACTATATTCTGTGTCAAAATATACTGGGAATTCGTAATTGTTCTCCCTAATAAATTCTTTTACATTTTCTACAGTGTCATTATATCCATCTGTTAAATTAACCATTAGAAATTCTATTTTCTCATTGTATTCATTATACATTTCTTCAAATTCAGGGAGTTCCGTTTTACATGGTCCACACCAAGTTGCCCAAAAATTCACAACTATAGGCTTTCCATAGAAATCTGATAATCTTACTTTGTTTCCATTTATGTCTAACACTTCAAAATCATTTGCTTTATTTAAGTCACTTTGTTTTTCTTCTCCCCCTACTTCATCTGGATAGTATTTTTTAGTTAAATAATTATATCCTATTACTGCTAATGTAATAATTATTATAAAAATTATCAAATATATTATAAGTTTCGAATATCTCTTCATATAGTCACCTCATATAAAAGAATATAATAAATTGTTCATAATTCCTAAAGCCATTGCTATACCAATAACTATTAAAAATATACCACATATATTGTTTATAACTTTATAGTGTTTTTTTATAAAATCAAATACAGAATTTATTTTTTTTATTAAAATTGCTGAAATTATTATTGGAATTCCGAGCCCTAATGAGTAAACAAATAATAAAGCTACTCCTTTTAATACAGTGCCTGAAACTGAAGCCATCATTAATGCAGATCCTAAAAAAGCACCTACACATGGAGTTAAATTTATTGAAAATATTATTCCAAATAAAAATGCTGAAAACATTCCTTTTATCGGTTTGTTATTCTTACTTCTTCCTTTGAAAAGTCTTATGTTTATAAATTCTAAATAATTTAGTCCAAATAATATTACTATTACTCCACAAACAATGTTAACAATGTTTTGATGATCTCTTAGTAGTCCTCCTATAGTTCCTGCAAATACTCCTAACACACAAAAAATTAAAGTAAATCCTATTACAAATGCTATAGAATTCATTATTGTATTATTCTTTTTATTAGCATCTACTGTAAAATATGTTATATATATAGGGATCATTGGCAACATGCATGGTGATATAAAAGATATTAATCCTTCTAGGAAAGTAATTAAATAAATCAATTTTATTTCTCCCTTTTTGATGTATTAACATTAATTAAATCTAGTGTTTATTATGCTTTCCATAGTCCATGTAAATTGCAATATGCATAAACCGCTTCTATACTATCTCCATCGCATAATGCAAAACATGCTTCTGGTTTTTCAGCTGCTTTTAATTTTTTTATTTGATTTCCATATTTAGTTTGTATTGAAATCCATTCTATGTAGTGTTCTTCTTGCATTGGATGGTTTATTTCTCCAACAGTTACATTAACCTTATTTTTTTCTGTTATATAAACTGGAACATGTTTTTCTTTAGCTGCATCTACAGTCCCTGGAATAAGTTCCTCCATTTTTTCTCCACAACACATTATTGAAGTTCCACTTTCATGTATAATTTTAACTATGTTTCCACATTTTTTACATATTAAAAATTTTTCACTCATATATTTTTCCTCCTGTTTATAATTTTATTATTATTCTAATTTTTTATCAAGTGTTTTATAGCTTTTTCATTATTTTTTATCTATTTAATTATGCTTCAGACATAATTTTCTCAATTTCATTAATAAATTGGCTTTTATTTTTTATACTACTAGGTACAACTAAATAAACTTTATTTCTAGTCCTTGTTAATGCTACATAAAACAATCTTCTTTCTTCTGCAAACGGAATATGTTCTGTTATAGAATCTAATTTAAAATAATCAAATATCCAGTGTGATGATTTTCCTTCACTTGGAAATAGTCTATTTCTTAGCCCAAATATTATTACTTGATCTGACGTTAATCCTTTAGAACGATGCATAGTTAAAGCTTCAATCTTTGCTTCAGGTAATTCCTTACATATTAAAACATCACCTATTCCTTTAGTAAAAAATTGACTCCTTGATAATTTATTAAGACAGTCATTTGTTCTAGCTAATATAAGGATCTTATTATTTGGATTTTCTCTGTATAATTCATGAATCAATTCATTTATCTTCCTATATTCTTCATATATTTCATATTCGCAGATTTCTATTGGATGTTTTAAATTTTTTATAGCTCTAATTTCTTTTCTACTTTGTTTATCATTTTCAAGGACAAATTTACTTGTTATATCTGCAAGTTCTTGGCCATATCTATATGTTGTTGACAAAAACATATCATCTCTTGAATCTATAAATAGTTCTTTAAATCTATTAAATAATTCAAGTCTTGAACCAGCAAATGCATAAATTGACTGCCAATCGTCCCCAACTGTGATTAATTTTGCATTAAAATATTCAATTAGTCTTTTTACAAATAAAAATCTTTGAAATGTTATATCTTGATATTCATCTACAATAATATATTTGTAATTTAATTCATTGTATTTGTTTTTTACTTCTTTAATTATTTGCCTATATGTAAGATTAATCATATCACTATAATCAACCATGTGATTCCTAGTGAGGTATTCTTGATAATACATGTAAATTTCTTCTAGATATTCTAATGCCTTTATTCTGCATGCTTTTTCTTTATCTTCATTTTGGGAATAATAAAAATATTTTAATTTTTCTTTTTTAATTTGCTCCTTTATTTTGCTAAACATATAGTTTTCATCATCTAATAGCATGTTTTTTATTATATCTATAAAATTTATTGCTAAATTTGTAAACTTAAAAAATTCAGCATTTAAATTATTATCAATTATCCTATCAAATATTTCTTTGTCACTTCTCCTATTAAATTCAATATTTTTGCTTATTAATTGTTTTTCTAATGTTTTTATAAAATCTTCATCTGGTACTTTGTAATCTAAATTAATAAATTCATCATGACTTTCCATTTGAAACTTTTCTTTAATTTTTCTTTTAAAATTATATTTTAAAATTTCCTTTCTATTAAGTTCATTTTTCTCATTGTAACATGAAGATAGTCCAAAATATTCTATGTAGATTTTTCTTCCATGATATTGTATCGTAAAGTCTGGATTATAAGCCATATCTTCATTTACTTTTTCATCATATGTTTTTTCATAATAATAGTCTATACCATTAATATATAAAAAATTAGCAATTCTTACTTCTCCTATTGATTTTACTTTTTCTCCTTTAATTGTATAAAGAGTTTTTTTCGATGATAGTCTATTTATTAAATATTGATGAATTCCACCTTTTCTTCTTTTTTCTGTTATGTATTTTCTCCTTTTGTAGTCATTAAAATATTTTTCAAATGTTTCAAATTTGTTATAATTTAATATAAATCCATTAGATATGTAATTTTTCTCTCCATATTGTTTAAATAGTTCCGTTAGTTCTTTTAATTTATTTTTATTTTTAAATAATTCTTTTATATATTCACATATTATTTCAGTTTGCTCATCTTGTCCTACCACTTTAATTGGATAAGGGTAAAATTTTCTTATGAATTTCATTCCAAGTGAATGAAACGTCGATACTGGAATTCCTAGATTTAATAATTCATTAACCTTTTCATCTAAATCTTCACTTGATTTTTTGGTAAATGTAAGCATTATTATTTCCTCTGGTTTAATATTTAATTTATCAACTAAATATTTTACCTTAGCAGCCATAGTAGTACTTTTTCCAGAACCTGCACCTGCATTTACCAAGCAATAATCATCATCTCTTAAGATAATTTCTCTCTGTTCTTCATCTAAATTTATGTTCTCTCCTACATCTGTAAAGATATGGTCAAAATAATCTTTGTACTCTTTTAATTTTTCTTCAATAAATTGATTATTCTTTTCTTCTAGTAACTCTTTATTGAAAAACACATTATTCTCTTCACAATATTTCTTATATTCATTATAACTTATGTATTTGTTCATATTTACAAATATATCTTTTTCTTCCATATGAAACTTTTTCCCTTTCTTAATTTTTCCCAAATCTCACATAAATCTTATACTTTTTTATCATTATAACATTACCTGTTAATTATTTAAATACTAATACAGTTAAATTTTAGTCTTTTATATTTTTTATTATAATTCTGTCTTATTAATTTTGCCACAAATACAAAAATATAGTATATCTATTGCAACAGAATACAATTTAGAAATTTCTTATTAGTGACATTCATAAAATATTATGATATTATTTTATTATCTAATTATTCTTCTAATTGCACACATAACCTAAAAATGTATGATGGAGGTAATTTATGATAGTAAAAAAAGCTGGAACGATTTTATTAAATTTAAAAACAAAACAAATTGGTTTAGTGTATAGAGAGTCAGAAAATGATTTTTCTTTTCCTAAAGGACATGTAGAAAATGGAGAAACTCTTCAACAATGTGCGATCAGAGAGACTGAAGAAGAAACTCTGCGAGCAAATCATCTATTGCTAAATGATGAAATCTACACATTAAAATATATTACTCCATCAGGTGAAGATGTAGAAAATCATATATACATATCAATTGATGATGGTCCAACAACTAAAAATATAAGTTTGGATGATCAAGAAAATTTGAAATGGATGTATCATAGTGATGTGGAAAATGTTCTTTCCTATGATAATTTAAAAGAACTGTGGCATACAGTAAAAAGTCCAATAGAACGCATATTGGAGAATAATGGTGATGTGTCTGCTGCTATTCTGACAGATTTAGCAATATGTCCTACTTGTTATGATAGAAGAAATGATAGATGCTTGTATGGTGATATTACTGACAGGCTTCTTTTTGAAAATGATTTATTTGAGTGCTTTTTGGTAAGCAATCCCAGAGCAGATGGACATGTTGTAATCTCAACAAAAAAACATTATAAGGATATGATGGAAATTCCGGATGAATTGTGCAGTGATATATTTATTTTTGCGAAAAAATTGATGAATATTTTAAAAAGTGTATATGATTCTGAAAGCGTATATCTTTGCACAATGTGTGATGGTCCGATGAACCATTTCCATCTTCAGTTAATTCCTAGATATAATTTTGAAAAAAGGGGATCTAATAATTTTATTAAACCTAGAAAAGATTATATAGAAGATAAAGAAAAAATTAATAAAATACGAAAACTACTAAATTAAAATAATATTTGGAGGAACGTATGAACAAATTTAAAGAAATAAGACCTATAGTGTTAGGTCTTGCTATTGAAAATGGTAAATTACTTGTAAGTGAAGGTTTTGACTACATAAAAAAACAGACTTTTTACAGATGTTTGGGAGGAGGAATTGAATTTTTAGAAAAAAGTACTGATGCACTTAAAAGAGAATTTAAAGAAGAAATTGGTACTGATATTATTGTGAAAGATTTTCTCGGAATATCTGAAAATATTTTTACATATCAAGGTAAAATTGCTCATGAACTAGTCTTATATTATTCAGTCAGCTTATCAGATAAAGATTATAAAGATGAGTATACTGTTAAAGATGATAATGGAGAAAGTAAAGCACTTTGGATTAATATTAATGACTTCAAAAATGGAAATAAAATACTATATCCTGAAGAAATCTTTAGATTTTTATAATTACTTAAAGTTAAAATTTACAAAACTTGCTTTAATTTTTATACTTTAGTCACACCTATACATAAACGAGGAGTTTTAGTAAATTGCTAAGGCTCTTTATTTTACTACCTTCAGGGTAAGACTAGAATTTACAGTCTTCGGGTTATGAGCGAGACTTTACCACTTTTTGTAAGTTTGTGAAAATTAGAGTTTTTGTTGGTGTTTCAGCATTTACAAGAGTTTTAGTTTATAGAACATTTGTGTATTTTTAGGGCATTTTTTGAGAGGATTTTACCCAATTTTTACCCAATTCATATAGTACGTTTGTTCTAGTATTTTAAGCTCTTGTAATGGATAATTTTATTAATAAAAATTTTAATTTTTGGAGGATTTAGATTATGAATAATTTTAGAGAAGTTAATGATGATA
>CALWZV010000038.1 GCA_944386115.1 uncultured Clostridia bacterium
TTTCAAAAATATTATACTATAAAAAAATTTTTTTGACAATTATTGTTCGGAATTTATTTAAAATTATACAATATACATAATAGCAGTACAAGCACATTGCTGTACAACCGTGAAGACGTATATGGAACCAGAAAATCAGATGTTTTATAATTTGGAACAAATTTGTGTGTTTTTCTAATACCAATAATTAAATTTTGTTTCAATTTTCCGAATTCTTCATTTTCTTTTTTTCGTAATTCTTCTATATTATTGTGATTATTTATAATAATTTTTGGAGTATCTTTATATTTATTAAGTAAAATCTTTCCTAATTCATAGTTTTTAATATCTTCTTCATAATAAATAGTTTTTGGGTTAAACATATTAATCATCCTTAAAAAAATAATTAAACATAGTTTAACCCAAATATTATAATATATTTCTATTTTTTATTTTTGTCACAAAATATATTATACAAACACCAATTGTAAAACCAATTGTATCTATTAATATATCTTGCCACATACCTGCTCTTCCGTGGAATAAATAATTGATGAATTTCATCTGTAACTGCATATGCAAAACCAATTAGTAAAGCAAATGTAAATTGCTTTATTGTTGAAATTTTATATTCATGAAATAATAGAAAAACTAATATTCCTCCAATAGAATATAATGTAAGATGTGCTAGTTTTCTTACTATTCCATCAACAGAACTTATCAGTTTTTCTTTTTCATCAATTGTTTTACCTGATAGTATTCCTATTTTTTCTAAAAAATTTTCTGTTATTCCACTACTCATATTCCCTGAAATTTCTGCTGGTTGATTCGAAAACATGTAAATTGATAACATCCAAATTAAAATTAATGCAACTAAAATTATTTTTTTCATAGTATTATTTATCCCATAAATAAACTTACATTTCTTCTGGCATTTCCATACCTAACAATGTACAACCAGTTTTTAGTACTATCTGTACAGCAAGTGTTATTGCTAATCTTGCATCTTGTTCTTTTTTGTCTTCACAAATAATTTTGTGTTCATTATAAAAATTACTATAATTTTTTGCCAATTCCAATAAATATCTAGAAATTATTGATGGTTCATTATTATTTCCTGCATCTTTTACTATTTTGCCAAAGGAATATAATAAAGAAATTATATTTATACTTTCTTTGTCAGCTAACTTTTTAAAATCTATATCTGACATTTTTGGCATATATCCAGCTTTTTTTATTAAGCTATTAGTTCTAACATACATATATTGAATATAAGGACCTGTTTCTCCTTGAAAATTTAATAGCATGTCCCAATCAAATATTTCATCTTTTATTCTATTGTTTGATAAATCATTAAAGATTACAGCACCGACCCCAACTTTTCTTGCTACTTCTTCTTTATTTTCTAAATTTGGATTTTTTTCTTCTATTATTTTTTTCACTTTATTAATAGATTCTTGTAATATATCTTCTAAAGATACTGAGTTTCCTTTTCTAGATCCAATTTTTTCACCATTTTTATCAACAACTAGTCCAAATGGAACATGTATACAATTTTTAGCATATTTTTCATATCCCATTAGTTCAAGTACTTTAAATACTTGTTTAAAATGCAATAATTGTTCATTTCCCACAACATATATAGCTTTATCAAAATCATATGAATTTATTCTATCTTTTAATGCTGCTAAATCTCTTGTAGCATAGATTGTAGTTCCAGCAGATGTAATTATAATACATGGTGGCATATTATAATCATCAAGTTTTACAACTTTTGCCCCTTCTGATTCTACTAAGAGATTTTTTCCTTCCAATTCTTTTACTACTGCGTCCATTTTATCATTATAATATGCTTCACCATGATATGAATCAAACTTACAATTTAATAATTTATATGTTTTTTCATAATTTTCTAAGCTAGTCTTTCTCATCCATTCCCATAATTTTGTAGCTTCATTATCACCAGATTCCAATTTTTTAAACCATTCTTTTGCTTTGTTTGTTAGGTCTGGATTTTCTTTTTCTTCTTTATTAAATCTTACATAAATTTTTAATATTGAATTTAATTCATCTTCTTTTTTTTCAAAGTTATATTCATTTTTCCACATAGAATATCCTGCCATTACTTTTCCGAATTGTATTCCCCAATCACCTAAATAATTTATACCAATTGCATTATATCCCAAGAAATTATAAATTTTATATAAAGCCCCTCCTATTACAGTTGAACGTAAATGTCCTATATGAAATGGCTTAGCAATATTAGGAGATGAATAATCTATAACAACATTTTTTCCTTGACCTATATCAGAACTTCCATATTTTTCTCTATATGTTTCAATATCATTTAACACACTTTTTATTAATTCATATTTATTTATATAAAAATTTAAATATCCACCTGTAACTTCAAAATTTTCAATATAATTATTTTTTTCCAGCTTATTCATTATTTCATTTGCTATAATTTGTGGAGCCTTCTTTAAATTTTTAGCTAGTTTAAAACACGGAAATGCATAATCTCCTAGTTCTTTATTGGGTGGTATTTCTATATATTGTTCAATTTCTATTTTATTAATATCTGTTATTTTTGAAATTTGTGTTGCAATTTCGCTTTTAAAATCAATCATTTAATTTTTCCTTTCTCATTTCATTTTAAATATTATATAAAAATTTTTACATAAATTCAATAGTTATTAGCATTAAAAACTCCCATCTATTTATAGAATGAATAGATGGGAACATATTAATTATTTAAAATTAATCTCCTAAACAAATTCCAATATCTCTTGCTGTTCTTGTCAAATCATCATCTGGAGTTACATTCTTTGTGTTACTAACAGATGTTCCGCCTTGTACAGCACCAATTTCTTTATTTGCTCCTACAACATCTTCTAATGAAACATAATCTAATTTTCCATTTTTTATAACAGTTAATACTCCAAATTTTCCTTCTAGTGCAAGTTCCATTGCTTTTGCTCCATATTTAGTTGATAATACCCTATCAAAGGCAGTTGGAGTTCCACCTCTTTGCATATATCCAAGTACCGTACATCTTGAAGTTAATCCAGTTAGTTCTTCTAATTCTTTAGAAACTCTTTCTCCTGCTCCTCCTAATTTAATATTTATTACTCCTTTACCACCATCTCTTTCATTTTCGACAGCAATATTTCCTCCTTTTGGGAATGCACCTTCTGCAACAACAACTATGCTAAAATCTTTCCCTTCTTTTTGTCTTTGTTTTATTGCATTTGCTACTTTTTCAATATCGTATGGTATTTCTGGAATAAGTGCTGCATCAGCTCCTCCAGCAATTGCAGATTCAAGCGCTATCCAGCCTGCATATCTTCCCATTACTTCTAAGCACATTATTCTATGATGTGTTTCTGCTGTTGAGTGTAACCTATCTATTGCTTCTGTTGCAACAGTAACCGCTGTGTTATATCCAAATGTAATATCTGTACATGGAACATCATTATCTATTGTTTTAGGAACACCAATTATGTTTAATCCTCTTAAGGAAAAATCTCTCGCTGATTTTTGAGTTGAATCTCCTCCTAATGTGAATATACAATCAAATCCATCATTTTTTACGTTTTCAACACATTTTTCTGACAAATCTTTATATACTACTTGACCATTTTCTTCTACTTTATAGTTAAAAACATTTGCATTTGTTGATGAACCTATTATTGATCCACCTTTATGTAATATTCCTGATGCTGTATCTTTTGTACTTAATTTAATATATTCGTTTTTCAAAAGTCCTCTGTATCCATCTATAAAGCCATAACATTCTACATTATTTTTTTCTGCGGTTTTTACTATAGCTCTTATTACTGCATTAAATCCTGAAACGTCGCCTCCATTTGCAAGTATTGCTACTTTTTTTACCATAATGATTACCCTCCTAAATATGAAATATTTATTGATATTATATCAATAAATATTTTAAATACAAGAGTTTTTTTAAAATTTCTTGTGCATAATAACATATGAGTTTAAATTTACATAAAATGTCGCAAATTGACATTAAATTCATTTTATGCTACAATTGTATTACTTTATTATAAGGAGGGGAAACCATGTTGTATCGTACTCATACTTACGAACGGACAATCGACGCTTTAGAAGAGATGCGAGCAATTATCGAAACCATAAGAGGCAGTGGTGGAGATATCCTCCATGGCCCAATGCTTTACTGTTCTAGTCGAGGAAAGTACCTAGAAGTTATCGACGATAAGAAGGAGAATACTACTGTTGATTCTCCGAACAACTAACCCCTAGAAAAGGATTCCAAATGGAATCCTTTTTGATTACTTATTACTTGTTAGTTATATGTATATTATTAATTTCAGCTCCCATTTCTCTTGATATTATATTTTGTATTTGTGCAATTTTATCAGTTGTTAGTTCGTCATCTTCTAATATAACATTAACACTATCTGAATTTATAAAAATTACAACATTTTTAAATCCTTTTGTTTGTATTAAATTTTCTGCTATCATTATTGAATTTTTTATTTCATTTATTTTAGTAATCTCATTTTGAGCAATTGCTTTTTGTTCTGAAGTTATAGTATTACTATCTATAATTTTTTGATAACTTTCAATCATCTGTGAATACATTTTATCTCTTTCTAATTTTGAATCTGTAAAATAATCTGATGTATCTGCTGATGTTTCTATTTGTTCTTCTTCGATTATTGTATTATTTCCTATATTTTCTTCATTTTCTACTAAAGCTCCTCCGCTTACTAATGTTGCATCACCTATATCTGCATAACTTTCTGTATCTAATATTGCACTTGCTTGCAAAAGATTAGCACTCTGATCATTCTCATCAGAAAAATTCAAATATCCTGCTGCAATTAACATTACAGCTATAACTAATATAATCACTTGATTTCTCTTCAAAATTTTCATAATTATATACCTCCTAAAATTTATTTATCATTTTTCATTTCAAAAACTTGTATTTTATGTGATAACAAGCCAGTTGCTGATTCAACAGCTTGAATTATATTTGCCCTTACATTACTATCATTTGCCCCTTCTGCAATAATTATAGCTCCCTCCATTTTAGGCATTACAACTTTTTGAGTTATTGGCATTTTTGTACCTGATTCTTCTTGGTAAACAATATCTTTACTAGTGTCAACCTCTTGAATAACACGTTTTCCACCTGAAGTGTCAGTTTCTTCTGTAGAACTTTCTTTTACATTTTCATTATACATTGCAATTAGTTCACTAGTTTCTTGATATGTAATAAGTACTTCAACATTACCAACACCATTTATTTTGGATAAGATGTTTTTTAATTTTTCTTCTAAATTATATTCATTATTTTCAAAATTAGTACTAGCATCATTCGAATTTGCAAGTTCTTTATATGATGACACATCTTCATCATTTTGGTTATTTTCGTTTTTATTCCATATAATATTTATTGATATGACTGTTATTACTAAAATAATCAAAAAAACTATTAAATTTTCGATTTTTCTTTTATTATTACCATTATCTTTTCTTAAAATTAAAGATTTTAATGATTCAAATTTTTCCTTTAACATTTTTAACCTCCTACATAATAATAATGTTTGCAGTATTTATATTATATTCTGATGAGATAAAATTTTTTAATTTTTCCTGCTCCTGTTTACTTATTATGTTCTCTTCAGAATTTGATGATAAATCTATATTTACATTTTCAACGACTTTTATTTCATTCTCATTTTCAATTTTTTCATTTATTTTAATATTTAACTGATTTATCTTTCCATAATCTTCACCATCTATAAAATTAATACTTATTGCAGTTATTACTGAATCATAACCCTTTTGTTTTAATTTAGATATAATATCTTGTTCAATATTGTTTTTGTATATTTGTTTAATATTTTCTGTTGTATCTAATCCTGAATTCTCAGATATTTCTTCATATTCGGTACTACTAATAACTGAATCTATAGTTCCGATAATATTTATATCATTGCTTGAAATCTTTGTTATTATAGGTGATAATATAGTAAATAAAATATAAATACCAATTACAGTCCTAGCATATTTTTTATTACTATTATTGGGCAAAACAAGTTCAATTATTGTACATACTATTATAGATGCTACTACACTTCCAGCCCATGAACTAAGCCATGCAATCATCTAAGACTTTCTCCTTTCATCTATACATCATACTACTATTTGACATTTTTAAAACAATGGTAATACCTATCATGAGCATTGTTGAAATTGCAAAAACAATTCCTAAAAGTATTTTGAATGTATCCCCTATTTTTTCTAGCAAACTAACTATTGGTTTATCTGCAATAGGCTCACACATCGCTGACATTAAATTGTATATTATAGATAGCAATGAGAGTTTAATAATTGGTGTTATGCATATTGATAATATTATAATTAACCCAACTATACCAACTGCATTTTTCAATATCATTGCACATCCTAAAACTACATCTGTTGCATCTCCTAGTACTTTTCCAACTACAGGTATTACGTTTGAAACTGCTGCTTTTGCTGTCTTCGCTGTTATCCCATCTACACTACTTCCAAGTGTTCCTTCTATTGATAATATTCCTACAAAAACAGTAAGCATTATCCCAAGTACCCATACAATACTAGATTTAAAAAATTTTGAAAGCTTGTCTATTTGCACTTTATCAGATATATTTGATATTATACTAAATACTGTTGAAACAAGGAGAATTGGTATTATTGCATTAGATATAATATTTCCAATAAGAGTTATTGAAAATAAAATTATAGGTTGTATAACACTTGCGGACACAATACTTCCAGTTGTTAACATTAATGTTATAAGTATTGGTATTAAACTATTCATAAATGCCATCAAATTTTGTACAGTATCATTTACCATACTTAATATATCAGCAAAACTACTCATTACTATTGTTACTATTAATATATATTGTGCATAGTAAATTATTTGTGCAACACTTTTATTTTCTAATCCTTCACTAATACTTTTTAATACACTATGTATTATAATAATTATTAATATCTTACCTAAGACTCTTATTGAATCTATTATTTCACTTCCTAGTAAGTTTAAAATTCCTTTATATATTTTTTCATTATCTATACTTCCACTTATCGCTGAATCTAATATTTCTCCTATATTTATATCAGGAAAAACTTCATCTGAATATTTATTAGCTTCTTCTATAAAACCAGATATGTTCAATTGTTCCTGTTGGTTTTCTAATACTGTATTTGTTGCTTCAGAATAAATACTAATATTTAAAATTAAAATAAATATTATTATTATTTTCCTTATCATTTGTTTCACCCCTTAATATCATGGTAATATATTTAGCATGACCTCTAGTAGAGATGATATTATTGGAATTGACATTGCAATTATAAGTATTTTTCCGCCTAATTCTATTTTATTAGCTATCGCTGCTTCTCCCGAATCTTTACATATACTTGTTGCATATTCAGTTAATATTGCTATACCTGTAATTTTAAGTAATATACTTAAAAACTGATTATCTATACTAGCTTTACTAGCCAAATTTGTAAGTAAGTTTATAACTCCTGTTAATTTATCTAGTACTAAAAATAATATTATTGCACCTGCTAATATTGAAATATATACAGCAAATTCTGGCTTGTATTGCTTTAAAATTATAATAATTATTAACCCTACAAATCCGAACCCCTATAACTTTTATAATATCCATACCAATTTTTCCTTTATAGGCTAAATATTGTTCTTACAGTTGTAAATAATGCGCTAATTTCTCTTATTACTATAGTAAGAACTATTATCAATCCAGCTAGCGTAGTCATCATTGCTTGATCCTCTCTCCCAGCTCTTACTAAAACTTGATGTAGAACCGCTACCAAAATTCCTATTGCTGCTATTTTAAATAATAAGTTTATATCCATGAAATATCCTACCCTTCCCCTAATTTTTTACATTAGTATTATAATTATTAGAACTCCTGTAACTATACCTAATGTTTTATACATTTTTCCATTTTTCTTCATTTCCATTTCTGCTTCTTCTATTTGTTTATCTATAAATGAACTTGTTAAATCAATTTCATTTATTTGACCAGTAGTATCGGTTTTTCCTAATAGCTTTCCAAGATATTTTAAAACTTCTTTATCTTCTTTATTTAAATTTAATACAGTTTCATCAATTGCTTTATCCCATGCTTCTCCAGCACCGTATCGTACTCATATAGTTTTTAGCGTTTTCAAATATTTTAGAAATTTGGAAATTAGAATTTTTAGCTATATCTGCAAAAATTTCAGGTATTGGTTCATATGTAAATCTTATTTTTGTTTTCAATATGTTGAGTGAATTTTTTAGTTCTTTTAACTCTTTAACCCTATTAGAATATTTTTTAGAATATAAAACTCCAATGTATGAAGATATACAAATTATTGAAATATAAATAATAAATTTAATAATAAACATTTCAATCCCTCTATATAATATTATTCAGCTTGTACATTTTTTAGAACTAAAAATTAAATTATATATTCTTTTTTATTTTTATCTAATCTATATATTTTTCCGATTCTATCTACTTTAGATTTATCTAAAGTAATTATTCTATCAAATACATACATTTCTATTAAACTTTTCAATGCCGGATTTAAACTTATATCATTTAAGTTATTTCCATGTGCTGTAAATATTCCTTTAATTCCACAGCAAATACCATATTGTATTGCCTCAACATCTTTTATATCTCCAATTTCATCTGTCGATATGACTTTAGGTGACATAGACCTTATAAGCATTTTCAGACCTGTAGATTTTGAAACATTATCTAGGACATCTGTTCTTATTCCTATTTCATTTTGAGGAACTCCTTTATAGCATGCCGCAATTTCTCCTCTTTCATCAACTAGTCCAACAGTGTAACCTTTGTTACTTATATTTTTTAATAGGTCTCTTAGTAAAGTAGTTTTTCCGAACTCCTGGTGAAGATATTATTAATGTGTTATAAATTGTATTTTCATTTTGATTTAATACATGTTCTAAAACATTGTTACTACATCCAATAACTTGCCTAGCTATTCTAAAATTCAAACTTGATATATAGTTTATATTTATTATTCTATTATCTTCCATAATACAACTTCCAGTTATTCCTATTCTGTGTCCTCCCTTTATAGTTATAAATCCATTGCAAATTTGATTTTGATATGCATATATGGAATTATCACAAATATATTGTAAACATTCTAATATTTCTTTACTTGTTATATTAGTGTCTAATATTTTTTCATAATTACTAAATTTTAAAATAATAGGTTTATTTATTCTTAATCTTATTTCTTCAAGATTTTCCATATTAATATCAGTAAACATATTTCTTACTTGTACTGGAAAATATTCTAATATTTTATTAATCATTGATATTTCCTTTCTTTTTGCATACAAAAAAAGCACATATATTAAATATATATGCACTCCATTTTATATTTATGACTATTCTTCCCAATTATGATAAATGTTTAATACATCATCTAGCTCTTCCAATTTTTCTATTAATAATTCCATTTTCCTATTTTGTTCTTCAGATAAACTAACATATGTAGTTGGAATCATTTGAATTTCTGCCTCTTCGAATTTTAATCCTTGCTTTTCTAATTCTTCTCTTACTTTTGAAAACATTTCAGGTGACGTTGTTATTTCATAATATTCTTCTTCAGATTCAAAATCATCAGCACCACTATCAATCGCTTGTAGCATTAATTCCTCTTCTGTTAAATTACAATCCTTTTTATTAATAACTATTACACCTTTTTTATTAAATAAATAAGATACACATCCTGTGGTTCCTAAATTCCCACCAAACTTATCAAAGATATGCCTAACTTCTCCTGCTGTTCTATTTTTATTGTCTGTAGAACCTTCTACTATTACAGCAACGCCTCCAATTCCATAGCCTTCATAAGTTACTTCTTCATAATTTTTATTTTTATCTTCTCCAGAAGCCTTTTTTATTGCTTTATCAATCGTATCATTTGGCATATTATTAGCTTTTGCTTTTGCAATAACATCTCTTAATTTAGAATTACTGTTTATATCGCTTCCACCTGCTTTAACAGCCATTAACAATTCTCTACCTATTTTTGAAAAAACTTTTCCTCTTGCTGCATCAGCTTTTCCTTTTCTGGCTTGAATATTATGCCATTTTGAATGTCCTGACATGGTTAATTTCTCCTTCCCAATTTTTTCAGTATTTAAGCCATTTTCGGCTATTCTATTATATAAAATTAAATGAAATTTCTTAATTGTTCTTTGCCCATTTATATAGGGTTTCGAGGTTCTCTACCCAACGAATTGTGCCAGAAATTCCAGATATTTTTTATGTAAATAGATTATTTTGTTGTTAAATTTATCCAATTTTTAAACAACACTACGAGTATTTTATCATACTTTTTTTATTTTGTGTAGTATTTTTTTACAAATATTTTTTGTGTTTTACTCATGTTAGTAGTATATATCCTTCTTCATTTTTTTGCAATAAAATTTTAAGTTGTATAATAATTTACATAATAGTTAAGTCTTTAAAGTAATCTTTTCATAATTAGTATATCATTATATTCCGAAAATGTAAATATTTCTTAAGTTTTCGGAATTGTTTTTTATTATATACATTATTTTATAAAGTATTCATTTCATTACCTGAAATTTAATATTCTATTATTCATTAATGCTATATGTATAATTTTGGTTTGTATTATGAAACTTTTGTGCATAGAGAGATAGGCAAAACATATAAAACACATAAAAACGTCTACTCTTACATATTCAAGGCTTTTATAAGACATTTTTTTATTTTGTTTGTATAACTTGCTATCTAATATTTTTATCTGTAATTTTATTTTTAAAATTCTCTAAATTGCCTATTTTTCTATATTTGTCTTATTTTATAGACAACAAACTATATGTCTAAAAAATAAAAACGCCTTAAAATCGATTCTCGTGCGTCATAAGCTTAAAATTGATTTTTAAGGCTAATTAAATTATAATTTGTAAAAAAATATTATTAAGATTTAGTTATAGAAATTTTTAAAATAATTTAATTATTTATAATTTTTTTACAAATAACATTGGTTCGTTTTAAAAATATTTATGCTTGGATTTATAAATTTAATTTTTAAAACTTAAATAAATTTTATTAGTATTAAAAAATTAACTATCTCCCCTACTCTATCGTTTTTGCCCAAAAGAACAAAAGTGAAAATTAAAAAAAAGATTAGTTATATTTCAAACTAATCTATAAATTGTAAGTTGTCTCTTAGATTATTTATCAAAATAATCCTTTATTCCATATACTCTATATGCATTTTGAGTTGTATATTTTATAACATCCTCTTCTAATAGACCTTTTA
>CALWZV010000039.1 GCA_944386115.1 uncultured Clostridia bacterium
ATCACGGAGCAGGACGGACAACATGTAAACAAAACATCATCAGCAGTTAGATTAATACATGAGCCAACAGGTATAGTTGCTGAATGTCAAACAGAAAGATCACAAGGACAAAATAGAGAATATGCTATGAAACTTTTAATGTCAAGACTATATGAGCAAGAGCAGAAAAAACTAGAAGAAAAAGTATCTAGTGAGAGAAAAAGCCAAGTAGGAACAGGAGATAGAAGTGAGAAAATAAGAACATATAATTATCCACAAGGTAGAATAACAGATCATAGAATAGGACTTAGTATTTACCAAATGGAAAATTTTCTAAATGGAGATTTAGATGAAATGATAGATAGTCTTATTGCAACAGATAGAGCAGAAAGATTAAAAGGAGAAAATGAAAACTAACAAATTAACATAGAAAAAACTAATAATATTTAAATAAAAGGAGGGTTAATAGTGGGAGTAGCAGCATTAGTTCTTGGAATTATTTCTATAATAATAGGTGTTATACCTGTTATACGGAGTAGTTGTATTAGTCCCTGCATTAATAGGTATTATATTAGGAATAGCAGATATAATATCAAAAAGAAAGAAAAAAGGGAATAAAGGAATGGCAATTGCAGGCCTTGTACTTTCAATAATTTCTATTGCAGTAATGGTTCTTTGGTTTGTATTATTTGGCTCTGCGGTTTCAAATAAGAATAATAGTGTACTAGAAAGATCTGAACAAATGGTAGAAGAGTTAGAAGAATTGCAAGAAAGAGAAAAAGAGGCATTACAAGATATTGAAAGTCAACTATATAATTAATAAATAAAAAAAGCACTTTATTTAAATAGTGCTTTTTTCTTATTGTATAGGTAACCCATCTAACAACATAAAATCTTATTTTAATTTGCCCAATGTAATAATAAAATAATAAAAACATATAAATCTAATAAGAGGTGATAAAAATTAGTGAGATAATAAAAACAACCTTATTAGGATTATTTTTTGGAACAATAGGAACAACACTAGGGGGAATTATAGGAGCAAAAAGCAATATTACTTCAAATAGATTTTTAAGTTTTATATTAGAATTTGCTGCAGGACTTATGATGGCTATAGTTTGTTTTGAACTCATACCAGAAAGTTTAGAACTAACGAATATTGCAAATGTATTTTTAGGAATTATATTAGGAGTAATTACAATGATATGGTGTGATAATATAATTAATAAAAAATACATGGAAAAATACATGGAAAAAAACATAAAAAATAATAATACATTATTAAAAACTGGAATAATAGTTGGAATAGGATTAGCAATTCATAATTTCCCAGAAGGGTTAGCAATAGGTTCAGGATTCGAAGCATCTACTAAATTAGGAATAACTTTAGCTATAGCAATTTTATTACATGATATACCAGAAGGAATATTCCAAGGTAGACAACATAACATTATGCTTGAAAAATGATTTTAATTTTAAAAAATTTAATACTTTTCTTGATTACTACACATAAAAATGGAATATTGTGAAAATAAGTTTAAAATATGCGGAATTTTGTGAAAAATGCGTTGAATACGCATGGAATTTTGTGACACAATATATACAGGATAGTGATTAATTATGGAATTATTAAAAAGAAAAGTAGACAAATTTTTAATAGAATGGAAAAATAACACCGAAAAAAAACCTTTAATAATAAAGGGGGCACGACAAATTGGAAAAACAGAATCTATTAAAAATTTTGCAAAAAATAATTATAAAAGTGTAATTGAAATAAATTTTGCATTACAAAAGCAATATAAAGATATCTTTGATAATGGATTTGAAATATAGGCAACCGCAATCCCATTGGCTTTAGACAATGGGTAGTTCACAGAAAAATAAAATAGTAATAAAAAAGAATATTTTCGTAAAGATATGTTTACCTTTCTAAATTTATATAATATTTCACTAAAAATATTATTTGACAAAGCAACAATGTTAAAACAATAACAAAAACGTAAAAAAATAAAAGTTTTGATAATGTATTAACAAAACTTGACAAGATAAAATTTTTGATGTATATTATATCTATAATAAAAAGCAAGAAAGGAATAAAATTAAAATGATAAATAGAGAAATATACATGAATAAATTATTAGCATACAAAGACACAGAATTTATAAAAGTTATAACAGGAATTAGAAGATGTGGAAAATCTAGTTTATTAAAACTTTTTATGGAAAAAATACTAGATGAGGATAAAAGTGCAAATGTAATATATATGAATTTTGAATCTTTTGAATTTGATGATATTGTTAATTACAAAGATATGTATAATAAAGTAGGCAAACAGATAAATAGAACAAAAAAGAATTATATATTACTTGATGAGGTTCAAAGAGTAAAAGAATGGGAAAAAGCTGTAAATGCTATAACAGTAGATTTTAATAGTGATATTTATATTACAGGTTCAAATGCATATTTGTTATCTTCAGAATTGTCAACATACCTATCAGGTAGATATATTGAAATAAAAGTACTACCATTGTCTTTCAAGGAATATTTAGATTTTACAGTATTAGAAGATAAAAGGACATTAGAAGATAAATTTGTTGAATATATCAAATTTGGAGGTATGCCAGGAATTATAAATATAAAAAACGAAGAAAATTTATACGAAAGTGTAATAAAGGGAATATATAATACTGTATTTATGAAAGATGTAATAGAAAGAAATAAATTAGTAGATGCCACTTTACTTGAGAAAATTTTAAAATTCTTAATGAGTAATATAGGAAGTTTTATTTCTTCGAAAAAAATTGCAGATTTTCTGACAAGCCAAGGAACAAAAATAACACACAATACAGTCTTAAATTATTTACAAATGCTAGAAAACGCATATATCATATATAAAGTTCCAAGATATGATATTAAAGGAAAAGAAATATTAAAAACATTAGAAAAATATTATATTGTAGATACTGGAATAAGAAATGTTATACTAGGATTTAGAGATTCAGACTTTGGACATATTATAGAAAATATAGTTTATTTTGAATTAATAAGACGAGGGTACGATATTACTATTGGAAAAAATGATTCTTTAGAAGTTGATTTTATTGCAACAAATTCAAATGATAAAAAATATTACCAAGTAACATATACAATGTTAGATGAAAGCGTAAAGAATCGTGAACTTGAAGTACTAAAGAACATAAATGATAATTATGAAAAAACAGTTATAACAATGGACAAAATATATAATAATACATCAGAAGAAGGGATAAAGATAAAATATTTAATTGATTTTTTATTAGAATAGGAAGTAAGTTAAATGAAAAAAATGAAAACACTTTTTAAAAGAAAATTCGAAAATCACAAAATAGAAAAATGTTTGAATGAAATAGAGCCAGAATGCAAATGGGTATTAGATGGTGAAGGTTGGGCAACAGAAAAAATAGATGGGACATGCTGTTTAATAAAAGATGGAAAAATATACAGGAGATATGATTATAAACAAGGAAGAAAACTTCCACGCGGAGCTATTCCATGCCAAGAAAAAGCAGATCCAGTAACAGGACATTTTCCACATTGGTTACTATGTACAGCAGATGATCCAAATAGCAAATATCATTTAGAAGCATTTGAAAAACAAAAAGAGGATAGTTTAGAAAATGGAACATATGAGTTAATCGGAAAACACTTAAATGGAAATCCATATAATTTAGATACTGATATTTTAGAGAAACATGGAAAAAGGATTTTAGAGGATGTTCCAAGAGATTATGAAGGCATCAAAAAATATCTTGAAGAACATTATATAGAAGGAATTGTGTTTTATAGAGAGAATGGAGAAATGTGCAAAATCAAAAGGAGTGATTTTGGTTTTGAATGGAATCAACATAAAAAAGAAATATAAGCAAACTGTCTACTTTAGAATTAATCAGAAGGAATATCTATGAGTGTTCCAATGAAATCTGGTGGGATGAAGCCTAAAAAAGCATTAGCATATACAATAATATCTGGAATTACAACTGGAATAGGTGCTTTTTTTGGAGTGATTTTAGGTAATATATCTACAACAATTATAGCAATTTGCCTAGCTTTCGCAGCAGGAGCAATGCTATACATTTCATCTCGGAGAATTAATACCTGAATCAAACAAATTATATAAAGGAAGACTAGCATCAATAGGTAATATAATGGGATTTATTATAGGAATAATAGCAACAAAATTATAAAATTAATTTTCTATAAAAAATAGTAAAATGAATACTAATAAAATATTGCAAACCATAATTACTTTCTAGTATAATGTACTAGGAAGTGATTTTTATGAAAATAATGTTTGTATGCACAGGGAATATATGCAGAAGCAGTATGGCAGAAGGAATATTAAAAAAATTATCAGAAGGAAAAAATATAGAAGTATATTCGTGTGGAATAAATGCTATAAATCGGAGAAAGTGCAACTCCAAATGCTGTATGTGTAGCAAAAGAAAACGGAATAGACATATCAAAACATAAAGCAACTAACATACAAAATTCAAAAATAGAAGAAATGGACATTATATTATGTGCAACAGAAAACCATAAAAAAATTGTATTATATTTATATCCAAATCTAAAAGGAAAAGTATATACAATAAAAGAATATGCAAATGAAGACTCGAATGATTTAGATATAGATGATCCTTGGGGAATGGATATAGAAACATATAGAAAATGTTTCAAAGAATTATATGACAATATAAAAATAATAAATGAAAAAGGAAAGAGAGAATAAAATGGAAAATTTATTAGAAGGATTAAATGAAAAACAATTAGAAGGAGTAACATATACAACAGGACCATGTTTAATTATAGCAGGTGCAGGAAGCGGGAAAACAAAAGTAATAACACACAAAATAGCTTATTTAATAAATGAGGAACATGTAAAACCATGGAATATACTTGCAATAACTTTTACAAATAAAGCGGCAAGAGAAATGAAAGAAAGAGCAGAAAAATTGGTAGGAGACAATATAAAAGACATATGGATTGGAACATTCCACTCAATATGTGTACGAATATTAAGGAGGTATATAGATAGACTAGGCTTTG
Source organism: uncultured Clostridia bacterium (assembly GCA_944386115.1). Taxonomy (GTDB): domain Bacteria; phylum Bacillota; class Clostridia; order TANB77; family CAG-508; genus CALWZV01. The sequence continues at coordinate 5,065 of CALWZV010000039.1, forward strand.
ATTCATCATTTGCAATATTTGATACATCAGACCAAAAATCACTTATAAAAGAATGTATAAAAAATTGTAATTTAGATGAAAAACTATTTTCAGAAAAATCAATAATGAATGAAATAAGTAACAGCAAAAATGAAATGATAGATGAAATTACATATGAAAAAAGAGCACAAGGAGATTTCAGAAAAGAAAAAATAGCATCAGTATATAAATTATACCAAACTAAATTAAAACAAAATAACAGCATAGACTTTGATGATATAATAAATTTTACAATAAAAATATTAATGGAAAATGTAGACTGTTTAGAATATTACTCAGAAAAATTTAAATACATATTAGTAGATGAATATCAAGATACAAATAAAGCTCAATTCACACTAGTAACTCTACTTGCATCAAAATACGGAAACTTAACAGTTGTTGGAGATAATGACCAAGGAATATATTCATTCAGAGGAGCAGACATAACAAACATATTAAACTTTGAAAAAGATTTTCCAGGAACAAAAATAATAAAACTAGAACAAAATTATAGATGTACATCAAACATATTAAATGTTGCAAATGCAGTTATAAAAAATAATGAAACAAAATATGAAAAAAAATTGTGGACAAAAAATGAAGAAGGCCCAAAACCTATTGTATTAATAGGAGATAATGAATATGATGAAGCAACAAATATAGTACATGAAATAAATCATTTAAAAAGAGAAGAGTATTATAAAAATTCAGACTTTGCTATTTTATACAGAATGAATACACAATCAAGAGCAATAGAAGACATATTAAGAAGAGAAGACATACCATACAAAATAGTAGGAGGACTAAAATTCTACGAAAGAAAAGAAATAAAAGACATAATAGCATATTTAAGGCTAATAAATAACCAATCTGATAATATGAGTTTAAAAAGAATAATAAACGAACCCAAAAGAGGTATAGGTAAAACAAGTTTAGATCAAATAGAATTATTAGCAGATCAAAACCAAACATCAATGTATGATATTATAAAAAGATCACAAGAATTTGGACTAAATAGAGTATTTGCAAACACACAAGAATTTATAAAACTAATAGAAGAATTATCAAGCAAAAAAGAAGAAGAAAAAGTTTCAATTTTAATAAAAGAAACACTAAAAAAATCTGGTTATACAAAAGCTTTAGAAATAGAAAACGACCTAACATCACAAAACAGAATAGAAAACTTAGAAGAATTTTTAACAGTAGCAATAGAATTTGAAGAAGAATCAGCCGAAAATAAATTAAGTGACTTTTTAGAAACAATAACATTATCTAGTGATGTAGATGATTTAGAAGAAACAGGAAATGAAGTAACACTAATGACATTACACAGTGCAAAAGGACTAGAATTTCCAGTAGTATTTCTAGTTGGAATGGAAGAAGGAATATTTCCAAGTTATAGATCAATAGGAGAACCAAAAGAATTAGAAGAAGAAAGAAGATTATGTTATGTAGGAGTAACAAGAGCAAAACAAAACCTATATTTAACAGCAGCAAAGCAAAGAACAGTTTTTGGTTCAACAACATGTAATTCATTATCTAGATTTTTAGGAGAAATACCTGAAAATTTAGTTGAAGGAATAGAAAAAGAAGAAACAAATAATAACAAAGGTTTTGAATATAATTTTGAACATAAAGAAAACACCAAAAATAAAATTAATGTATATAAAGTTCAAGAAACAGTAGCAGCTAGCTCACCAGTAAAAAAAGAATTTACATTTAGAACAGCAGAAAGTTTTTTAAATTCAGTAGTAAACAAAAAAGAAGAAAATATAGACTTAAGTAAATATCATGAAGGAGTAAAGGTATATCACAAGAAATTTGGAGAAGGAATAATAAATTCGGTAGAAGAAGAAGGAAATGATTTAAAAGTAGACATCAATTTCGAAAAAGTAGGACATAAAAGGTTAATGGCAAAATTTGCAGCACTTGAAATAATAGAATAATTAAATAAAAACTATTGACAATAAAAGGTTACAGTTGTAAACTATAATAAAGTTACAATTGTAACCTTTTGTTTTTTTATGCATTTTACATTAAGGTCTAAATGTAAGGTAATTAAAAATTAGAATTCAAACATACAGTAACAATAATTTATATGAAACTTTTCTAATAAACAAAATGTATATTGTATAAACAATTGTAAATAAGAGGAGGAAAAATGAAAGCAAAAGAAAAAGAAATTAATAATGAACTGGAAGAATTTTTAAAAAACAATCCTAACATAAATTTCATGCAAACACCTAATTGGGCAGAAATTAAAGAAAATTGGAAAAAAGAATTTATTATAGTAAGAAACAAAGAAAACAAAATAACAGGAACTATGAGTATTCTACTAAGAAAAGTACCAATTATAAATAGATACATAATGTATGCCCCAAGAGGATTTATATGTGAAACAAATGATAAAGAAACATTAGAAAAACTAACAAATAAAGCAAAAGAAATTGCAAAAAAATACAAAGCATTCATATTTATATTAGATCCAGATGTTACAAATGAAGATCAAAAATTTAAAAATATAATGACAGGTTTGGGATATAAAATGAAAAAAAACATAAAAAGTAGTAATGATGTAATACAACCCAAATATTTATATAAACTTAATATAAAAAACAAAAATGAAGAAGAAGTAATGAAATTATTTAGTCAAAAAACACGTTACAATATTAAATTAGCAATAAAAAAAGGAGTAAAAATAAGAGAAGGAGATATTAAAGATATAAACACTTTTTTCAAAATAATGAAAGAAACAGGAAAAAGAGACAATTTTTATGTAAGGAAAAAAACATATTATGAAAAAGTATATAAAGAAATGTCTAAAGAACATGCAAAAATATTAATAGCAGAATATAAAAACACAGAAATAGCAGCAGCAATGCCAATTATGTATGGAAATAAAGTTTGGTATTTATATGGAGGAAGCACTAACAAATATAGGAATTTAATGCCCAACTATTTGCTACAATGGGAAATGATAAAACTAGCAATAAATTTAAAATGTGAAACATATGACTTTGGAGGAATATCTGGATATATGAACACTAACTCTAAATCATATGGAGTATATAGATTTAAAAAAGGATTTAATGGAGAAATATTTGAATGTATTAATGAATTATATATAATATTTAATCCAATAATAAACTTCATTTGGAATATTCTATTTAAAATACGAAAAAAATTAATAAACTAAAACATAAAAATAAATAAAATTTTATAATACTTGTTATAAATATAAAAAAAGGTATATAATAGATAAAAATAAACGAGGGAATGAAAAAAGTTGGAGAATAAAAGTATAAAGAAAAACTATTTATATAACTTAATATACCAAGTATTAATATTAGTATTACCTATTTTAACTACTCCATATATTTCAAGAGTATTAGGACCAGAAAATGTAGGTATATATAGTTATACCATATCTATAGTAACATATTTTAGTTTATTTGGTTCACTAGGGGTTTCTTTATATGGACAAAGAGAAATTGCATATGCAAGAGAAAACAATAGTAAAAGAAAAAAGATATTTTTTGAAATAATAATATTCAGATTTATAACAATGCTAATATCAATAGCAATATATTTTTTTACATTTATAAGAAATGGAGAATATCAAGAATATTATCAAATTTTAATTATATATTTATTAGCAGCAGCATTTGACATAAGTTGGTTCTTTCAAGGAATGGAAGAATTTAAAAAAACAGTAACAAGGAATGTAATAGTAAGATTAGTTAGTGTATGCTGTATCTTCATATTTGTAAAAGAAAAAGAAGATTTATCAAAATATTTATTAATATATTCATTAGCAGACTTCTTAGGTAATTTATCATTATGGCTATATTTACCTAAATACTTAAAAGGAAAAACTATAAAAAACTTAAATATAGCAAAACATATGATACCTATTGTATTATTATTCATACCACAAATAGCAATTAAGTTATACAATATTGTAGACAAAACCATGATAGGATATATGATAGAAGGAAAAGCAGAACTTGGAAATTATGAAGAAGCATATAAAGTTATAAATGTATTATTCACAGTTGTTGCATCTTTAGGGGTTGTAATGGTACCAAGAATTGCAAGTGTATTTGCATCTGGAAACAAAAAGAAACTAAATGAATATATAATAAAATCATTTGCATTTGTATTCTTTTTAGCATTTCCAATGATGTTTGGAATAATAACAATATCAAAAGAATTTGTTCCAATATTTTTAGGTCAAGGTTATGAAAAAGCAGCAACAATTATTAACATATTAGCACCAATGATTCTACTGTGTGGAATAACAAATGTAATAGGAACACAATATTTACTACCAACCAAAAGACAGAAACAATACACAATTTCTATTTTAGCAGGGTTAATTGTAAATATTATATTAAATTTAATATTAATTCCGCCATATGGTGCATATGGTGCATCAATAGCAACAACAATTTCACAATTTATAGTTGTTGTAGTACAAATATACTATATAAAAGATGAAATAAATATAAATAAAGCATTTTTCCCAGGAAGAAGATATTTAACATCATCAATTGTAATGTTTGGACTATGTTTACTAGTAGGCAATTTTATAAAAAATGAAATAGCTTCAGTAATAGTAAAAATCATAATAGGTGGAATAACATATTTACTAATGCTAATATTATTAAGAGACAGATATGTAAAAGAAGTAAAAGACATAATATTAAAAAAATTAAAAAAAGAATAAAATAAAAAATGCATAAAATCCCTTCTAAAAACCAATAATAGTATCAAAATATTTTTAGGAAGGAAGGATAAATATGGCAAATTTAAGTCAAGTAGAACTTCAAAACTTAAGGCACTTAATAGGAGCACATGAAACATCTTATGCTAAACTTACAACATATGCAGAAGACTGTGTAGACCCACAAATAAAGCAAATGTTTACAAAATCTGCACAAGAAGCTCTAAACACAAAACAAAAATTAATGTCATTTTTAGAAAATTAGGAGGGAATAAAATGGAAGAAAAAGCAATGGTAAATGATATTTTAGCAGGTATAAAAAATAGCTTAACAACATATCAAACAGCTATAACTGAAACAGAAAACACAAACTTAAGACAAACATTACAACAAATAAGGAATAATGATGAAAGCTTTCAATATGAGATATTTAAAGTAGCACAAGCAAAAGGATATTATAAACCAGCAATGCAAGCAACACCACAAGAAGTTACACAGGTAAAAAATGAATTACAAGCATAATTAAATATGAATAATCACTCCCCCAACAACTTTAAGTTATTGGGGGAGTGATTCAAACTGTACTTTCCGTATATATATGTTTATTATAGTATATATATTTTACAAACAAGTTACAATAAAAACATGAAAATGTAAAATAAGAAAAACAAAATGCAGAAATATAGCTTCCGTAAAAGGAAAAGCTATATTTTTTTTATAGACAAAAATCCCCCTATTTACAAATATAAGTAGAAAAAGTAATATAAAAAATAAGATAAAACTCAAAAAAGGGGGAAAAATCTGTGAAAAAAATAGGGGAAAACAAAAAAGAGAGAAAAATATTAAACAAAAAAACAATAGGCATAGGAATAGCAATAATTTTAATAGCAGTAATTACAATATCAATATTAATACAACAAAATAGGCAAATACAAAATGTAAGTCCAGAATTAGCAAGAGCCATGACCTATGAACAATTTTTAGATGGAGAAGAAGAAGTAGAAGGCACAAATGGAAGCGTAAAATTTAGAGCCTTTTTCTTGCGAGACATAAATAACGATGGAGAAGCAGACAGAATAAAAGGAACTGCAAGACCAATAGGAGAAGAAGATACCTTGTACATGGAAATAATAGTCCAAACAGCAGGGTATTTAAAAGATGCCAAAATTCAAATAAATGGACAAAACTTCTATTTCCAAACAGCACTTCCAGAAGATAGCGAATTGCTCGAAAGTTATATAGGAAATAACATAAAAGAAATACAATTCAAAGAATTAGGAAATGGTACCCAAAAATTATTAACAGGTTCTATAAGAAGTGGAGACTATACTTATTCCTCTGGTATAGCAGAAGCAATTGGAAAAAACATTAACCAATACTCTAGAGAAAACAACTCTATTATATTAACAGGAACCTATGTAAATGGAACAGAAGAAACCCCTATAACAAAACAAATAGATTTTGTAGTAGATAAGTTTGG
>CALWZV010000040.1 GCA_944386115.1 uncultured Clostridia bacterium
TCACAACATTATGCTGGAGTTGCATTTGATGTAGGTCAAAGGCTAACAAATGCGGAAAGAAATAGAATGAGAAATTTAGCTACTACTTCTGGAGTATGGGCTTATGTGGAGCCGGCTTCATTAACACCAACATGGGTGCATTTTGATAAAAGGTTTGGAGTGCCATCTTGTCCAACAGGTGGATATATGCTAATAAAACAAGGTAGTATAAGTAATTATGTTCTTATTGCACAAGATGATTTAAATACTTTAGGATTTAGAACAGGAGGGTTAGATGGAATATTTGGAGCACAAACTAGAAATGCAGTTATTTCTTACCAAAGAAGTAGAGGACTTTCCGCAGATGGAATAGTGGGTTGTAATACTTGGCGATCACTTCAAGAAAATGTTGTAGGAACAGGAAGAACTAGTACCACAATAGATTAAATAAGCAAGTTGACAAATGAAAATACAATATGTATAATCTAATGGGTGATTTTTTTGAACTATTATATAGACTTTGATAATACTCTATACAAAACAAAAGCTTTAACAGAAAGAATGTTAAATACAATTGCAACAGTATGTTTAAGAGAAAAGGGCTTAAAGATTGGTGAAATAGTAGAAGAAGCAAAAAAAATGTTCAACCGAGAAAACATATATAATATATTTGAATTGTGCAAATTTTTTGGTAATAAATACAAAATAAAAGAAGAAATTATAAAAAAAGAAATAATTAATATTATATTAAATGGCAAAGAAAACGTGTATGATGACTCAATAGAATTTTTAGAATTCTTAAAAAAAGGAGGAAACAAATTACATTTATTAACATACACAGCAAAAGGAGATATAGAATATCAATCATTAAAAATAATGGGCTCTGGGCTGGGAAATTTTTTTGATACATTAATAATAACATCAGAGCCTAAGTATGAGTTAGACTTAAATTATAAAAACGGGATTTTTATTGATGATAACCCAAAAGACTTGATAGGATTGTATGAAAAAAATCCTATTGATTTAATAAGAATTAGAAGAGCAGATAATAAATATTCTTTACAAGATATAGATATTAAAATAAAGGAATATAATAATTTAAAAGAAATTCAAAATTAACTTAAAAGAAAGTGAGAAAAAAGATGAAAATAAAAAAAGTAGTAATATTAGGTGGAGGTACAGGAACTTCAGGAGTTTTAAGAGGATTAAAATATTTCCCAATTGATATAACAGCAGTAATAACAGTGTCTGATAATGGAAGTAGTACAGGAAAATTAAGAGAGGAATTTTCTGCACCAGCAGTTGGAGATATAAGAAAAGTATTAACAAATTTATCAACATTACCAGATGAAATAAAAGATGTTATGGAATATAGACTATCTACAAATAGTGATTTAAATGGTCATGCAATGGGAAATTTATTACTTGTATCACTTCTTGATAAAACAAAATCATTAAAAACGAGTATTGAATATTTAAGCAAATTATTAGATGTAAAACATACTGTATTACCTCTTTCAGAAGACTACCTAACACTTATGGGTGAAACTATAGATGGTAAAATTGTAGAGGGAGAAGAAAACATAACAAAAACACACAAACAGTATAAAAGAATATTTTACAAAGAAGAGCCACATGTAATACCAGAGGTTCTAAAGAAAATAAAAGAAGCAGATTTAATATTGTTGAGCATGGGAAGTTTGTATACTAGTTTAACACCACATCTTATTTGCAAAGATGTTGTAAAAGCTATAAATGATGCAAAAGCAAAAGTAGTATATATATGCAATGCAATGACACAACCCGGAGAAACTGATAATTTTACAGTAAATGATCACATACAAGCAATAGAAAAATATTTAGGAAAAAATTCTATAGATGCTACTATAGTAAATAATTCAAAAATAAGCAAATACTACATAGAAAAATATAGAACAGAAGAACAAAAAGAAATTGTAAAAATTGATTATGACAATATAGAAAAGGAAAATTATGAACTAATAGAAGGGGATTTATTAACAACAGAAGATGGAACAATAAAACATGATAGCTTGAAATTAAGCTCAATAATATTTTCATATTTAATGAGATAAAAATAAAAATAAGATTTATAGATTAGCTAAAAATAGCTAATCTATTTTTTTGGAAAAAAATAAAAAAATTTTAAAAAACACTTGCAAAATATAAAAATATGTATTAAAATCTAATCAAAGTGGAGCGAAGTGGTAGAAAGTGGTTAGGAAAATAAGGAGGTGGAACTGAGTGCTAATTGGCGAATATGAACATTCTGTAGACGTTAAGGGAAGATTAATAATGCCAGCTAAGCTAAGAGAAGAAATAGGAGAAAAATTTGTAGTGACAAAAGGTTTAGATGGATGTTTATTTGTTTTTTCTTTAAAAGAATGGGATTTATTCCAGGAAAAATTAAGAGCACTACCAGTTTCAAACAAAAATGCAAGAGATTTTTCTAGGTTCTTTCTAGCAGGAGCTATTGAATGTGAAATAGATAAACAAGGAAGATTTCTAATTACAGGAAATTTAAGAGAGTTTGCTTCACTAGACAAAGATGTTGTAATAATAGGAGTTACAACAAGACTAGAAATATGGAACAAGGAAAAATGGAAAAATTATAGCAGTGATGAAAATATTTCAGCAGAAGAAATTGCAGAAAACATGTCTATGCTTGGTATATAAAACTTTAAAAAAGTTTATATAAAGTACATAAGAAAAGTAAAAAAACAAAAGAAAAAATTATACAAAAGAAAAAGCATACAAAAGATAAAGTTATACAAAAGAAAAAAGTGTACAAAAGATAAAATAAAAATAAAACAAAAGAAAAAAGAACACAAAAGAAAAATAAAAATAAAACGAAAGAAAATAATAAACAAAGGTAAAGCCACCAATTTACTTAAGAAAATAGCATGGCGGAGAAAATATTTTACTCCGCCTTTTTGAAAATCTAGCAGAAATAAAAGGAGCAAAAATTGGAATTTAGTCATATACCCGTTTTATTAAAAGAGTGTATTGAAGAATTAAAAATAAAAGAAGATGGTATATATGTTGATGGCACAATGGGAGGAGCAGGTCATAGCATTGAAATAGTAAAAAAACTATCAGAAAATGGACTATTAATAGGAATTGATAGAGATGAAGATGCTATAAAGGTAGCAAAAGACAGGCTTAAAACATTTAAAAATGTTGAATATTATAATGATAACCATGACAACATAAAAACCATACTAAATGGAAGGAAAGTAGACGGAATACTTTTAGACTTAGGGGTTTCATCATATCAGATAGATGATGAATCAAGAGGATTTAGTTATACAAAAGAAACAAATTTAGATATGAGAATGGACAAAACGCAAAGTCTAACAGCCGAAAAAGTAATTAATACTTATTCAGAAGATGATTTAGCAAACATTATATTTGAATATGGAGAAGAAAAATTTGCAAGGAAAATTGCAAGAAACATATGCGAATATAGAAAAGAAAAAGATATAAAAACAACTAAACAATTGGTAGAAATAATAGAAAAGTCTATTCCATATAAAGGAGATGGGCATCCAGCTAAAAGAACATTTCAAGCAATAAGAATAGAAGTAAATAATGAAATAAAACCATTATATAATACAATAACAGATTCTATTGAATGTTTAAAACAAGGTGGCAGATTATGTGTAATAACATTTCATTCACTAGAAGACAGGGCAGTAAAAAAAGCATATGCAGATAGTATAGGAAAATGTACTTGCCCAAAAGATTTACCATATTGCATATGTGGAAATAAAAAAATGGGAGAAATAATAACAAAAAAACCGATTATACCAACCAAAGAAGAAATAGAAAAAAACCCGAGAAGCAAAAGTGCAAAACTAAGAGTTTTTGAAAAGATATAAACTTAAGAAAATGGAGGTGAGTTACTTATGGTAGGAAAAGAATATCAATATGAAACAAGCCCAAGAAAATTAAGACCAGAATATGAGCCACAAAAGAATAGAAAAGTAGTAAAGAAAACAAACAAAAATAAGAAGATAAACACTAAACCTAAAAAAAATAATAAAATAAATATTATAGTATATATACTAATAGGCTTTTCAGTATTATTCACTATAAGCTATAGGAACTCACAAATCAATGAAAGTTTTGCAGAAAATCAAAAGCTAAAAAAGGAGATTACTGAAATACAAAAGGAAAATGAACAACTAAATATAAGTATTCAAAACAGCTTAAATTTAAATCAGGTAAGGCAATCTGCTAAAGAATTACTAGGAATGCAAGAGCTAACTAATAAGCAGAAAATATTCATAAACTTACCAAAGAAAGATTATGTAGAACCAGCAGCAGAGGAAATAATAATAGAAGAAGATGAAAATTGGCTAACAAGCATAATAAATAGTATAAAGAATATATTTTAATAAAGGTTATTGAAAAAACAATAATCTTTATTTTTTATATGGAGGTTTTACATGATTTTAACAAATATTTCGGGAAAAAGGAGAATGAAAAACTTTATTATTGTTACAATGATCATATTCTCATGTTTAATAATTCGTATAGGATGGTTACAATTTGTACAAGGTTCAGAATTGCAGTCAATGGCATATGCACAACAAACACTAAATAGGAACATAAATCCAAAAAGGGGAACAATATATGATAGTACAGGCGAAAATGTACTTGCTATCAGTAGCACAGTAGAAACCGTAACAGTGAATCCTTTAAACATAAAAAAAGAAGACAAAGAAAAAGTAGCAAAAGCATTATCAGAAATATTTGAACTAGACTATGAAACAGTATTAAAAAAAGTAAGTAAATATAGTTCTATAGAAACAATAATAAAAAGACAAGAAAAAGAAAAAACAGATGAACTAAGAAGATGGATGAATGACAATAACATTAGTATAGGAATAAATATTGATGAAGATACAAAGAGGTATTATCCTAATAATAATTTAGCATCTACAATAATAGGATTTTGTGGATCAGATAATCAGGGATTAGATGGGATTGAAGCGGTATTTGATGAAGAATTAAAAGGAGAAATGGGAAAAATAAAAAAAATAACTGATGCACGAGGTGGTGATATAAAAGAAGAAAGCGAAGATTACATACCAGCAGTTGATGGAAAAGATTTAATATTATCAATTGATATGACAATACAAGGAATTGCGGAAAAATATTTAAAACAAGCATGTATAGACAATAAATGTACAGATGGGGGAAATTTAATAATAATGAACCCAAAAACAGGTGATGTTTTAGCAATGGCAACATATCCAGACTATAATTTAAATGAACCATATGCTGCATACACAGATGAGCTTGAACAAATATGGGACAGTATTTCCTCAACAGAAAGAACAAAATATTTGCAACAAGTATGGAGGAATAGAGCTATAGCAGACACATATGAACCAGGATCTACATTTAAACTAATTACATCATCAGCAGCATTAGAAGAAGGTATAACAGATACAGACAACAAAGGGGAATTTACATGTACAGGTAGTATAGAAGTTTCAGGAGTTAGAATAAGATGTTGGAGATATTATAGACCACATGGAAGTGAAAGCTTAAGAGAAGCACTGATGAATTCATGTAATCCAGTTTTTATAGGCCTTGGACAAAAATTAGGGGTTGAAAAATATTATTCATATTTGGAGAAATTTGGCTTACTAAATAGAACAGGAATAGATTTACCTGGTGAAGCAAAAGGAATTTTTTTAGCAAAAGAAAAAATGGGACCAGTGGAACTTGCAACTGTTTCATTTGGTCAAAGATTTGAGATTACTCCACTTAACTTAGTAACAGCTGTTTCTGCAATTGCAAATGGAGGAGATTTAATGAAACCAAGAATTGTAAAACAAATGATAAACAGAGAAACAGGAGAAGTAGAAAATATAGAACCTGTAAAAGTAAGCACTGTAATTTCAAAAGAAACATCTGAAAAAGTGCTAAGTATGATGGAATCTGTTGTGTCTGAGCGGAACAGGAAAAAATGCAAGGGTAGAAGGTTATAGAATAGGAGGAAAAACTGGTACATCAGAAGATGGAGTAAATACAAATAAATATGTTACATCATTCATAGGAGTTGCACCAATAGAAGACCCGGAGGTTGTAATGTTAGTAACATTATATAATCCAACAGGAGAAGGGGGACACCAAGGAGGTGGTGTAGCAGCACCAATAGGTTCTCAAGTATTAGGCGAAGTTTTGCCATATTTAGAAATACAAAAACAGGGAATTGAAGACAGTAGAGTTAATGTCACAATGCCAGATGTACGAGGAAAAAGTATAAAAGAAGCAAAGAGTATACTAAAAGAAACTGGATTAAATGTAAGGTTGCAAACAGAGGAGGAAGAAATAAATGAGGAAGAAACTATTGTAATAGAACAATTACCAAAGCCAGGAATACAAATTTTAAGTGAAACAGAAGTAGATATATATTATAAATAACTAAAAATTTTCTTAATATTTGTACATTAATATTGAATAGATTTAAAAATTGTTTTAAAATTTATATTAGTTCATGAATTAGAATGGAGCGTGATAAACATGAGCATTATTATTATTCCAGCATATAATCCAGATTCTAAGTTGATAGAACTAATAAAAAAAATAAAACAACATGACATAAATAAAATAATTGTAGTAAATGATGGCAGTAATATTTCATCAAAACCAATTTTTGATAAAATATGTAGTGATGTTATTTTATTAACACATGAACAAAACCTTGGAAAAGGTGAAGGAATAAAAACTGGATTAAAATATATAAAACAGCAAAACCTAAAAGATAAGATTCTAATAATGGATGCAGATGGTCAACATAAAATAGAAGATGGGATAAAACTATTAAAGGAATTAAATATAAATAAAAAAGAATTAATTATAGGTAAAAGAAACTTTGGCAATAAAATACCAATAAAATCGAAATTAGGTAATATAATAACAAAATATTTTTTTAGGATATTTACTGGCAAATGGGTTGAAGACACACAAACAGGTTTAAGAGCATTTGGAACAAACTTAATAGATGACTTGATTAATATAAGTGGAAGTAGATATGAATATGAAATTAATATGTTAATCCAATGCATAAGGAATAATGTTGAAATAAAAGAAGTACCAATAGAAACAATTTATATAGAAGGGAACAAATCATCACACTTTAGATATTTTGTAGACTCAATTAGAATTTATAGTACAATGATTTTATTTGCAGGAAGTGCATTTTTAAGTTTTTTAGTAGATTATGTATCATTTTTAATAATATTTTATATCTGTAAAAATACAGTTATTTCAAATATTATAGCAAGAATAATAAGTGGAACATTTAACTTTATAATAAATAGTAAAATTGTATTTAACCAAAAGAAAATTAAAATATCACAAGTAATACAATATATTGCATTAGCATTAACAGTTCTAGTAATAAATACAAATGTATTATTATTTATAAACAGTAAAATAAATAATGCGGAAATATCAAAAGTAATTACAGAAATAATTTTATTTTTAATAAACTATTTGATTCAAAAAATTATAATATTTAAAAAGAAAACATAATCAGCAGAAATATAGACATGATTTGACAAAGAGAGATTAATAGTGATATAATACAAACAATGTTTTGTAAATTATTGTGACTAAATAGTCTAGGAAACTTTCCTTGGACTTTTTAGAATATATCAACATTGGAGGGAGCTTATAATGGATGCTAGGGAATTGAAGATCAGCACTTTGAAGCGGCAAAGAGAAACAATTGAGGAAATGCTGAAATGTGCCGATGATGCAACATGTGCCTACTGTGGAATGATATATCCTGAGGTACGAAAGTACTTTGAAGATGCAGGATATGAAGTCTTAGAGGTCAGTAGCGAAAAGCTCCTAATATCAAATGATGGTTTGCCAACATATTTGATTACTGGAGCTAACATTGAGCTTTCTGATGCCGAAAAGCAAAAAGCGGAACTGGAATATCCTGGAATAATATTAGATTCTGACTTAGCTGAATTTGATGATTGATTAGAGTCACATACCAAAAGCTCGCACAATTGTGCGGGCTTTTGATATGCGTAAAATATGCTTTTAGCTTGCTAGGTGAAATTTATTTTGGAAAGATTGATATAATATTACTTATTTGGTATAATACATATCAGTTAAATAATATTATGAAAGAGGTAAAAAATGAAGGATACAAAAATAACAGACACAATAAAATATATTGGAGTAGATGATAAAACACTTGACTTGTTTGAAAGCCAATATTTAATACCAAATGGAATATCATATAATTCATATGTAATACACGATAATAGAATAGTAGTCATGGACACTGTAGACAAAAGAAAAACAGAAGAATGGATTGAAAACTTAACAAAAGAAATAGGGAATAAAACAGTGGATTACCTACTAATATCACACTTAGAACCCGATCATTCTGCAAATATAAAGTTACTAGTAGAAAAATTTCCAAATATGAAGCTAGTTGGTAACAAAAGAACTTTTGATATGTTACCAAGATTTTTTGATATTGATTTATCAGACAGACAAGTTATAGTTAATGAAGGAGACACTTTAGATATAGGGAAACATAAATTACAATTCTTTATGGCACCAATGGTACATTGGCCAGAGGTTATGGTAACTTATGAAAAAACAGAAAAAGTATTATTTTCAGCAGATGGTTTCGGAAAATTTGGAGCACTAGATACAAAAGAAGATTGGGATTGTGAAGCAAGAAGATACTATTTTAACATTGTAGGGAAATATGGTGATCAAGTACAGCAATTATTAAAAAAAGCAATGAATTTAGATATAAAAATTATTTGCCCATTGCATGGACCTATTTTAAAAGAAAAATTAGAGTATTATATAAACAAATATGATATATGGAGTAGCTATAAACCAGAAAATAAAGGAATTTTTATAGCATATGCTTCAATACATGGAAATACAAAAAATGCAATAGAAAAATTTGTAGATATACTAAAAAATAATGGAGAAGAAAAAATCATTGTAACAGATTTAGCAAGATGTGACATGGCAGAAGCGGTAGAAGATGCATTTAGATATGATAGATTGATTATAGCATCACCAACTTATGATGCAGGATTATTCCCATGTGTAGAAGACTTTTTAAGACATTTAAAACATAAGAACTATCAAAATAGAAAAGTAGGAATAATTGAAAATGGCTCATGGGCACCAGTTGCTTCTAAATGTATAAAAGAAATATTAGATGAAATGAAAGGCATAACAACTTATAACACAGTAGTAAGTATAAAAACAAAACTAGATAGTAGTTCAATAGAGAAAATGAAAGAATTAGCTAAGGAGGTGAAAGAATGAAATACGAATGTACAGTTTGTGGATATTTATATGATGAAGAAGTAGAAGGAACTAAATTTGAAGAATTACCAGATGATTGGACATGTCCATTATGTGGAGTTGGAAAAGAAATGTTTAAAAAAGTAGAAGAGTAAAAAAACAAAATACATCTGTAAGTATAGATTATAGATGTATTTTTGCCTTTTAAAGAGAGTAAAAATACAATAAAGTGGAAATAATGTGATAAAGTAGAAATTAATAATATAACCTGTAATTTATAAAATTAAATTTGACAAAAAAAACATGAAAACATATAATAACTTTAAAGAAATCAGGAGGTAATTATGGTAGAGTCAAAAGAAGAAGTTAACATATCTAAGTTATATGGAAAAGAATGTACATTAAACAAAGAAGAGTTTAAAAAAAAAAAAAAAGTAAAAAAAAAAGGGCTAAAACAAGAAGAAGTTTTAAACAGAATAAAGCAGAATGGATTAAATGAAATAAAACAAGCTAAGCCTAA
>CALWZV010000041.1 GCA_944386115.1 uncultured Clostridia bacterium
AAATATTTGCTTCATAGTTTTACTCCAATCTTTTATATAAATTACTAGTTATCTTTCATCTTTTCTTTAAATCTTTTGAATAATATATCATATCAGTACAAATTAGATCTCCATCTTTAATTTCTCCATTAGCCATATCTATAAAATAATTTATTATTGTTTTTTCATATTTATCAAATCCTTGTTTTACATAGAATGGAATATTATTTTCTGTCGTTCCAACTATCATCTTATCATATTTTTGCTTATAATTACCACATAAGTGCCTTAATAATCTTTTTGCATATCCTTTATTTCTATATTCTTTTTTCGTTACTAAATTTTTTAATTCTAATGTTTTATTAGAAATAGGCAAAATTACTGCCAAAGAAATAATCTCATCATTTAATTGTAATCCATACACATCAGAATCGTTCAAATACTTCATAATACTAGCTTTTGATGGATCTGCCTCTAATAACATATCCATATAAGCTTCTTTGTTTTCTATCTTTTTTACCTGAGGTTTTTCTTCTTTAACAGTCTTCAAATCCATTGGTATATCTGGCTTTGCTTGATTGTGGTTATAATATCTAATCTCCTCTGAAAAAACACATCCACAATATTTTTGCATATATAACCCAATTTCTCTTGCTTTTGACTGCCCCTCTCTAAATCCGGCTCTAAAATCTTTATATAAAAAATCTATCTTATATTCTTTACTAAATTCTTCCATGATTCGTTTTATATAATCATGATTTTGATAAATACTATATAAAAGAGTAGTTGTTACTGTATCATATCCATTTATTTTAGCATACTCAAAAGTTTTTCTTAATCTTACTGGGTAACAATAATTTGCACACCTATTGTTCAAATCATTAATTACTTCTTTACAAAATTTATCTAAACCATAGTCTTCTTCAAATATAGCTTCAATATTAATATTTTTAGTATATTCCTTTAAACAATCTCTTCTTGCTTTATATTCCATATATGGATGTATATTAGGATTATACCAATATAATGTTGGTTCAATCTTTTCATTTCTTAAATATTCTATACAATAAACGCTACATGGTGCGCAACAAGTATGCATTAATAATTTCATAGCTGTTCTCCTTTTTCATTCTTTATTAAAAGTTTTTCAATAATAATTAACCTAATTCTTTCTATTATATAAGCTACACTATAAATAAAAATTACTGAAAAAATTATATGTAAAATTAGAATTAATCCATTTGTATTATAAAAATAATCAGTTTTCAATAAATCTTTAAATATAAAATTTCTTATATATTCATTGTCATGTAATAAATATACAGCAAAACTTGCACTTGCTATTGAATTAATCCATTTATTATATTTTATATTTACCTGTGTAAAACAAATAAACGTTATTACAGATATAAATACTACTGGCACAAAATTTTGACTAATTCTTAAACAATATTTGAACTGTTCCGTTGAAACACTATTATATATTTTATAATTTATTAAAAATAATAACAAATAAAGTGCTAAAACTATAATCCCGTTTGTCCCAAACTGTTTTGAAATGAAACTTATAAAGCTTAACATATCCTCTAATTAAATACATAAGTAAAAATATCATATATGAATTAGCAAAAATTCTTATTTTACCTAATGGTCCTATAATACAAACCATACAAAATAAGATTGTAATTAAAAGAATATATTGTTTGTTAGAAATTTTTTTAATAAGTAAATTAATTATTGGTGACAATATGCTTAAAACTAAATATACTTTAAAAAACCAGTATATATTAAAAGGAAGAAATGTATTAAATATCATCCCTGGTTTTATTTCATTCTTTAAAATAATATTAATTATAAATATCAAAATTGAATAAAAATAAACTTCAAATAATAATTTAAGAATTCTTTTTATTTTAAATTTTTTATTTATTAAAAAGTAACCACTTATTAGCACAAAAAAATTAACTCCTATTTTTCCTCCTAACACTGCAAATATGCTTATTAATTTATTTATACCATCTAAGTGTACATCTAAAATACCTCCGTGGTATACATAATGGTGAATAATAATTAATATCATAGCAATTATTCTAAGTAGTTCTATTTGTGTTTCTTTTCCTTTTGTATTTTTTACAGTATTATGTTTTTCTCTTTTTTCTATAACATCTATCATTTCTTACCTCTTTTGTGTATTACAGTTATAAATTAATGAATGTGTGACATTAATTATTTTTTTCAATCCCTAAATGCTCATATGCAAGTATTGTTGCTGTCCTTCCTCTTGGTGTCCTTGCTAAAAAACCAATCTGCATAAGATATGGTTCATATACATCTTCTAATGTTTCAACCTCTTCGCCTATTGTACTTGATAGAGTTTCAATTCCTACAGGTCCTCCAGCATATTTTAATATTATAGTCTCTAAAATTCTCCTATCTATATCATCTAAGCCTAATTCATCAATTTCTAATTTGTTTAATGCAATTTTTGCAATACTAGCATCAATATCTCCATTTCCTAGTACTGTTGCATAATCCCTCACTCTTTTTAATAATCTATTAGCTATCCTAGGGGTACCTCTTGATCTACTTGCAATTTCTTTTGCACCATTATCATCAATTTTAACATTCATTATATCTGCAGATCTTTTTACAATAATTTCCAATTCCTCTACTGAATACAATTCTAATCTACATACTATACCAAATCTATCACGAAGTGGAGTTGAAAGTGAACCGAGCTCTGGTTGTAGCTCCTATTAATGTAAATTTAGGTAAATCTAATCTTATTGATCTAGCACTTGGGCCTTTTCCAATAATTATATCTAATGAATAATCTTCTAATGCTGGATAAAGGATTTCTTCTACACTTCTATTTAGTCTATGTATTTCATCTATAAAAAGCACATCATTCTCAGATAGATTTGTAAGCAATGCAGCCAAATCACCTGGTTTTTCTATTGCAGGTCCTGAAGTTATCCTAATATTTGAATTCATTTCATTCGCTATAATACTAGATAGAGTGGTTTTTCCAAGTCCAGGTGGTCCATATAAAAGAACATGATCTAATGGCTCATTTCTTTTTTGTGCCGCTTCAATTGCAACTTTTATATTTTCTTTCACCTTGGTTTGACCTATATATTCACTTAATGAACGTGGTCTTAGAGTATTTTCAATTTTTTCTTCATCTACACTTTCTAATTTTGGTACTAATAAATTATCCTCCATAATTATGTTTCTCCTTATTGTTGTTTTATTGATTATATATTTTTTATACTAAATAATCAAGTATTTTATCTCTATTATATAACATGTTTTGAGCCATTTTTATTGACTTTACATTTTAATTTATGTTAAAATTTATTTCTAGTTAATTTAAAGTAGGTATTTTTATGGAAAAAAGTATATTTGATTATGAGTCTTCTAAATTAAATTATGTTATTAAAAAACTTGATGACGAAGATAAAGAACTTAAATTAAGGCAACAAAACAATTCAACAAATTATGAAAAAGATGATTATGTAAGAGCACATTTATTATATTTAATTTTAAAAAGACTGCAAGATATTAAACTAATAAAAGAAAAACCATATTTTGCCAGAATCGATTTTAAAGAAAACAATTCAAATATTATAGAAAATTTATATATAGGTAAACTCTCTATTTTAGATTATGAAACCAAAAAGCCACTTATTGTAGATTGGCGAGCTCCTATTGCTAACCTATATTATGAAGGCAGAATTGGAAAAGCATCATACAATTCTTTGGAAGGTGAAATTAGTGGTGAAATCTCTTTAAAAAGGCAATTTTTTATTGAACAGGGTATTTTAAAAAAATATGTAGACATTGATGTAACTACAAATGATTCCCTACTTCAAGCCACACTTGAGCGGAAAAAGTGCTGATGATAGATTAAAAAATATTGTTTCTACAATACAAGAAGAACAGAACAAGATTATAAGAGCAAATATGCTTACACCTCTTATTGTACAAGGAGTTGCAGGAAGCGGTAAAACTACAATTGCATTGCATAGAATAGCATATCTAGTTTATAACTATGAAGGAAAATTCAGACCCGAAGAATTTATGATTATAGCACCTAATAAGTTCTTTTTAAATTATATATCAAATGTTCTTCCAGACTTAGGAGTAGAAGATGTTTTGCAATATACCTTTGAAGATTTTGCATATAATATCATAGGTAAACGTCTAAAAATTTCTGATAGCAATGAAAAATTAGTTGCAATAGTTAACAAGGACTTTGATAATATAAATAATGGTGACGTTTTGCTTATGATTCAAGAATCTAAATTTAAATCTTCTATGAAATTTAAAGATATAGTAGATAATTTTCTAAAAGCAATTGAAGAAAATTATATTCAAAAAAAAGATTTTATTATAGAAGGTACTTTAATAACACCTTTTTCTGAAATACAAGAATTATTTTTAAACACATATAAAATTTATCCATTTTATAAAAGAATATTAGAAATAAAAAAACATTTATTATCAAATTTAAATTCAAAAATACCAATCATAATTGAAAAATTAAAATCAATAAGAAAAGAAAAAATATCTAACCTTTATTACTTAGAACTCTCTGAAAAAGATATATATGCCAAAAGAATTGAAATATTTGAACAATATGAAGATATCATACATATTTTAGAAAAAAAACCAGATAAATTAGTAAATGAGTATTTTAATACACTTCCTAATATAGATGCTCTTGGATTTTATAAACACTTTTTAGAACACTTTTTAGAAGAATTTAAATTTAAGTATGATGAAAAGTTATTAACATATTTACAAAAAAACACATTAAAAAATATTATAAACAAAGAAATTTCTTTTGAAGATTTAGCACCTATACTATATATTCACTACAAAATATATGGTATAAAATCAAAAATGAATTTAAAACACATAATAATAGATGAAGCTCAAGATTATGGTGAGTTTCAATTTTGGACTTTAAAAACCATATTAAATAGTAATTCATTAACAATTCTAGGAGACATCGCTCAGCGGTGTACATTCATACAGAGGTATTGAAAACTGGAAAGATTTTATAGATCTAGAGTTTGCTGACACAAAACCAATATATACAACTCTAAAGAAGACATATAGAACCACTGCTGAGATTATGAATATTGCAAATACTGTTATATCACATCTACCAACTCATGAAAAAGAATATATTGTACTAGGTGAACCAATAATTCATAACAAGAATTCTATTTCAATATCACAAAAACAAAACATAAATGAAATTATCTCTGAAATAATAAAAAAAATAAATCAGTATACATCTGAAGGGTATAAATCAATTGCAATTATTGGTAAAACACAAGATGAATGTATAATGCTATATAATAAATTAAAAAAATTAAATAATAATATAAATCTTATAAAAAGTAAGGATTCTGAATATAATGCAGGCATTTCTATTGTTCCTTCATATTTAGCTAAAGGATTAGAATTTGATGTAGTAATAATCTCAAATGCGAATACAAACTCTTATACTAATTCTTCTCTAGATATCAAACTTCTTTATGTTGCTATAACAAGGGCTATGAACAAGCTAGATATTTATTATACTGGGGAATTAACCAATTTATTACTTTAAAAAAGTTTACAAATAATATTTGTAAACTTTTTTAGAAACTATTTTCGAAAAAAATCTTTAATCCTATTATTATTAAAATAATTCCTCCTAAGATTTCTCCTTTTTTCTCTAATACTTTGCCTATCCTTTTACCCAATAATCCTCCTATAAAGCAACAAAATATAGTTATAATCGAAATTATCACACAATATTCAAATATATTTTTATTATCTGGTATTGCAGAAAAATTTATACCTACAACAAATGCATCTATGCTTGTTGCTATTCCTTGTGCAAATATTACTTTAGAATTTATTTTCTTCTTATCTAGGTAATCGATTTTTAATTTTGATTTTTTTACTGTTTCAACTATCATTTTTACACCAATATAGCCAAGAATTATAAGTGAAACATAATTATATATTTTTTCAATATTTTTCATAAAAGTTTTTCCTAGAAAAAATCCTATCATTGGCATAATTCCTTGTGATATCCCAAAAAAGATAGCTGTAAGAGCAATAAATTTTTTATTTATATTTTTATAGCACATTGTATTTGCAATCGAAATTGCTAATGCATCCATTGCTAAACCAAAACCTATCCCACATATAGTTAATAAATTCAAAAATAACACCTCTTATTCTATAATTATTCAACAACTATAATATATAGAATAAGAGGTTATCTGATTAAAATTATTATATTTTACCCTGTTTTTTAAACCAATTTACGGTATCTATTAATGTTTCATCTAATTCTCTTGTTTTATATCCCAATTCTTTTTTCGCTTTCTCACTTGAAAAATTACTATTAGTTCCCAATGTATATACAGAATATGAAGTAAACAATGGCTTTTGTTTTAACCTTTTATAATGAAGTTCTGCAAAAAATCCTGTAATATATGCAAACCATCTAGCAATTTTAAATTTGGGTGCTTTTACATTAGTTATTTCTTCAAGCTTTTGTAACAAATCTTTCACACTAATATAATGTCCAGATAATATATAACATTCTCCATTTTTGCCTTTTTCTGCAGCAAGTACAATTCCCTCTACTACATCTCTTACATCAACAAAATCATATCCACCTTCTAGATATGCACCTATTTTCTTATGTGCTGCATCAATAATTAGTTGTCCTAAATTAGTTGTAATATATTCATAAGGTCCAATTATTCCAGATGGATGAACAATAACAATTTCCATATCATCATTATAGTTTTCAAGCAAAAACTTTGTTGCCTCTGCCTTTGTTTTTGCATATGTTCCTTTTACTAATTTACTAGAAAAGCTTTTGGTTTCTGTTATTGTTTCTCCCTTTCTTTTTTCAGGTATAGCATGTACTGAGCTTGTATATACTAGTCTTTTTATTTTCTCTTTCTTGCAAGCTTCATAGACATTTTTAGTACCATTTACATTAACATCATATATTAAATTTTTCTTCATACTTCCTATATCAACAATTCCAGCCAAATGAAAAACAATTTGATTTCCTCTAAAAGCATCTTCTAGACTTTTTAAATCTCTTACATCTCCATGTTTTATTACAACATTTAATTCTTTTAAATAATCAATATTTTCATTTTCATGAATTAATGCTGTAACTTCATACCCTTTTTTTACAAGTTCTCTAACAAGCACATTTCCCACATGACCACTTGCACCTGTTACAACACATTTCATTAAAATCGACCTCCTTTATTGCTAAAATAAGTCATATATTGTTTTAAATGTATATCCATTATTAGTAAAATACTCAATTATTTGTGGTAGTAATTCATATACAAGAATTTTATCTCCCGCATCATGCATTAATAATACTATATTATTTTTGTTTTCTGTAGTCCATATAAAATTCTCCCACATAGCTTCTTTTGTTTTTTTCCCACTTGATTCTCCTGTTAATGCATTCCAATCTAAATATGCAATATTTCTTTCTTTTAGTATTGGAATTGTTTGTGAAATTATATCTGAATATTGGTTTCCCTTTGAACCACCAGGAAATCTAATAAGATGAGATTCATAATTTTCATCTTGAATGGCTTGTCTTATCAAATTTTCTGTTGTTTCAAATTCAGAAATTATTGTTTCTGAAGATGCATACAAGTTATCATATATATGTGAATATCCATGATTAGCTATATAATGTCCTTCATCATATGCTCTTTTTACTAGTTCCGGATACAATTCTGCTCTACTACCTAATACAAAAAAAGTTGCTTTTACATCTTTTTCTTTTAATAAATCTAATATAAGAGGTGTTACGGTTTTAGATGGTCCATCATCAAAAGTTAAATAAACATTCTTCTCTCCTATGTTATATATGTTAGAAATATTTTCAACAAGCTTTTGTGAAGTGTTTGTTTTATTTTCTTGGATATTATTTTCTATTATATTTTCTTCTTCAACATATTCATTTGTATTTTTATTATTATTTTTTGAGTTCTTAACTAATATAAATATTAATACGAATATTAATATAATAATCAATAAAGTTATTGCAAATTTCTTTTTCCCATTTTCTTTTTTTACCTCTATTATATCTAACTTCATATTTTATTACCTCATTAATATAATTATATAACAATTCTCGACAAAATAAAAGATATTCTGTTTTAATTTCAGAATATCTTTTTACTTACTACCTAATTTGTGTATTTATTCATCTTTAGTTGTATTTATCTTAAGCAATTTTGCAATTTCTACTATTACTATTGGAGAAAGTACTAATAGTATAACTTCTAATATATTTTCTTTTGGTAATAATGCAATTCCAAAAATCTCTCTTAAACCAGGTATAAACAATATTATAAACATTAATGCTGCTGAAGCAATAGTAGCTAATATTAATTTACTATTATTGAAAATATTTGTTTTAAAAATTGATTTTTTATTATCTCTTATATTATATATATGCACCAATTGTGATAATGCAAGTACACAAAAAGCCATAGTTTGCCCTGCTTTTATTCTTTCTGCATCTGTAGAATTTGTAGTTGCAAGACCTATTATAAAAGCAATTATTGTTATAATTCCTATCATTATTCCTTGGTATATTATTCTCATTGTCATTCCTTTAGTAAAAATGCCTTTCCCTTGTTTTAATGGTTTCCTTTCCATAATATTCTTAGCTGCTGGATCTACTGCTAATGCTAAAGCAGGTAGTGAATCTGTTACCAAATTTATCCATAATATGTGTATTGGAAGTAAAGGTTCTAAACCACTTATATCAGATATTCCAAACACATGTGCTAGTATTGGCGTTATTAAAATAGCAACAAATAATGCAATTATCTCTCCAACATTACTAGAAAGCAAAAACTGAATTGCTTTTAATATATTATCATAAATTCTTCTTCCTTCTTCTACAGCAGCAACAACTGAGCTAAAATTATCATCTGTTAATATAACATCTGCAGCTTCTTTTGCAACATCTGTTCCAACAATTCCCATTGCACAACCTATATCTGCTGTTTTTAAAGCTGGTGCATCATTAACTCCGTCTCCAGTCATTGCTACTATTTCTCCGTTTGCTTGCCATGCTTTTACTATTCTTACTTTATGTTCTGGAGAAACTCTTGCATATACGGAATAATTTCTTATATTCTTTGTTAGTTCTTCTTGAGTCATTTTTTCTAGTTCACTTCCTGTTATTGCTTCTGACTCATTATTCAATATTCCAAGCTCTTTTGCTATTGCAATAGCGGTTATTTTATGATCACCAGTAATCATTACAGGTTTTATACCAGCAGTTTTGCATTTTTTT
>CALWZV010000042.1 GCA_944386115.1 uncultured Clostridia bacterium
ATTCTGAATGAGTTTTTAGTAACTAATGTTCTACCATCAATTCCCATACCACCTATACTTTCTGTTACCCAAACAGGGTCACCACTAAATAGTTCATCATATTCAGGAGTTCTTAAAAACCTTACCATTCTAAGCTTCATAACAAATTGGTCCATTATTTCTTGTGCCTGTTCTTCTGTTAATTTACCTAATTTAAAATCTCTTTCAAAATATATATCTAGGAAAGAAGAAACTCTACCTAAACTCATTGCTGCACCATTTTGCTCTTTTATTGCACCAAGATATCCAAAGTATGTCCATTGAACAGCTTCTTTTGCATCTTTTGCAGGAACTGAAATATCAAAACCATATTTTGAAGCCATAACTTTCAATTCTTCTAATGAAGCTATTTGATCATGAATTTCTTCTCTATCTCTTATGGTGTCTTCTGTTATACTTGCTACTTCCAATGATTGTAATTGCTTTTTCTTATCTTCTATTAAAGCATCCACTCCATATAGAGCAACTCTTCTATAATCACCAATTATTCTACCACGACCATATCCATCTGGAAGCCCTGTAATTATATGTGAGCTTCTAGCTGCTCTTATTTCTGGTGTATATGCAGCAAAAACTCCATCATTATGTGTTCTTCTATAATTATGGTAAATATCTTCTAATTTATCAGAAACTTTTAAACCTTGAGCTTCACATGATTTTTCTACGATTCTAATACCACCATTTGGCATAATAGCTCTTTTTAATGGACTATCTGTTTGAAGTCCAACAATTTCTTCAATGTCTTTATCAATATATCCTGCTTCATGGCTTGAAATTGTTGAAGCAGTTTCAGCGTCTACAGCTAAAACACCACCATTTTCTTTCTCCTTTTTGTAAAGTTCTAAAACTTCATCCCATAGCTTTTTTGTATTCTCACTAGGGCCAACTAAAAAACTAGAATCACCTTCATATGGAGTATAATTTTTTTGAATGAAATTTCTTACATTTATTTCTTTTTGCCATTCTCCTTTATTAAAGTTGTTCCATTGTTCAAAATTCATAAATTATCACCTTTCTTTATAATTAAATTAAATATGAGCATCATTTAATATATCATATTATTTCACAAAATTCAAGAAAATATGAGCTTTTTGCAATAAAAAACAGTTTTAACATTTAATAAATCACTTTATCGTTTTTATTTTTAAATTTATTAAATTCCTCTATTGTATTACTTCTATCTATGCATTCTAATAAAAGAACATTAGGATCTTGATTACCATTTGATAAATTATTAATATAATTATAAATAAAATCATCTCTAAATCCAATGTTTGCAGCATCTTCTTTTGTATTACCATAATATACTTTCTTTATATTTGACCAAATAATTGCAGATAAACACATTGGGCATGGATAACAACTTGTATAGAGTTCACAATCGCTTAAATCATATGAATTTATATTATTACAGGCATCTCTAATAGCCATTATTTCTGCATGTGCAGTTGGATCATTGTTTTTTAATACATTATTAGAACCTTTACCTATAATTTTTCCGTTTTTAACAATACATGCACCAAATGGTCCACCAGAATTTGTAATTAAATTATCATTAGCAAGTTCTTTGGCTATTTTCATATATTTATTCATTTAAATATTCCTCCTTTAGAATAATTAACACATTTATTATATCATTTAGTAATAGATTAATCTATCTTTTAAATTGAAAGAAAAATTTTAAATTAACTTAACCTTGTTGCTACAGAAAAATCTGGAGATTTTTCATATTCTAATTAAAAAAATCAACTCACTAGAGTTGATTTTTTTAATTAGAATAAAAGCTATTCTTCTTCTGCCACAACCTTTGCTAAATTATAGATAAGTTTTACCTTTTCAGGTGAACACTTGCCTAGTAATTCTTTAAAGTCATTATTCAAATAGTGAGTAGATTTACTAGAAGTACCATTTAAAATATATCCTTCTGTAACGCCTAAAACAGAGCATAGTTGTGCAAGTCTTTTTAAATTAACATGAGAACTTCCACGTTCAATTCTGCTTAAAAATGCTACAGATACATCTAATTTTTCAGCTAATGCTTCTTGAGTATATTTTTTATTTAATCTAGCTTTTTTTAATCTTTCACCAATAACAGCGTAATCCAATGCCATAATATATACCACCTTCCTGCTTAAAATATAGCATTGACGGGTTAAGACATACAGAAACTTAAGAGTATATTTTAACTCACAGTATAATTCATCTTTATCCTATTATTGATATAATAGTTGAAAAATATACATTTAAAATGATAAAAGACAAATCGACATTTTTTGACATTGGATTTATTGAATATTTATAAAATTATTTTTTAATAATATCATTAATAACCTCACCTGCAATTAAAAGTCCACATACAGATGGAACAAAAGAAATGCTAGGAATAACATCAAAGTTTTGTACAACTGGTTTTTCTTTGGAATATACAACTTTTAAATTTTGAATATTGTTTTTACGTAATTCTTTTCTAATTATTTTGGCAAGGGGACACATAGATGTTTTATAAATATCAGATACTTCAAATAAAGTTGGGTTTAACTTATTTCCAGTTCCCATTGAAGATATTATAGGAATATTCGAGTGTTTGGCTGAAACAATTAATGAAATTTTAGAATTTATATTATCAATTGCATCAACAATATAATCATAAGAGCTAGAAATCAATTTGTCGTTTTTACTAGAATCATAAAATTCCATATATGTTTTTATATTTAGCTCAGGATTAATTTTTAATAATCTTTCTTTTTCAACTTCAACTTTAGATTTCCCTATAACACTTGTGTCTGCTATTAATTGTCTGTTTATATTTGTTATATCAATTATATCATTATCTATAATTGATATATTATATATACCAGCTCTAACTAATGCTTCTACAGTATAAGAACCAACTCCACCAATTCCAAAAACAGCTACATGTGATTTTTGTAGTTTTTTTACATTATCCGTTCCAATTAATAATTCAGTTCTATTTAAAAAATTATCCATACATAAAATCCTTTCTTTTGTAAGTATATAATCAAATACCAAAAATATCAAGTTTTAAAGTTTTTATTGCTCCGAAAATTTCGTTAGAAATTTCCGGAGCAACAAGGCCTAAGTTTCCTTGGGCAGTGCGTATTTGCGAAGCAAAACGCTACAATAGGCGAAGCCACTTTTCTTAAAATAGAAACAAACTAAAATATAATTTACAAAAAAACTTTAAAAAATTTTTTTTATATGCTACAATATAGGAAAATTTGTTTTGTAAAAGTAGGAGGAAATATGTTTGCATATATAAAAGGTGTTTTAGCTGAAAAAGGGGAAAATTATGTTGTAATAGATGTTATGGGTATAGGGTATAGAGTTTTTATGCCAAATAGTTCCATAAACAAAGTAGGAGAATTAGATGAACAGGTAAAAGTACATACATATTATTATGTAAGAGAAGATAACATAAAATTATATGGTTTCTTAAATAATGATGAAAGAAAAATGTTCGAATTATTATTGTCTATTAGTGGTGTTGGAGCAAAATCTGCAATTACAATGATTTCAGAAATAAGACCATCTGATTTTGCTTTAGCCGTTATTACAAATGATGTTTCAAAATTAGTTAAGATACCAGGAGTGGGTAAGAAAACAGCAGAAAGGCTTATAGTGGAGTTGAAAGATAAGCTAAAAACAGAAACATCAATTAGAGAAGAAGAGAATTCACAAAGCTCTTATGAAAATTTAGATGCAACCAAAGAAGCAATTTCTGCTTTACAAGTATTAGGATATAATACAAAAGAAATTGATAAAGCAATTGAAAAAATAGATACGAAAAATATGACTGTTGAAGATATAATACGAAAGATTTTAAATTTATTATCGAAATAAAAGGGGATGTAACTTATATGGATTTAAATCAACCATTAGCATATAGAGTAAGACCAAAGAAATTGGAAGATTTTGTTGGTCAAGAACATATTTTAGGAAAGGATAAATTACTATATAGAACAATAAAGGCAGATAGATTATCAAGCCTTATTTTGTGGGGACCACCAGGATGTGGGAAAACATCTTTAGCGAAAGTTATAAGTGAAACAACAAAATATAAATTTAAAAAAATAAATGCAGTTACAGCAGGAATTGCGGACATAAAATCAGCTGTTGAAGAAGCAAAAAATAGATTGCTAAATCCAAGTGGAAAATGTATTTTATTTATAGATGAAATTCATAGATTTAATAAATTACAGCAAGATGCGCTCTTGCCTTTTGTAGAAGATGGAACAATTATACTAATAGGTGCAACAACAGAAAATCCATATTTTGAGGTTAACAAAGCACTTATATCTCGCTCAATGGTAATAAAATTAGAACCATTAACAGAAGAAAACATATTTAAAATTTTAAAAAATGCATTAACTAGTGAAGAGGGACTTGGTAGTTTCAATGTGGAAATAGATGAAAAACTTTTAATGAAAATAGCTATAGCTTCTAATGGAGATGTAAGAACAGCACTAAATGGGCTAGAGGTTGCAGTATTAACAACAAATATGAATTCTGATGGAAAAATAGTTATAACAGATGAAATAATGAGTCAAAGCATGAATAGGAGAAAAGCAATTTTTGATAAAAATGGTGATAGTCATTATGATAATATAAGTGCATTTATAAAATCAATGAGAGGTAGTGACCCTGATGCAACAATTTTTTACTTAGCAAGAGCAATTGATGGAGGAGAAGATCCCGTTTTTTTAGCAAGACGAATTGTTATATGTGCATCAGAAGATGTTGGAATGGCAAATTCGAATGCACTTGTTGTTGCAACATCTGCAATGCAGGCAGTCACGATGGTTGGAATGCCAGAAGCTAGAATTATTTTATCACATGCTGCAACATATGTTGCAAAATCAAAGAAATCTAATAGTTGTTATATTGGAATAGATAAAGCATTAGAAGATGTAAGAACTAAAGATACTGGAGAAATACCAATGCATATAAGAAATGCTCCAGCGGAAGGAATGAGTAATTTAGGATATGGTGTTGGATATAAATACCCACATGATTATCCGGGTCATTTTGTAGAACAGCAGTACTTGCCAGATAAAATGTTAGGAACAAAATATTATGATGAAGAACAATAGTAAAAACCACACTTATGAGTTAATAAAATAATTATTTCTTATCAGGAATGTATTCTATCAAATCAGAAACCGTGCAATTAAGCGCTTTGCAGATATTATTAATATGTCTAATATCAATTCTTTTAATTTCTTCATAATACATTTTTGAAATTGTGCCAGGCCTTATATTAGTTAATAAAGATAAGGTTTTCTGGCTCATTTTGTTTTTTCCGAGTAAAGTTGATAAGTGAATTCTGATCATTAATAAAATCTTCCTTTGCATAAAATGTAGAAAATTGTAAAATATACTTGTATTTTATCATTTTATATAATAAAATGCACATACTACTCTTAAAAATAACGTTAAGTGTAATTAAATGTTACTAAAAGATATGAAGGAGAAAAAATGTGTTTTAGAAGAAAACAAACGATACAGACAGATTGGAAAAGAAATAGCAAAGAATATTTAAAAGAACTTCAAAAATTTTTAGATATAGCAGACAATATAAAAGAAGAGGAATTAAAAAGAGAAATTATAAATCAAATGTTAAGATGTGATAATGTTTTAACACAATTTGCGGAGCAATGGTTTGCAGGTCAAAAATAATTGATTCTAAATGTATAAAATTTTTTAAAATAGCAAAAATATATATAAATTTAAATCTAATAATTTCCAGAGTTAAATGATAAAAAACAAAAACAAAGTTTAACCCCAGGAGAATTACAATATGAAAAAATATATTTTAAAAATGATAATTGGAGTATTTGCTGGTTTTATTACTGGCTTTTTTTCAGCTGGAGGGGGGATGATACTTGTTCCAGCTTTTGTTCATATATTAAAATTGGATGATATAAAAGCAAGAGCAACATCTATTTTTTCAATTCTTCCAATGGTAGTAGTAGGTGGACTTTTTTATTTTAAAAATGATTTTATTGATTGGAATATAGGAATAAAATGTGCAATAGGAGGAATAATAGGAGGAGTAATAGGTGCAAGATTACTTAAGATATTGTCTAAAAAGACATTAAGGATTATTTTTATTATGTTTTTAATATATGCTTCTATAAGAATGATAATATAAGGGGGTAAGAGTTGATAGAATATTTAGCTGGAGGTATTTCTGGAATTATAAGTGGAACACGGCATGGGCGGTGGAACAATATTAATACTAATATTATCCGTTTTTTTAAATATTGATCAACATGTAGCACAGGCGACTAATATAGTTTTTTTTATTCCAACTTCTATAGCTGCTATTATTGTGAATATAAAACAAAAAATAATAGATTATAAATTAGGGTTTGTAGTAATAATATTTGGAATAATAGGTGCATGTATTGGAGCTAAATTATCAATGATTACAGAACAAAAAAATTTAAAAAGATATTTTGGTATTTTTTTAGCATTGATTGCTGTTTATGAAATTTATTCATTAATAAAAGAGTATATTTTAAAAAAGAAGCAGACATAATAAGTAAAAAAGGAGGTAAACATGAATATGAAATTTGTAAAAGGTATGATAGTTGGAGGAATGATAACAGCAGGAATAGCAATGGCTTGTGCAGATGGTATGTGTAGTAAGAAAAAGAAAATGGTGAAAATGGGCAAGCAATTTATGAGAAAAATGGGAATGTTATAATCATAACCACCAGTTTTACTGGTGGTTATGATATAGTATGAATATTACTTACAGCAGTCTTCTTCTTTATCACAACATTCAGGTTTAAAATCACAGTTAAGGTCTATTCCTTTTAAGCATTTTCCTTCATGTTTACAAACTGCACAAATTTTAAAATGTT
This sequence comes from uncultured Clostridia bacterium, assembly GCA_944386115.1. Lineage (GTDB taxonomy): Bacteria > Bacillota > Clostridia > TANB77 > CAG-508 > CALWZV01. Next base: position 6,930 of record CALWZV010000042.1, read on the forward strand.
TTACTTTATTTACCCATATTTGAATTTCGTATTTTCTATCAGGACATAATGGGCCAAAAACAAATTCACCATCTTTATCTGTAAAAGTATGAGAAACTGGTTTTCTTTCCTCTTTGCCATATTCTTTACATATTTCAATAAGTTTTACAACAGCATCAGATACAGGTTCATTATAACAATTTTTTACTATACCAAAAATTGCATCTCTTTCGTCTTCTGGCAAAGTAATTTCTAAATCAAATTGCTTTCCTGCTTCAGAAATTCCATTAACTTCTAATATTGGGCATGGTTTTTTATCAAAATCCATAAAATCAACCTCTTTTTATAATATTTAAGCAATAGCTTAATATATATTATGCAACAAAACATATAATGTGACAAAATTCGATTTACTACATTTTGTGGATATGTTAATATATTTGTTGTATAATGAATAAGAAATATTACATAGAATATATACAAAATTGGAGGGAACTTATGGACAATAGGTCAATAGGAATTTTTGATTCAGGAATAGGAGGAATTACAGTTTTTTCGGAAATAGCTAATGATTTTCCAAGTGAAAATATTATATATTTGGGAGACACTGCAAAATTTCCATATGGAGGAAAATCTAAAGAAACAATAATAGAGCTTACAAAAGAAAATATTAATTTTTTAATGAAATATAATGTTAAATTAATAGTAATTGCATGTGGTACTGCAACTAGCCAAGCATTAGAAGAAATGCAGAAAATATATGACATTCCAATTATAGGCATAATAGAACCAACTGTAAATAATATAATTGATGAAAGTGTACATAAAATTGGGGTGATTGCTACAGAAGGAACAATTAATAGTAATTCATGGGAAAACAATATAAAGAGCAAAAATAATAATATACAGGTAATAAATAAAGCATGTCCACTTCTTGCACCAATGGCAGAAGAAGGATTTACAGAAAATGAAATAGCAAGACTTGTAATAAAAGAATACATGAAAGAACTGAAAAATGAAGGACTTGACAAATTAATATTAGGATGCACACATTATCCATTATTTACTAAACTTATACAAGAAGAGTTAGGAGAAAAAGTAGAAATAATAAATACTGCTAAACAAGTTAGTAAAACTTTAGCTAAAATGCTGAAAGAAAATGGTTTAGATAATAATACAATGGCAGGTAAACATGAAATATTTCTTACAGACACAAAATGCAAATTTATTGAAATAGCAAATAAATTATTTGCTAATAAAATTAAAATAGAAAACGTAAAAAAAGCTATTATTTAAATACAAGTAACAGAAGTTCTAATTATTAATAAATAAGCATATAAATATGGCATAACTTATAAAGGAGGAAAGCTTTATGCTTATATTATTAAAAAAAGAAAAAATAATATCATACTTAATAACAATTTGCATAATAATAATGCTATTTGTTGCGGGAAACTTTATGCCAGTAGAAAATGAAACAATGCAAACATCAGCAAAAACATCAAAAGATTTGCCCATTTATAGTGTAGAAACCAATGAAAATAAAGTTGCATTAACTATAAATTGTGCATGGTAACAATTACTTTTATGATAGAAATTAAAAACAAGTTATTTCAGGATTTTGGAATGGATTACTAATTTAGGTTAGTAGTCCTTTTTATTGAAATTGTGAGTGCATAATTTCAAAATGAAATGAGGTGAATATTGAAGTATATAAATATAAATCAAAAACTTAATTTTAAGTTCTGTCAAGTACCAAGAAAAAT
>CALWZV010000043.1 GCA_944386115.1 uncultured Clostridia bacterium
AAGAATTTCTTGTGCAAGCAATGAAGATATAGTAACAATAAGAGAATTATTAATAAAAAGAGCCGAAAACTTTTCAAGTGAATTAAAACCAGAACTAGAGAATATAATAAGATTTAAAAAAATAATAGATGAATATGTTTATGGAAAGCCAAAAGGAATAAAAATAGTAATGCTTGAAGATTTAAGCAAAGATCTAGAATATGTTTTAGAAAAAATGCAAAAATAATCAAAGTTTTTATACTTTGATTATTTTTTTAAACTTGATTAGGTTATTTATTATTTAAAGAAGCAGCTAATTTAGCATATTCTTTTAATTTTTCACTAACTAAATAATTTACAGAACCGGCAGGAAAATTTCCGCTCTTATCTTTCTGACCTGCGGGAACTCCAGTTAAAATTTCAATTCCCTCTTCGATAGAGTCTATTGCATATATATGGAATTTACCTGATTTTACAGCACCTAAAACTTCATCAGAAAGATTTAAATTTCTTTTATTCTGAACAGGTATTATAACTCCATGTTTTCCATTTAAACCACGCATTTTACAAACTTGGAAAAATCCTTCTATTTTTTCATTAACACCACCAATTGGTTGTATTTTTCCTTTTTGATTAACTGAACCAGTAACAGCAATAGATTGATTAATTGGTATACCAGAAAGACTAGATAAAATTGCATATAACTCAGTACTTGATGCACTATCACCATCAACACCACTATATAATTGTTCAAAACATATACTTGCAGTTAGAGAAAGAGGAAATTTTTGAGCAAATGTTTCACCTAAATATCCAGAGAGTATTAAAACACCTTTTGAATGAGTTGTTCCTGACATTTCGACTTCTCTTTCTAAATTAACTATCCCACTTTTACCTAGATAGGTATTGGCAGTTATTTTTGAAGGTTTCCCAAATGTATAATCACCGTATTGTCATAACAGTTAATCCATTTATTTGTCCAACCTCAAAGCCATCTGTTGTTATTAATAGAGTATTTTCTTGAATCATTTCTAAATATTTTGAATCATATTTTTTAATTCTATCAATTCTTTCATCTAAAGCTTTTTGAATAAATTCTTTAGTAACTAATTTTTGTTTGTTAAGTTTTGCCCAAGTAGAAGCTTCACCAACTATTTCACCAATTTCGTTAAACTTTGTAGAAAGTTTTGTTTTATCATCAGCAAGTCTAGAAGAAAATTCTACAATTTTAGCTGTTGCTTCTTTATCTAGAGGTAATAAATTTTCTTTTTCGCAAAAACTATGAATAAATTTGGCTAATTTGTTAATGTTTTCATCTGTTTTTGGAGCACTTTCTTCAAATTCAACTTTTATTCTAAATAATTTCCTAAAATCACTATCAATAGAAAGCAGAGTATAATAAATATTTGCATCTCCTATTAATAATACTTTTAAATCCAAAGGAATTGGTTCTGGTTTTAAAGAAACAAGTACCATAGAAGAGCGTTGGTCAGTTGTATTTTCAATATTAATTTCCTTTACAGTTAAAGCTTTTTTTAATGCTTCATAACATGCAGGATTTGAAATTAAATCTTTTGCTTGTAGCATTATATAGCCACCATTAGCTTTATGAAGTAAACCGTGGTTTAATCATTGTATAATCTGTTTTTAATGCTCCATATTGATTTTCGTATTCTAATCTGCCAAATATATTATGATATGAATAATTAGAGTCCATTATAACAGGAGCACCTTCAACTTCACTATTATCAATAAATAGATTTACTTTATAATTATTCCAAGGCTTTGGAGGTTCCTGTCTTACTAATTGTTGCTGATTATTTTTTTTGTCTTCTTCAAGGAAAGCAGGGATATTTTTTAAAATATCCTTTTTTATATTTTCTAAAAATTTAATTATTTTTTTATTTTTCTTATATTTAGTTTTGATGGTGCTTATATGGACATTTATAGTGAGTAATGCAATGTTTGATTGCCATTCCTGAAGTTTTTTATCAGATGCTTTTTCAATTGCTTTTATTTCAGTTATTGCCTCAAAAATTTGTTGTTGCACAATATTAGAATTGTCTTCAAATTCTTTTTTTACAGCTTCATCTAGTTTTTCAAAATCCTCTTCATTAATTGTTTCACCATCAATAACGGGCATCATATAGATTCCATTTTGTGCTGTTTTTATTTGAAAACCATGTTGCATAGTTTTTTTATTCAATTTTTCAAGTAGTAATGTTCTTTTTTCTTCAAATTCTTGTTTTATTAATGTTTTTTCTTTTTCAAAATCTTCATTTTCAAAAGTTCTTTTTATATCTGTTTTAACATCTTTTATAAAATCATCCATATCATCTTTAAATTCTTTTCCTTGACCAGCAGGGAGAGATACGGCAATTGGTTCGTTTGGATTGTCAAAATTATATATATAACACCAATCATTAGGTGTTTTTTGCTTTTTGGAAATTTCATTAAGATAGTTTTTGGTGTACATTGTTTTACCAACACCACTAGGACCTTCTAGATATAAATTATATCCTTTAACATCAACACTTAAGCCGAATTTTAAAGCTTTTATACCTCTATCTTGCCCATAAATGATATTTGATGAATCAAGTTCAGCAGTTGTTTCAAAATTAAAAATGTTTGGGTTACATACATCTTTTAAATCTTTGTAATTTAATTCATTTTTTTTCATAAGTACCTCCTAAAATTTAATTAAATATGTAAAGTCATAATAATAGCATCATCAGTATTATTATAATATTTTTTCCTAATTCCTACTTTTTCAAAATGAAATTTATTATATAATTTTTGTGCTGGTAGGTTATGTACATTAACTTCAAGGGTTATTTCTGAATAATTATAATTTTTAGAAATATTTATTAATTCCTGTAATAAACTACTTCCAATTCCTTTATTTCTATATACTTCTTTAACAAATATATCAATAATATGTACATCATCAACAGAAAACCATAAAATTGCAAATCCAGTTATTTCATTTTTGATTTTTGCAACAATACATTTATAATTTGGAAAATTAAAACTTGATAATAAATTATTATTACCAAAATCGATATTATTTAAATCAGATAATGTCATGTTTGAGATTTTAATTTCCATTTATATCTTTCATCCTTTCGGCTTGAGATTTCCTCAAATACATTGGAAGAACATTATCACTATTTTCTACAAATCCAGAGTTAAATTTATCTAATCCACATCTAGAAAAAGCAAAAGCATTTAGTGTATTTGATGTACTAAAATTAGAATTACTCTTAAAATTAGTAACCAATAAATTTTTATGCACTATTGAACCATCACCAACAAACATAAAATTAGAATTGAATTTATTAATAATATTAATGCAAGTATTGATATCATCTGCTATATAATCTGATAAAATTTTCCTATTACAATCATATAATCCCATATATACTTGATTGTTCTTGGCATCTATTATACTACATATATTACCATTAAATTCTACATTATAAGCTAGGCTATCTAATGAACTCACAGAAACTATTGGTATATTATAAACTTCAGCCATAGCTTTAGAAGAGGCAAGGCCAATTCTAATTCCAGTAAAAGAACCGAGGCCCTTTATCGCAAACAATAAGATTGATGTCATGTAAATTCATATTTGTACTCTTAAACAATTCATCAATTAATGGCATTAAGTTTTCAGAATGTGTTTTATTATCATCAATGCTAAGTTCATTTATCAATGTATAATCATTTGATATAGAAACAGAACATATACTACTAGATGTTGTTATACTTAATATTTTCACGTTATAGCACTTCCTTAATTATATTTTCATATTTTTTCCCATGGGCTTCAAAATTTAGTATTCTTCTATTATCATTAGTGTTATCCTTAGAGAAAGAAATTTTTAAATAATCGGAATATATTATAGGTTCTATAAGTTCACCCCATTCGATTAATGTAATACCGATTAGAAAAATATTCTTCTCCGCCAATAGCATAAAATTCATCAATGTCTTCTAGCCTATAAACATCAAAATGATTAATTTTGCATAAACTATTTTTATATTCATTTACAATAGTAAAAGTAGGACTAGATATTTCATTTTGAAGATTAAAATAACTTAAAAAGCCTTCTGTAAATTTAGTTTTACCAGAGCCTAAATTTCCAGATAAAATTATAATATCTCCACTTGAAAAATATTTAGCCAACTTTTTAGCTAATTTCATAGTGTCTTTTTCTGAATTACTAATAAAAGTGTTCATTTTCTCACCTTCAAATATTTTATATTAGATAAATAAATTTGTAAATAGAATATTAGAAATTGAGACTTAAAATCTTGTAAAAAATATATGCTTATAGTAGAATGTATTTAAATATTGTAAAAGAGGAGGTTGTTATTTTGAAAATTACTAATATTAATGACCTGGAAAATATTTCGAGAAATATTAGAATAGGAATTATAGAAGCTGTGTATAATGCAAAATCTGGACATCCTGGAGGATCTTTATCATGTGCTGACATCTTAACAGTATTATTTTTTAACGAAATGAATATAGATAATAAAAAGCCAAAATGGAGTGATAGAGATAGATTTATTTTATCTAAAGGTCATGCTTCACCAGCATTATATGCAACACTTGCAGAAAGAGGATTTATTGAGAAAAAAGATCTTAAAACATTTAGAAAAATTAGTTCAAACTTACAAGGACATCCAGATATGAATAAAACAGATGGAGTAGATATGACGACTGGTTCATTAGGACAAGGTCTATCTGTTGCAAATGGCATGGCAATGGCTGCAAAATTAAATAAAAAAGATTATAGAGTTTATTGCCTAGTTGGGGATGGAGAAATAGAAGAAGGGCAAATTTGGGAAGCTTTAATGAGTGCTTCACACTATTGCTTAGATAATTTGTGTGTAATTATTGATAATAATAATCTACAAATTGATGGGAACATTGACAAAATAAAAAATGTAAACCCAATAGATAAGAAAATTGAAAGCTTTGGATTTGAAGTTATAAATATAAATGGACATGATATGAATGAAATATTAAGTGCATTTAACAAAGCAAGAGAAAATAAAGGAAAGCCAACAGCTATAATAGCAAAAACAATAAAGGGAAAAGGCATAAAATTTATGGAAAATCAAGTTGGATGGCATGGAAAATCACCTAACGAAGAGCAATATAAAAATGCACTAGAAGAATTAAAATATTAAGGAGAAATTTAATATGAATGATGAGATAAAAATTGCGACAAGGCAAAGTTACGGAGAAGCATTGGCAAATATCGGAGAAAAAAATGAAAAAATTGTTGTTTTGGATGCGGATTTAAGTGAGGCTACAAAAACAAATATATTTGCGAAAAAATTTCCAGAAAGATTTTTCGATATGGGGATTGCAGAACAAGATATGTTAGGAACTGCAGCTCGGTTTTGCAACATGTGGACTAATTCCATATGCAAGTACGTTTTCAGTATTTGCAGCAGGTAGGGCATATGAGCAAATTAGAACTAGTATATGTTATCCAAAGTTAAATGTGAAAATATGTAGTACTCATTGCGGAATAACTGTTGGTGAGGATGGAGCTACACATCAAATGTTAGAAGATTTAAGTTTAATGAGGACTCTTCCCAATATGACAGTAATGTGTACATCAGATGATACACAAACACGTTGGGCTATAGAAGAAATATCTAAAATAGATGGACCTGTTTATTTAAGACTTTGTAGGCTAGCTACACCTATAATCTATGATGAAAAGTATAAGTTTCAAATAGGACAAGGTGTACAAATAGGAGAAGGAACGGATGCTACAATATTTGCAACAGGAGTTGTTGTAAATGAAGCAATAAAGGCAAAAGCAATACTGAAAGAGTATGGAATTGATATTAGAGTTATCGATATACACACTATAAAGCCAATAGATAAGGATATAATTATTAAAGCAGCAATGGAAACAAAAATATTATATTCAATTGAAGATCATAATATAATTGGAGGATTAGGTACGGCAATAAGTGAGGTACTTACAGAATTATATCCTACTAGAATTATAAAAATGGGAATAAATGATGAATTTGGTCAATCAGGAAAAGCAGAGGAGCTTTTGAAGTACTATAAATTAGATTCAGAAAATATTGTAAAAAGAATAATGGAAACAAAAAATTAAATGTGAATTTTTCGTGAATTTTTAAGCAATAAGAAAATAAGAGAAAAATGATATAAAATGAAAAAAAACATGAATTTTATATCATTTTTTTTCATATAAAGTCTTGCATTTTAAAATTTTAACTGTTATTATTTATAATAAGAAACAAAAAAATGAGGAGCAAGAAATGATAGAATTTAAAAATGTTTCTAAAACATATGATACAGGAACTGAAGCTGTAAAAAATGCTAGTTTTGTAATAGAAAAGGGAGATTTCGCATTTTTAGTAGGAAGTTCGGGTTCGCGGAAAATCAACTCTTATTAAACTTATATTAAAAGAAGAAGAGCCAACTTCTGGAAATATAATTATAAATGGAAAAGATACTACTTTTTTAAAACCAAATCGTGTTCCATATTTAAGAAGAAGTATGGGAGTCGTTTTCCAAGATTTTAGGCTTTTACCAGATAAAACTGTTTATGAAAATGTTGCTTTTGCAATGTACATAGTTAAATCCGCGCCTAGACATATAAGAAGACAAGTTCCAATGGTATTGTCTTTAGTTGGATTGAGTGGAAAAGCAAAAGTGTATCCTGAAGAACTTTCTGGAGGCGAGCAGCAAAGAGTTGCTTTAGCTAGAGCCTTAGTTAATAATCCATCAATGATAATTGCAGATGAACCAACTCGGAAATCTAGATCCAGAAACAGCATGGGATATAATGAATCTTTTAAATGACATTAATTTAAGAGGAACTACTGTTGTAGTTGCTACACATGCTAAAGACATTGTTGACAAAATGAGAAAAAGAGTAATTCAAATAGATAAAGGCATAATTGTAAGAGATACAAAAAAAGGTGGGTATAACGGTGAAGTATAATATTATTGGATATTTAATAGGTGAAGGATTTAAGAATGTATTTAAAAATAAAAAGTCCAGTATATCATGTATAGTTATAATGTGTGCCACAATGCTTATATTTGGGATTTTCTTTGTATTAGGTCAAAATATAGAGCACATTATAGAAAATGTAAAAGCAGAGCAAGGAATGGAAGTATTTATATTAGGAGATACGAGCCAAGAAGATATAGAAAAACTAAGAGAACAGATCCAACAAATTGAAGGAGTAAATACAATAAGATATAAATCAAAAGAAGATGCTTTAAATCAAGTAAAAGAACAATTTAAAGATAAACAACATCTGCTAGATGGAATGTATATTTTTGATCCATCATATGTTGTTACACTTACTGACTTAACATTAAATGCAAAAGTTCAAGAAGAAATTCTTCAATTAGAACATGTAAAAAAAATAACAAGTAGTGATACAACAATTAGTACATTAGTAACTGTGGCAAATGGCATAAAAATTGTTACAATTACTGTACTTATTCTACTTATATTAATATCAATATTTATAATTTCAAATACTATAAAACTTACAGTACATGCAAGAAGAAAAGAGATATCTATAATGAAATATGTAGGTGCAACAAATAGTTTCATTAGATGGCCATTCTTAGTAGAAGGTATAATTATAGGACTAATATCAGGTGCATTATCAATTTTATTAATAGGAGTTTTATATAATTCTATAGCTAACTACTTAATGGGATTAGAAATAATGGACAAAATCCATGTTACACTATTAGGATTTAATGAAATGTTTAATCAAATTGTTATTGTATATTTAATTTTAGGAGTAGGAGTAGGTGTAATAGGAAGCATGTTCTCAATGAAAAAATATTTAGAAGTATAGAAAGAGGAATCACATGAAAAAAAATCTGAAAATGTTAATTGCATTAGTTCTAATTTTTATAACATTTTCAGGTTCTGCACTAGCAACAGATGTAAATTCACTAAATGAAAAGGGAGAACAAATAAAAAATGAAGCAGAACAAGCAAATAGTGAACTAGAGCAAGTACAAAGTGAATTATCAAGTACAATGTTAGAACTTCAAACAATAGATCAAAAAATAAATGATCATGAAATTGAAACTATGCAATTAAAGTACAAGATGGACAATTTAGAAAGTTCTATAATAGAATTAGAAGAAGAGTTAAAAAACGCACAGATTAATTTTGATAAACAACAAAAACTATTGGAAGAAAGACTTATTGCAATATATGAAGCAGGGGAAACTAGATTTTTAGATGTGTTGTTACAATCTAAAAGCTTATCAGATTTTATATCTAATGTTTATTTAATT
>CALWZV010000044.1 GCA_944386115.1 uncultured Clostridia bacterium
TAACATTATCTTTTGTAATAACACCTTGTGGTGGAATATCCATAGTTTGTTGTTTCATGCTTACTACACTTCTAACATGATCTAAAAATGGAACTATAATTGTAAGACCAGCATCTGCTATTTTATGAAATTTACCAAGTCTTTCAATAATATAAACTTCTGCTTGTCTAACAATTTTAATTGTTTTAAATGCTATAATCAAAATGATTACTAATAGAATAATTAAAAATGCCATAAAAACCTCCTAAAAAATATAAAATAAAGTTAAACTTTAGTTGTATCTTTACAAAGAGTTACAACGGCTTTAACACCGTCAATAGCTGTAACTTCAATTTCCTTGCCTTTTGGAATAAATTCATCATTATCTGTTTTAGCAGACCAAATTTCACCATCTACTTTTACCTGACCAGTTCCTTCTGAAGAATTAATATCTGAAGTAACAATACCACGTTTCCCAATAAATGAATAAATATTAGTTGGAACAGTTTTATTATTTACATACTTATTGATTATAGGTCTGGTAAATAAAATAAGCAAAATAGAAGAAACAACAAATACAGCAGTTTGAATAATTAAATTATCTGTAAATAAGCTTGTAACCATGGCTAAAAGAGCTCCAATTCCTAGCCAAAAAATCAAAAAGCCGTACTGTAATTATTTCACCTACGAAAAATATTCCAGATGCAATTAACCAAAATATCCACATAGAAAATCTCCCTTTCTTAACGAATACAATAATATTATACTATAGAATAATGTAAAAATAAATAGTTTATTGAATTATTTTATATATTTATATATTTTTATATAATTTATTAACACAGATTTAAAATAAGAAATAGTTTAATATACTAATATCTTATTTTAAGTATTTAATTTTTATTCAATAAATTAAACATTGCATAATTAAGCATATATAAAAACTTGGAGGTATATTTAAAATAGCTTTGACTTTTGCTACAAAAAGCAGTAAAATAATAAAAGAAGTAAGCCAGATAATCGCAGGTACAAATTCGAAAGAATGTACATGAGGAAAGTCCGGGCTCCAAAGAGCAATGGTGCTGGGTAACTCCCAGTGAGGGTAACCTTAAGGAAAGTGCAACAGAAAATAACCGCCTGCATGCAGGTAAGGATGAAAAGGCGAGGTAAGAGCTCACCAGCAATATGGTGACATATTGGCTGTGTAAACCCCACCTGGAGCAACACCTTAAATGGAAGATTAAAACTGCTCGTTGCCTTCCACCTAGGTGGCTTGAGGTATATAGAAATATATATCCTAGATAAATGATTATCAAATACAGAACCCGGCTTATAGGCTTACTTCTTATTTTTAATATAAATTATGTAATAAAAACATAAATTAGATTTATTATGAAAATACTGTAAAATGATTGACAAAATTCGTATTGCGTGTTACAATAATAACCTGTAAGCCGCTTAGATAAGGTTAGAAATGCTATTATTTATAGCAACCTATAATAAAGGCTAGCGAGTATACAAAAAAAGGAGGGTACATAAAAATGTACGCAATAATTGAAAGCTGTGGAAAACAGTACAAAGTAGAAGAAAAAATGGTAGTATTTTTTGAAAAATTAGATGCAGAAGAAGGAAAAAAAGTTACATTTGATAAAGTAGTATTAGTATCTAATGATGGAAAAGTACAAATCGGAAGTCCTTATGTAAAAGGTGTAAAAGTAGAAGGAAAGGTAGTTTCACATGGTAAAGGCAAAAAAATAATAGTTTATAAAATGAAACCAAAAAAGAACTACAGAAGAAAACAAGGACATAGACAGCCATATACAAAGGTTGAAATAACATCAATAAAAATGCCTGCTGCAAAACAAGAGGAAAATGTAGCAGAAAAGAAAGAATCTACTGTAAAAAAAGAAACTAAAAAAGTTCAAGAATAGATAAAAACGGAAATTGAAGGGAGTGAATATAAATGGCTCATAAAAAAGGTGGAGGTAGTACAAAAAACGGAAGAGATAGTATATCAAAACGTTTAGGTGCAAAAAAATCAGATGGACAAAAAGTATTAGCTGGAAACATATTAATAAGACAAAGAGGAACAAAAATGCATCCAGGTTTAAATGTTGGAATTGGAAGTGATGACACTTTATATGCAATGCAAGATGGAGTAGTAAAATTTGAAAGAAAAGGTAGAGACCAAAAGAAAGTAAGTGTTTATCCAGTAGAAAATCAAAAATAAAATTTAATTAATATAAAATATCCTACTAAAAGGGATTTATAAATATCTTTTTTAGTAGGATATTTGTTTTAATATATGTAAGTGAAAGAATTAAGGAAAACTAATTTTAGTTTACAATGTAATGTTTTTCTATTCTATTGAAAATGAAGCTAAAATGATTTATAATCATATACATAAAAAGAGGTGGTAGAATTGAACAAGAAGAGAATATTAAGTGGAATACAATCAACAGGAAATTTAACATTAGGAAATTATTTAGGTGCAATACATAATTGGATAGATTTACAAGAAAAATATGATTGCAATTATATGATTGCAAATTTGCATACTCTTACAGTAAGAACAAATCCAGATGAATTAAGAAAAAACATATTAAATCTTATAGCAATATACATAGCAGCTGGATTAGATCCAGAAAAAAATAACATATTTATACAGTCACAAATAAGTGCACATTCCGAATTAGCATGGATATTAAATTGCTATACATATATGGGAGAATTGTCTAGAATGACACAGTTTAAGGACAAATCAGAAAAACACGCAGATAATATAAATGCAGGTTTATTTACATACCCAGTACTTATGGCAGCAGATATTTTGCTATATCAGGCAGATTTAGTACCTGTTGGAGAAGACCAAAGACAACATTTAGAAATTACTCGTGATATAGCAGAAAGATTTAATAAATTATATGGTGAAACATTTGTAGTTCCAGAAGGATATGTTTCAAAAGCTGGAGCAAAAATAATGGGATTACAAAATCCAGAAAACAAAATGAGCAAAAGTGCAGAAAATAAAAATGATGTAATATTTTTAAATGATTCACCAGATGAGATAATGAGAAAATTTAAAAAAGCTGTAACTGATTCAGATGGTATTGTAAAATATGATATAAATAGAAAACCAGGAATAAGCAATCTAATGACCATATATGGAACAATTAAAAAAATGAATAAAGAAGATGTAGAAAAAGAATTTCAAGGAATTGGATATGGAAAGTTCAAACAAGCCGTTGCAGAAGTAGTAATAGAAGAATTAAAGCCAATACAAGATAGGTATAAAGACATAATTAAAAATCCAGAGTATATACAAAAAATATGCAAAAATGGAAAAGAAAGAGCTGAAATAATTGCAAATAAAACATTGTATGATGTTCAAAAAAAGATAGGCTTAATATTATAAAAGGAGAAAGAGATGTTTGTAGATTATACTAAAATAACTATAAAATCAGGTGATGGTGGAAATGGAGCCATAACTTTTAGAAGAGAAAAATATGTTGCATCAGGTGGACCAGATGGTGGAGATGGAGGAAAAGGCGGAGATATCTATTTTAGAGTAGATGATAATACAAATACACTAATAGAATTTAGATATAATAAAAAATACAAAGCACAAAATGGTGAAAATGGTAGTGGCTCACATTGTACAGGAAAAAGTGGAGAAGACTTATATATAGATGTACCAATAGGAACAGTAGTAAAAAATGCTGAAACTCGGGGAAGTTCTTGCAGATATGTCTGAAAAAGGACAAGTTAAATTAATATTGCAAGGTGGTAGAGGTGGAAAAGGAAATTCACATTTTGCAACATCAACAAGACAAGCTCCTAGATTTTCACAAAGTGGAGAAAAGGGAACAGAAATAGAAGTAATATTAGAACTAAAACTAATAGCAGATGTGGGATTAATAGGATTCCCTAATGTAGGAAAATCTACGATTTTATCTATAGTAACATCTGCAACACCTAAAATTGCTGATTATCATTTCACAACTCTTGAACCAAATTTAGGAGTTGTAAAATCAGAATATGGAGACAGCTTTGTAGTTGCAGATATTCCAGGGATTATAGAAGGAGCAGCAGAAGGAGTGGGGCTCGGACTTAAATTCCTAAGGCATATTGAAAGAACACGTTTATTATTACATGTAATTGATGTTTCTGGACAAGAAGGAAGAAATCCTGTAGAAGATTTTTATAAAGTAAATGAGGAATTAAAAAAATATAGTGAAAAACTAAGTAAAAGAAAACAAATAATAGTGGCAAATAAAATAGATGTAATGCAAAATGATGAAGAATATAAGAAGTTAGAAAAAGTAGCAAAAAAAGAGGGATTGGAAATATATAAAATATCTGCAGCAACAAATATGGGACTCAAAGAATTGTTCTCAAGGGTAAGCAAAGTTTTAAAGGAATTACCTAGAGAAGAAACGGTAATAGATGAAAAAATAGTATACAAATTAAAAGAGGACAAAGAAGAATTTAGTGTAAAAATTGAAAATGGTGTATATATTGTATATGGACCAGCAATAGAAAAATTAATGGCAAGAGTAAATGTTTTAGACAATGAATCACTAGCTTATTTTCAAAAAAATTTGGAAAATTTAGGTGTGAATGCAAGATTAAAAAAGATGGGAATAAATGAAGGAGACACAGTAAAATTAGAAGACTGGGAATTTGAATGGTATGAATAAATAAAGGATGGTAAAAATGTTGAAAAGAAATGAAACAAGACCAATATATGTTAAAGGACTACAAATTGGAGGGCAAAACAAAGTAGTAATACAATCAATGACAAATACTAAAACAAAAGATGTTGACGCAACTGTAAAACAAGTATTAGAATTAGAAAAACTTGGATGTGAAATTATAAGATTTGCATGTTTAGATATGGAAGATGCAAAAGCAATAAAGAGAATAAAAGAAAGAATTCATATACCAACAGTTGCAGATATTCATTTCGATTATAAAATAGCACTTTGTGCAATTGAAAATGGGGTAGATAAAGTAAGAATAAACCCAGGAAATATTGGGAGTGAAAGTAGGGTAAAAGAAGTTGTAAAAGCATGTAAAGAAAGAAAAATACCTATAAGAATAGGAGTAAACAGTGGTTCTGTGCAAAAAGATTTGCTTGAAAAATATGGTGGCCCTACAGCAAAAGCAATGGTTGAAAGCGCAAAAATACATGCACAAATACTAGAAAAATTAGATTTTTATGATATATGTATTTCGCTAAAAGCATCAAATTTAGATCAATGTATAGAAACATATGAAGAAGCTGCAAAAAGTTTTAAATATCCTTTACACTTAGGAATTACACATGCTGGAACATCATTTAGTGGAACTATTGCATCAAGTATTGGACTTGGAATATTACTAAAAAAAGGAATTGGCGATACATTAAGGGTTTCACTTTCTGCATCACCTACTGAAGAGATAAAAGTTGCAAAACAAATTTTAAAAGATTGTAATTTATACGATAATCTACCAACACTTATTGCATGTCCAACATGTGTAAGAACAAATATAGATTTAATACCAATTGCAAAAGAAGTAGAGGACTTTTTAAGTACAATAAAATCTAACATCACAGTTGCTGTTATGGGATGCCGGAGTAAATGGCCCAGGAGAAGCAAAACATGCAGACATAGGAATTGCAGGAGGAATAAAAGAAGGACTGTTGTTTAAAAAAGGAGAAATAATAAAAAAAGTAAAACAGGAAGATATTGTAAAAGTACTAAAGGAAGAAATATTAAAAATGGTTTAACATAAAATAAAGGAAACGTGATTTAAATGGAAAAACCAAAAGTTATTGTAATTGTTGGCCCAACAGCATCTCGGAAAAACAAAATTAGCTATTGAATTAGCAAAAAAGGTAAATGGTGAAATAATATCTTGTGATTCGATGCAAATATATAAATCATTAAATATTGGAACTGCTAAGCCAACAAAAGAAGAAATGCAAGGAATAAAGCACTACTTAATAGATGTAGTAGAACCGAATCAAAGATTTAGTGTTTCTAATTACAAATTAATAGCAACAGAAGCTATAGAAGAAATACTATCAAAAAATAAAATGCCAATAGTAGTTGGTGGTACTGGATTATATGTTGATTCTTTAATATATAATATAAATTATTATGATGTGAAGATTGATGAAAAATATAGAAACGAATTGGAGAAAATAGCAAAAGAAGATGGATTAGAGAAACTATATGAAATTGCAACAAAAATTGATCCAGAAGCAATGAGAAAAATAAGCAAAAATGATAAGAAAAGAATAATAAGAGTGCTTGAAATATATAAACAAACAGGAAAAACTAAGACAGAATTAGAAGTAGAATCTAGAAAAACAGAAATAAAATATAATTTTAAAATTTTTGCAATAAATATTGAAAGACAAATTCTTTATGATAGAATAAATAAAAGAGTAGATGAAATGATTAATAATGGTTTAATAGAAGAGGTAAGAGAAATATTAAAAAAATATAAAGAGTTTCCTACTGCTATGCAAGGATTAGGATATAAAGAAACAAAAGAATATATAGATGGCAAAATAACAAAGGAAGAACTTATAAATAAGGTGAAATTAGAAACAAGAAGATATGCTAAAAGACAGTTAACATGGTTTAGAAAAAACAAGAACATAATATGGCTAGATGGTAAAAATACTCAAGAAGAAAATTTGAATAAAATTTTGGAGGAAATAGTTTGAAAAAACAAACTTTAGAAAATGAAAACAAAACGAATAATAAAATAGAGAAAAGAATAATAAAAATAGTATTAATAGCAATATTAATTTTTATTTTACTTTATTTTATATATAATATATGTAAACTAATACAAAATCCAACAGATGTTTTTATTGTAAAAGAGGGAACCATTTCACTAGAAGAAAATGTATATGGTTATATTATTAGAGATGAAGTTGTTCTTGAAGGGGAAAAAACACAAAATGAAATAATTCAAATAAAAAATGAAGGTGAAAAAGTAGCAATAAATGAACCAGTTTTTAGATATAGTAGTTCAAAAGAAGAAAGTTTAAGAAACAAAATAAATGAATTAAATAAAAAAATTGATGAGGCACTGGAAAATGAAGAAAAATTACCATATACAAGTGATATAGAAATACTTGATAATGAAATAAAAATAAAAATAGATGAAACATATGAAGAAAGTGATGTACAAAAAATTAAAGAATATAAAAAAGATATAGATTCAGCAATAAATAAGAAATCTAAAATTGCTGGAAGTGAAAGTAAATCAGGATCATATATAAATGATTTAATAAATGAAAGAGCAGAATATGAAAATGAAATAAATGCAAGTTCTGAATACATAAATTCAAGTAGAAGTGGTGTGGTTTCATACAGAGTTGATGGATTAGAAAGTACGTTAGTAACAGGGGATTTAAGTTATTTAAGCAAAAGCCTATTAGAGGGATTAGATGTTAAAACAGGGCAAATAATTGCTACTAGTCCGAATCAAGGTAAAATAATTAATAATTTTATGTGTTATATTGCTGTTGTAATGAACTCTAGATATAGCGAAGAAGCGGAAGTTGGAGATAGAGTAACTTTGAGGCTATCATCAGCAGAAGAGGTAGAAGCAGAAATATATTATATAGCAGAAGAAACTGATGGAAGTAGAGTAATAGTATTTGAAATAAATAAACATGTTGAAGATTTAATAAATTATAGAAAAATATCATTAGATGTAATATGGTGGAGCAAAACAGGATTAAAAATACCAAATTCTGCAATAATTTATGAAGACGATTTAGCATATGTTATGAGGAATAGGGCAGGATACTTAGACAAAATTCTTGTAAAAATTTTAAGAAGCAATGAGTCATATTCTCTTGTAGAAAATTATGAGATAGATGAATTAAAAGAACTTGGATATACATCAGAAGAAATAAAGAATATAACAAGGATAAAATTATATGATGAAATACTTGAAAATGAATAATGTTACAATAATATTACAAAAAAATTAAAATTAGATTACAATCATAAAAAGTATTGACAATAAATGTAAAAAGATAGA
>CALWZV010000045.1 GCA_944386115.1 uncultured Clostridia bacterium
AAAGCCTTGAAAGTGTAATAATAGAGGTTTATGGCTGTTTTATATATTGGTCCTACTCCTTTTTGCACAAAACTTTTATTTTGTGCAATGTTTGATAGCATTATAAATAGATAAACTGTCCTCTTATCCCTTGATAATTGGACAATTTATTGGAGTTGTTAGATTTTTAAAATTTATACTTATATAAGCTTTTAAACTTTATTTTTTCTTTTCTAGAATGTATTTCATTCTTTCTAAAAATTCTGAATTTGTTTTTGTAGTTAAAATTTGTTCTATTAACTGTTCAGTCATTTCAGTTATTGGCATATTTGACATTAGTTTTCTTAATCCAAAAACTACATCAAGTTCTTGCTTAGTTAATAGAAGATCTTCTCTTCTCGTTCCAGATTTATTAATGTCTATAGCTGGGAAAATTCTCTTTTCAGAAAGTTTTCTATCTAAATGGACTTCCATATTACCTGTTCCTTTAAATTCTTCAAATATGACATCATCCATTTTGCTTCCAGTTTCTATTAAAGCTGTTGCAAGTATTGTTAAACTTCCAGCATCTTCAGTGTTCCTAGCTGCTCCGAAAAATCTTTTTGGTTTATGTAAAGCACTTGGATCCAAACCTCCTGACAATGTTCTTCCTGATGTTGGAATAACCAAATTATATGCCCTTGCTAAACGTGTAATACTGTCTAATAATATTACAACGTCTTTTTTTTGTTCTGTAAGTCTTTTAGCCCTTTCTAGAACCATTTCTGCAACTTTCACATGATGTTCAGGAACTTCATCAAATGTAGAATATATAACATCACCGTTTATAGAACGTTTCATGTCAGTAACTTCTTCAGGTCTTTCATCAATTAGAAGAACAATTAGTTCAACTTCTGGATTATTAGTAGTAATACTATTGGCAATCTTTTTTAAAATTGTTGTTTTACCAGCCTTAGGAGGTGCAACAATCATTCCTCTTTGACCTTTACCAATAGGAGAAAGCAAGTCTATTAATCTCATTGTATATTCAGAACTTACTGTTTCTAATTTTAATCTTTCGGTAGGATAAATAGGAATTAAATCATCAAAATTTTTTCTTTTAAGTGCATTTTCAGGATGTTCTCCATTCACTTCTCCAACATATATTAGTGCTGGAAACTTTTCACCTTCCTTGGGTGTTCTCATAATTCCCTTTATTTTATCTCCTGTGTCTAATTTGAAGCGTCTTATTTGAACTGGAGATATATATACATCCTTTGGACTTGGTAAATAATTTTCTCCACGAAGAAATCCGTAACCATCTGGTAAAACTTCTAAAATTCCTTCTACTATTTCATCTCCATCTGATGTTAATTTATACCCTGATTGATTTGTACAATCACCATTCTCAGTTATATTATCTTCTTTTTTAGATTCATCAATTTCTTTGTTTTCTGCTAATAAGCTTAGCTTTTCAAGCAATTCATCTTTTTTAAATTTTGATATATTTTTTATACCATTTTTTTTAGCTAATTCTTTCAATTCAGTTAAGCTCATTTTTTCTATATTCATATCTAATGCCCCCCAAAATTAACTACTCTTTATAATACAAATATAAATAATGGAACTTTTATTTTAAATAAATCTAGAATAAAAAATTAAAGAAAAAACAATAAAACTATACATAAATAAATGTATAGTTAATTACCAACATCTATATAAACCCTTTCATTTGGCAAATACATATCTAACATTTCTCTTGCAATTTTTTCTATATATTCTTCAGATGTAACATTTTCCTGCATTGCTACTAATTCTTCATTAGTTTGCTTTTCTTCCTGTAATTGTTCTGCATAATATTCTTTAGTTGCCTGATATGAACTTAAAGTTTTTTGTTGATTTATAATTATACATGCTACATAGCATATTATTCCAATAATTATTAATTTTTTTAAAATCTTATTCTTTTTTTTCATCGGTAATTCTCTCCAATAATTATATTGTATATAAAAATCAGAATAGGTGTAATTTTTTATATACAATAGAATGTTGTCAATTAAATTTTTCCATATAAATATTTCTATTTTAGAGTTAACATCTTTTCACAGATACATATTCATAAATATATAATTCTACATTTTATTTTAAAATCCTTTTAATTGTTTGGTTTTTTTTTATATTTAAAGCTAATTCTAATTTTATAACCTATTTTTGACATTTTTATTATTGCATTTTTGATATTTTTTTGTATATTAATGAATATAAATGAAATTGGTTTCAGTGTTGCTTTAATAATATATTTAAAAGGAAAAAATAAAATATTTAATATTTTTTTCAATATCAATTTAATGAATTTAATTATATTTACATTTAATTTTATAAAGTATTTACTTATAAAGGTTATATAAAGAGTTATACCCAAAATTAAAGCAATAAGCATATATATTCTAATTTGCCCATTATTTAATCTAAATATAGTATAAAGTATTATAAATCCAGAAATGAGTATAAAGAAAATATCTTCTATATTAGTCAAGATATCGGGTGTTTTAAATGATTTCCTAAGTATTCTAAAAATATCAAATAATATACCTATTAATGCACCATTTAAGATAAAAATTGCAAAAATATATATTTCATTCAAAATATAAATTCACCCTACTTTTATTTGAAAATTTTACCTAAAATAGAATTGCTCTTTTTATCAAATTCTTTTTCTGAATAGCTTATACTATTAATACTTCCCTCAACAATGACTTCAGATGTATCTATGCTTAATTTGTTTATTCTTAGATTTTCTCCCTTTACTGTTAAAAGTCCTAATTCAGTTTCTACAATAACAACTTGATCATCAAAACTTAATACATCATTAACTCCTGATATGCTTAACTTTCCCCTATTTTCTAAAATAACATTTTGAATGACATTTATATTTTGATTATTTATTTTTTTGTCATCTATAATCATATGTAACCTCCTATTTTTTTGTCTAAAATATATATATTCATGCCTTGTCTATTTTAGAACAAAAAATGAACGAAATAAAATGCTTAACCGTTTTCGTTCATTTTTGTATTTAATTTATTAATGTACCAGTAACTTCCTTAAATGTTGATTTAACAACTAGTGGCACTTTATATTCTTTTGCGATTTCAACACATTTATTGTGTAGCACTTTTGCTCCATTATTACTTAATTCTAGCATTTTATCATAAGTTAATTCTTTAAATTTTAGAGAATTTTTATACATTCTAGGATCTTTATCATATACACCATCTACATCTGTATAAATATAGCAAATTTCAGCATTTAAACTTGCACTTATTGCTACAGCAGTGGTGTCAGACCCTCCTCTACCCAAAGTAGTTATTTCTCCATTTGTTGTTATTCCTTGGAATCCAGCTATTACAACTATTTTATTTTGATTTAGAGCTTCAATTATCTTATCTGTTTTAATTTTCTTTATATTACAATCTCCATGTTTATTGTCTGTAATAATTGGAATTTGCCATCCGCAAAACGAAATTGCATTATAGCCTAAATTTTCTAAGCACATCACAAGTTTGGCAATTGAAATTTGTTCTCCAACAGATAGCAATACATCGTGTTCTCTTGGACTTGGGTGTAAAGTAATTTCTTTTTCTTCGCTTATTAATCTATCTGTGAGCTTCCCCTGTGCAGAAACAATAACAACAACTTTGTTTCCTGCATCATATTCTTTTATAATATGTTTACAACAATTGAAAAGCTTTTCAGTATTTGATATAGAACTACCACCAAATTTTTCTACAATTATTCCCATAAAACATATCAATCCTTTAAATAAAAATACTAAACTATAAAAATTATAGTTTAGTATATTATATTTATTCAAAATATTTTATGTGAATCATAAATTATCTATATCTACAATCTTCTGAATGTGCCTCGTCTTTTGAATAAACTTTACAATTAGAAATTCTGCAGTATTCTCCATTACCAGGAAATGCAGAACAGTCTCCACAGTATTTTGCCATAGAAAACACCTCCAATCATTAATTTAATTATATCAAATTTTGTTAAAGAAAGTCAAATAATAGATTTTATTGGTCATTTTTACTATTGTTCTCTTGAGCTAAAAATCTTAAATATGAATCAATAAAACCATTTATTTCTCCGTTCATAACAGCTTCTGTATTTCCTGTTTCATATCCAGTTCTCAAATCTTTTACCAGACTGTATGGATGAAAAACATATGATCTTATTTGACTTCCCCAAGCATTTTCTCTTTGTTCACCTTTAATGTTGTCTAATTTTTCTTTATTCTCTTTTTCTTTTAAATCAAGTAACTTTGATTTAAGCATTTTCATTGCAGTTTCTCGATTTTGAATTTGTGATCTCTCAGATTGACAACTTACTACTATATTAGTTGGAATATGTGTAATTCTAACTGCAGAATCGGTTTTGTTTATATGCTGACCGTCCAGCGCCGAGAAGATCTATATGTATCAATTCTTAAATCATCTGGATTAATATCTATTTCTATATTATCTGATATTTCAGGCCAAACTTCTAATGCAGCAAATGAAGTATGTCTTCTTCCACCACTATCAAATGGAGATATTCTAACTAGTCTATGGACACCCTTCTCACATTTTAGGTATCCATATGCATTTTCTCCGATTACAAGAGCTGTAACACTTTTTAATCCAGCCTCTTCTCCTTCTAGATAATCTAATTCTTTAAAATCAAATCCATTAGAAATTGCCCATTTTGCATACATTCTATATAGCATTTCCGCCCAGTCTTGAGATTCTGTTCCCCCAGCACCAGGGTGTAATGTTATTATTGCATTGTTTTTATCATATTTTCCTGTAAGCAGAGTTTCAAGTTCTAAATTTTCTATGCTTTTTTGTAGATTTTTAGTACTTTCAATTATTTCTTTTCCCATTTCTTGATCGAAATTTGCTATAAGAAAATCATTCATTTCAATTAAATTAATTAAATCTTTTCTTAATTTTTCAAAATTATCTATTTTATTCTGTAATCTTTTTATCCTTGTTAATATGTCTGTTGATCTTTTTGTGTCATTCCAAAACTCATTATCCAAAGTTTGGTTTTGTAATTTGCTTAATTCTGCATTAATTTTAGATATGTCAAAGAGAATCTCCCAATATTTTTAATTTACTTTTTAAATTTGTTAATGTTCTTTTGTTTTCTTCTAGTTCAACCATACATTACTCCTTAATTTAAATATTTCATTATAATTATATTTTCTATAATATTAATTATTGAACAAATCAGCATAATTATACCAATTGCGACAATAATTGCACCTGAGCTAAATATTATATATAATCCACATATTAACATCAAAATTGATAGAACAATTGTATATAACCATGATTTATTTCCGTTTTTCTTTATTTGCAATGCCGAATCGGTGCCAACAAATGACATGTAAATAATCCAAAGACCTATTATAATTCTAAACATTGAACCTATTACATTCATATATACAATTGCAACTATTCCTATTATAATTGCAGTAAAACCATATATTAAGCTATAATTATATAATATACCTTCACTTTTGCTAACAAAATATCCAACGATTTTATAAATTCCAGCAAATATAAATAATAAACCTAAAGTCCATGAAATTATGTGTAATGTAATATTAGGATTTAAAATTAATATTATTCCTATAAGTGCAAGGATTATGGAGTATAATATTGAAACATACTGTGTTCTCTTAAACAATTTTTTAAAACTTTCCATCTTTTTCTTCCTTTCTTTAAGGATTTTCTCTATTTAATTCATCAATCTTAGATTTAATTTTTAATGTATCTTTATGATTTTCTCCTAATCTTTCTTTTTTTTTCTCGTATAATTTATTGAATAGCTCTAATGCCTTTTCTTTTTCTCCAATTTCTTCATAAAAGTAAGCCAAATTATGTAACATTATTAATGTTTCTTCATTATTCTCTCCTAGTATATTTTTTGTTAATTCATAAGCTGTTTTTTGTAAGTCTATAGCTACTTTATCGTCTCCAATATGTTTATATGTAATTGCTAAGTTACTTAATGTACGTAATGTATCTGGATGATTTTTACCTAATACTTCTTTTTTCTTTTGATATGCTTCTTTAAATAATTCTTGTGCTTTTGTGCTATCTCCTATATCACTATATGTAGAGGCTAAATTAGTTAATGCTGCTAGTGTATTTGGATGGTTTTCACCTAATATTTCTTTTTCTCTTTCATATACTTCTTGTTTTAAATTTAATGCTTTTGTATTGTCTCCTAAATCCCCATATGATGAAGCCAAATTATTTAATGTAATTAATGTAAAAGGATGGAATTCTCCCATTACTTCTTTTGCACTTTCATATAATCCTTTTTCTAACTCTATAGTCTTTTCATTTTCACCATAAAAATCATAGGCACATACTAAATTATTTAGTGTATATAATGTATCTGGATGGTTTTCACCCAATATTTCTTTTCTATTTTTATATACAAACTCATATAATTCTATAGCTTTTTTGTTTTCATCTAATTCATCATAGCAACGAGCTAAATTGTTTAATATTGTTAAAGTTGTTTCATGATCTTCACCTAATATTTCTTTGCTTTTTTCATATGCTATTTTATTCAATTCTAATGATTTAGCATAATCTCCTTTTTCTAAATAACATAATGCAAGAGTACTTAATGTACTTAATGCATTTGTATTATTTTCTCCTAGTACTTTTTTCAAACAATCATATGTTATTGTAATCAATTTTATAGCTTCTGTTAATTCTCCTATATTTAAATAAGATCCTCCTAAATTATATAACGAATTTAATGTTTTAATATTATTTTCTCCTAACATCTCCTTTCTTTTTTCATACACTTCTTCATTCAATTTTAGTTCTTCATTATGTTTACCTAAACGCTCATATGCTATTGCTAATTCTTCTTTTGTTATCAATTTTTCTTCTATAAATTCATCATTTTTATTTTCATAATATTTATAAAGCTTATCTATTAGAATAAATTCATCATCTAATAACCCTTTTCCATATAATTCTCTTATTTTATCACATAAATCCTGTAATTTTTCTTTTCCTTCTTTATTTGGTTCAGGAATACTTCTTAAAAATTCATTTACTAATTTTGTTAAATTTTCAACTATATTTAATTCTTCTCCTTCATCTTTTACTTTTTCT
>CALWZV010000046.1 GCA_944386115.1 uncultured Clostridia bacterium
CAGTTGTGGTACACATACTTGATACAAATGACATTTTCCGAACTAAGAATGCATTTGCTTAAGCTAACTATATATTAACATATAGATTGGTAAAAGTCAAATTATTCTTCTAAATTTTCTAAACCATATTCAATGATTTGATTGATAACACTATTAAAACTTAAATTATTTTTTTCAGCTAATTCATTAATTTTATCAAAGGTTTTTCCATTCATTCTAATAGTTCTTGTAATTGTATCATTACTTTTTTTAGTATTTTCTATTCTTAATTTTCTCATTTTAATCACCTAATATTATTATGTACAAAAATAAATTTAAAATAAGTGTACTAAAATGTGTACAAAAATAAAAATTTGTGATATAGTGTAGAAAAAAGTAAAAGGAGGTTTTTTATGGAAGATAATCAAGTACGTTGCCCATCATGTGGAAGTACACAAATTGTGGCTAATAAGAAAGGGTTTGGATTGGGAAAATCTTTAGCGGGAGGATTATTACTCGGACCTGTAGGATTGTTAGGTGGAGTAATAGGAAGTGGTAAAATAGTTGTCACGTGTTTAAATTGTGGAAATAGATGGAAAGTGTAATTACAACAGATTGGAAATATAAATAGGAGATGAAGTTTATGAAAGGAAAAAGAATAGAAGAGAGAAATAGTTCGAAATTAGGAGTTATAATAGTTGGAATTTTAATAGTAATACTTATTGTAATAGTTTTTTGTATTTTTACTGTAGATGATAAGGAGGTTTCAAAAAATACTTCAAATTATAATTCAAGTTATACAAAAAATGAAACTAATACGGGTTATGATAGTAACTCTAAAACAAATACAAAGACTACAACTCATTATTGTGATGCTTCAGGATGTACTAAAAAAGGTACATATAGTATAAATGGAACTAGTGGAAAAGAATATTATTGCTATGAACATTATAAACAAATGGAACAATGGGCAGAAATGCTCATGGGATATTAGTATTAAGAGAAGGAGAGTATAAAAATGAATAAAGGATTAAAAATAGGTATAGTAATTACAATAATAATAGTAATTATAGGAGTTGTAGGATTAGCAATATTTAAACCTACATTGGAAATAAATAAAGCAGTTGAGGATTTAAAATATGGCAATTATAAAGATGCATACGATTATATACAAAACAAGAATAATGAGGAAAATAAAACAATTATAAAAGAATTAACTACAAATATATTTTGTGACAAGGCAAGTAGCGGAATTGAAAAGATTAGTAATATAGCTACAGAAAGTACAAAAGTTATGAAAAAAGTAGACAGAGAAGATATAGATTATACCTTAGATGATAACATTAATATTGATGTAGAAGCTTTGGATGCATATATTGCAATAGAAGAAAAAATTTCAAAAGATATGATAGCAGAAGAGTTGAGAGAGACCTATGATTTATATTTTAATATTCTAAAATTTGTTAGAGAAAATTTTTACAATATATTAAATCATATTAATGATAATGAATTTATAAATGAAGTGAACAACCTTACTTCAGATATGATTAAGATTTCAAATGATTGTTACTCTTATGCAGATAATCATAATTTTAATCCAAAAGCAACAGATTTGTATCAAGAGATAAAACAATATATAATTAATTAAAGTTTAATAACCATCAATAAGAATGACAAAAGAAAAGGTCTTAAATAGTACTGAGAAGAAGTAAAAGATACAAATAGAGCAACAATATATAGAATACATGAAAAATGTATAGATACATTTATGAATTGCATTTTATTGCATATTATATACATCTAATTATATACATATTTATATGTGTAAAAAGTCAAAGTTTACTTTATAAAACACAAAAGAACTTAATGAAAATAAAACGACTTATCAAAAATTAAAATAATAAATATTTTACTTTTTATTAGGAGGGGTATATGGATAAAGATGAAATGAAAACAAAAGTATCAATTAATAAATTAGAAGAGGAAAAGAAATCAGAATTAGAAGCAATGGGAATTTATGGAGAAACTAAAGGTTCAAAGCACCAAAAAGAAGAAAGTAAAAATATTGTGGCTAGTATGATAAAAGTATTAGCAGTTATTGGGGGAATACTTGGAGCATTTTCAAGCTTTTTTATGGAAGATTTTATGATGATATATTTGATAGTATCAATAATTAGTGCTATTTTCATTTATGCAATAGGTGAGGTGATAGATTTATTGCAAATTATTGCAGATAATACAAAATAGAAATGGGAAGGCGATATATGAAGGAAATAAAAATAGGAACAGTAACATCAATACAAGACTAAAAAATAAAAGCATATATTTACTAATTAATATATGCTTTTAATGTGCTTTTGAGAAGCACGA
Organism: uncultured Clostridia bacterium; assembly: GCA_944386115.1. Taxonomy (GTDB): domain Bacteria; phylum Bacillota; class Clostridia; order TANB77; family CAG-508; genus CALWZV01. Next base: position 2,350 of record CALWZV010000046.1, read on the forward strand.
GGATTGAATTTGAGCTATTTTTAATATTAAGAGATAAAAGGGGAGAAAACAACAATAGCAAATAAAATATGAGAAAAATACAGTTTCATTGTTCGAGGTTAATAGATATATTCAATGACTGGATATGCTAAAGGATTTTTATAAAAAAATAGATTACAAAGAGTTGATATGTACCCGCCTATTGATATATAACGTTAATGCTTTTATTCGAATAAGTTCAGAAATACCAAGGATAGTAGCATTTTTACTGTAAAAAAATTTTAGCAAGATTCGGGGGTAACAGTAAAATAAAAAATGATGCGATAACATTAAAATTGGAAGAATATATATATTGGATAAAAACAAAAGAAGTATCAAAAAAGGAAATAACTATTTATTCCTATAAGAATTATTAGTTATTTCCTTTTTTGTATGTTTTGTTAGTTAAATGTTTCAGTAATTAAGATATAACTTTCTTTGTTGGCACCAGGTTTTTCAAAAGAAATATCATAAGCTGATAGAAGTCTACCAAGTTGTTGGTACTTTTTATTAAGAATAGTATTATTAATTTTATTAAGAATGACTTTTTGTGTTTCTTTATTTAATCTAATATTAAGCCAGTTATTATCAGAAAGTAATTTTAGTATTTCTATTTTTATAGATTGTTTGTTATCTTTTAAAGTGAATTTTGGTAAATTTTTTGAAACATTATCTATTTGTAGAACATCTTTTATAAATTTTTCAGAATCTTCTTGGTATTTTTTGTAGGATTCAAAAGACTCTAGTTTATAGTAATAAGAGTCAGAGTATATTTCATACTTATCTAGGATGGGATTATATCGTATAAGAGGAAATTTGCTTGTAATGAAGTTTTTGAAATTATTTAATTCTTTATTATAAAGAAAACCAAGAATTGTATAACAATTTTTCAAACATCTAGTATAATTTTTATTAGATTTTGGTCTAGTTATTATTTTCTTTTTATTCTTTACATTTGGTTCTGACATAGTGATTAAGCTTTGGGTAACATTAGTGAAATGCATTCTGTTAATAAGTGTATCAATATCTATATGGTGAGCTTTCATATATATAGCAAGAAAATGATTTGTATATTTAGTTGTTTTATATATTAGAATAGAATGATATAAATTAATCATTTCAAGAAAAACATTGTATAATAAATCATATTCTTCATTCATAGCCAATATATCCTCTTTGTTAATTTGACTATAAGAATTGTTAATAATATAAAAGTTTTCAACACTTTTTCTGTATCTACCAGCAAATTGAATGATATCAATAGGATTGTGAGATTCACAAAACATAGCCTTTATATTTGAATCTGTTAAATTTATACCTTCTCTTATCTTTGAAGTAGCTATAAGAACATTGATATTTTCTGGAAGAGCTTCCGAGTTGATAATATAATCATTTATTTCTTTCATATTATCTAATATTTCTTTTACATCAGTATTTGATTCTAGTTTGAGAGAGTCTTTTCTTGTATCACTAATTAGGATAGAGATATTCTTTTTATCTATTGCATAACTTTTTATAAGGTTAGGAACAAACTTTTTACAAATATCAGTTGCTGAATTTGCCATATATATCATTTTATTCTTTGAATTTGCTTGAGAAAGTAACTCAAGAGCTTTTTCTTTATTAATAATTTCTACATGTTTTGGTTTTACATTATAACATTTATTGCTAAAATCAAAAAGTTTATAATTACCATATCTTCTAAAGTAAGGAATTAAGGAATTAATTGTTGCTGACATACATATTATTTTTTTACCTTGAGCTAGAAAATAATTAATTAACATAGAAATATAATAAGTTGAGTCAGCGAATCCAGAATCGGAAATTAAGGAATGTACTTCATCTATTACTATATATTTAAAATTAAGTTGTTCAAGTTTCTCTATGTTTTTATAAATATCATTTTCATTTATAAGTAAAGCAGATAATTTTTGATGAGTTGTTACAAAATGGTAGTGATTTTCTATGCATATTTTTAAATTATCAGAAAAAGAGTGGTCTTTTAAAGATTGTTCTTGTATCATTTTTCTTGAAGTTATAAATAGAATAGTTTCATCATCTTTTAATTCTTTTACCAATTCTTTTTGTACCCAAGTATTTTTTCCAGCTCCTACACCAGCAGTAATTAAAATCATATCATTATTTCCTAATATTTCTTCTTTCTTTTCTTTAATTACTTCAGATAAATATTTGTTTCCCATAATTTTCAACTCCTTTTTGATAAATTATATCATAAAACTAGAAAAGTTAGAGCTATTGTGTTATAATTTTAAGAAAAATATAGGGGAGGATAATATGAGCTTAGAAAAAGGGAAAATTGTAGATTTTGATATGAAAAAGCAACTCAAATATATAGAGCCATTAGGAAAAGGGGGAACAGGAAAAGCATTATTATTTAAAGATGAAATAACAGATGTTTTATTTGCAGTTAAAAAGTATGAAACAGAAGATGAAAATCATAGAAAAGAGTATTTTGAAAGATTTGTAAATGAAATAAAAATCTTATATAAAATTACACATCCTAATATAGTAAGAGTATATAATTGTTATCTCTATCCAGAAAAACAAGTGGGATATTTACAAATGGAATATGTAAAAGGAGAGAAAATAAGTGAATATTTTCCACTTCCATGGGATAAGGATTGGGACATCATTTTTAAGGATATCATAAGTGCTTTCGATTATCTTGAAAAAAATAATATATTACATAGAGATATAAGACCAGAAAACATATTAATAGATGAAAATCAAAATGTAAAAATAATAGATTTTGGTTTTGGAAAAATATTAAAATCAGAAAATGAAGAGGAAAAAAATAGTATAGTATTAAATTGGCCAGTAACACAAATGCCAGAAGATATTGTATTATATCATCAATATGACCATGCTACTGAAATATATTTTGTAGGAAAATTATTGGAGCATTTATTAAAAAATGATGATAGATTTGAAAATTTTAAATATAATAGTATAGTAGCTAAGATGATACAAGTAGAGAGAGAAAAAAGATATAAATCTTTTTCAGAAATAATGTCAGAGATATCAGGATTTATTTTTGATGAAGATTATTTTACTCCAGAAGAAAAACAAACATATCAAGATTTTTCAAATGTATTATATTCACATATAGTAAAATTTGCTAGAAACATTGAAAGAAAAAATATAGAAGATGTAACTCAAGCATTACAAAAGGTTTTACGAGATAATATGTTAGAAGAATATATACAATCAAATAATGATTTTATTAGTAGTTTTATAAATGTTGGATTTACATATAAAACTGCAATAGATATAAAACGTACTGTTGTAGAAAATTTTTATAAAATGTTTGTTTCTATGTCAGAAGATAAGAAACAAATAATTTTAGATAATATTTATACTAAACTTTCAAATGTTAAAATAGAAGATGATAATGAATTACCTTTTTAAAACATATGTTATGTATAGACAATTTTGGAAAATTATGATATTATAAATTTACAAAATCTGATGCCCCTATTGTAATAATAAGGGAGATTGTAGAAGAGATTATACTATTTTAATGGTTGATAGAAAAGGGATTCAGAGTTTGGGCTGTAGCCAAGCGGTAAGGCACCAGACTTTGACTCTGGCATGCGCTAGTTCGAATCTAGCCAGCCCAGCCAGTGAAAATAGCGACTTTCAAAAAATTGGAAGTTGTTATTTTTTTGTCTGTCTAAGAAAATGTCTAACAAATATTAGCAAAGGCGAAAGGTGGAAGTTTTTAAATAGAATATAATATGTTTAAGTATAAGAGTAAAGATAAGAAAAATGCTTATAGGCTAAAAGAGATTACGAAAAAGGAATTTATGGATTGGTTAAAAAAGTAATAAAATTATTGTAAATTATTTTTTGCTTTGATATAATAATTTTGAAAAAGTATAGTTATTTTACGGAGGAAAAATGGAGAATAGTTTATCAAAAGCATATGCAGAAGTTTTATTGATTTTATCATATATGGAGCAAAAATATGTTGATATGATACCAAAAAAATTATTAGAATTATTTAATGAAGAAAAAGACAAGAATTATCA
>CALWZV010000047.1 GCA_944386115.1 uncultured Clostridia bacterium
TTTGGTATTTCCAAAATATCTTTTGGTATAATTTTTCCATAAGCAACTACACAAATTAAATCTGGATTAATTTCTTTTAACAAATTTTTAAATTCAACATTGTTTTTTATTTTCTCTGGCTGATATACTTTTATATTGTTCTTTATTGCATATTCTTTTACAGGAGAATATGTTAATTTCATTCCCCTTCCTTTTGGTTTATCTGGATTAGTTATAACACAATTTATATTATAATCGTGTTCATTTAAAGCTTTTAAAGATTCAAGTGCGAAATCAGGAGTTCCCATAAAAACTATATTCATACTTTCCTCCTATATATTACTTAATTATTTTCATCTGGTTTTACAATTTCTAATGTCCCTGGGATTATTTTATCTATAAACAATTCTCCATTTAAATGATCAATTTCATGTGATAGTGCTTGTGCTAAAAGCTCTTTTCCTATTACCTTTATTTTATTACCATTTCTATCAAGAGCTTCAACTGTAACTTCCATTGGTCTTTTAACTTTAGCAAATTGATTAGGAAAACTCAAACAACCTTCTTCTACTGTTTGCTCTCCTTTAGTTTTTATTATTACTGGATTTATTAAAACAAGTACATCATGTCCATCATATAAATCTATTACAACTAATCTTTTCAATATTCCTATTTGTGGAGCCGCTAATCCATATCCATTGTATTTGTGTAATGTTTCAATCATATCATCTATTAATATTTGAATTTTTTCATCAATTTCTTCTATTGTTTTAGATTTTTTTGTTAAAATTTCATCACCATATTCTCTTATATTTCTTATTGCCATATTAATTTTCCTTTCCTTAGCTCATATTATTAGGATTAACATCAACTATAATCCTTGTTGTTTTATACAACTTAGGAATATTTACAGCTTCTGTTAACTCATTTATTATATTATTATTTAGCTTACACTTTATAATTATTCTCCATCTATACTTATTTTTTATTTTATTTATTGGAGATGGTTGTGGTCTATACACACTCATATTTTGATTTTCTTTCAAGTTACTATATATTTGTTCAGTTACTTTTCTTGCAATATTATTATCCCTGTCACTTACATTTATTAGTATTATATCGCAAAATGGCGGATATTTCAATTGTTTCCTTAATAATATTTCTGTATTATAGAATAAATCATAATCTTGCTTTTTAGCATATTCTATACTAAAGTTATCTGGATTATATGTTTGTACTATAACATAACCTGGTAATTTTTCTCTTCCAGCCCTCCCTTCAACCTGAGTTAATATTTGGAAAGTTCTTTCACTTGCCCTATAATCATCTATATTTAAACTACTATCTGCTGCTATAACACCAACTAATGTAACTTTTGGGAAGTGATGTCCCTTAACTACCATTTGGGTTCCAATTAAAATATCAATGTTTTCTTCTTTGAATTTGTTTATAATATTTTCATGTGAATTTTTTTTGCTTACAGTATCTACATCCATTCTAATTGTAGTAACATTTGCAAACATTTTTTTAATTTCTTCTTCTAATTTTTGTGTACCAATTCCAAAATATTTTATTTTTTCACTTTTGCAACCAGGACATTTTTTTACATTTCTCATCTCATACCCACAATAATGGCATTTCAATTTATCTTCATTCATATGATATGTTAATGTAATATTACAATTTTTACATTTCATTACATACCCACATTCTCTACACATAACAGAGGTAGAATATCCTCTTCTATTTAAAAATAAAATAGTTTGGTATTTATTTTTTAAATTCTCTTCTATTTTTTTATATAGTTCATTACTTATTATACTATTATTCCCATTTGCAAGTTCATTTCTTAAATCTACTATTGTAACATCTGGTAATTTTGAGCCAGTGGCTCTTTTCGATAATTTAAGTAATTCAATTTTATTATTTTTTGTGTTATAAAAAGTATTAATATCTGGTGTTGCACTTCCTAATACTAATGGTATATTATTTGTTTTACATATATAATTTGCGATATCTTTTGCATTATATCTTGGATTTGTATCAGATTTATAAGATAAGTCATGTTCTTCATCTATTATTACAATTCCTAAATTTTTAGCTGGTGCAAAAATTGCAGATCTTGCACCTATTATTATACTTACTTCATCATTTTTTATTTTTTGCCACTGGTCAAATCTTTCACCTATTGAAAGTTTGCTATGTAATACAGCTATTTTTTCGCCAAACCTTGCTATAAATCTATTTACCATTTGAGGTGTAAGTGAAATTTCTGGTACAAGCATTATAGCTTTTTTCCCTTTTTTAATTACTTCATTTATTAATTGTAAATAAACTTCTGTTTTTCCTGACCCAGTTACACCATAAATCAGAAATTCTTTATATTTTTTTTCTTCTATACACTCCTTTACATTATTAAAAGCTTTTTCTTGTTCATCTGTTAATTTTAAAGGTTCATCCCTTTTTATCTCTTTATTTTTAAATGGATTTCTTTCTATTTTTTGTTCTATTATTTCTATATATCCATTTTTCTCTAATGTATTTATTGTATTTCTTTTTATATCGACAAGCACTTCTAAGTCTGATATATGTGTTCCATCATTATCTACTAAAAAATTCAATGTTCTTATTTGTTTAGGATTTTTAACTTTTCCAGTTTCAATTTCAAATTCTATTTCCTCAATATCCTTTTTTAAATACACAAAATTTCCAGTTTTTTCTTTTGCCCTTAATTTTATATCTTTATTTAATGTACCAGGGGGTAACATTAATTTTACACAATCTGAAACATTACAAAAATATCTTCTAGCCATTAATTTTGCAAGTTTTATATTATTCTCAGTTAATTCTTGTTCTTTTATAGCCTCAATTTTTTTTGTAGCATATTTAGATTCTTTTAATATTCCTGTTATAAATCCCTCTTCTAATGACTTCATTCTCCCAAAACTTACATATACTCTACAACCAATTTTTGCTTTTTCTTCCATCTCTTCTGGAATTATATAATGAAATTCTTTATTTAAGTCTTTAGCAATGCTATTAATTATAACTTCTGCAATCATATGTTTTATCACCTAAAATATAATATCATAACTTTTTCAATAAATCTATAATAAATATTTTTTTCTAATCATTATATAATCTTCTTAAACATACTGCATTATAGTATTATTTATTATTCAATTTAACTTTAAAAACACTACCCATTTTAAATGTTTTATGCAAGTTTTTACTAGGAGTTCGTGAATAGTTTTGCAAGTTTTTGCGAGGACTTTTGATGGCAAATTGCAAGTTTTTTTGCGTGTTTATGTACTGTTTGCGAGTGTTAAAATGGTAATACATGATTACCATATATTACCACTTTATAATTATATTAAAAATAAATTTACACAGTTATCTTGACATGCTCGATATATGAACAAAAAGTCCGTCCCCATGTTCACAATAAAAAACAACCTACAAGATTTATTGTTTGTAGGTTGTTTTTACTTGGAGCGGGTAGTGGGAATCGAACCCACGTAACCAGCTTGGAAGGCTGGAATTCTACCATTGAACTACACCCGCATTTGCCTTACAGTTTTAAATTATAAACTATTGATAATCATTTGTCAATATTTTTTTAAAATTTTTGTATATTTTTTTTACTTTTTTTAAAAATATATTTGAAGGTGGTTTTTATGTTTAATTTTAGAACTGATTTAGCTGATGAAAGGCGTGATATATATAAAAAGGCTAATAAATTGGAAAATGAAATTCCTGGAATAGAATCTGAAGAAGTTATTGATGGAGATATAAAAATAAATAAAGTAAAAGTTTTAGATTCTAATGGTGCACAAGCTATTGGAAAACCTGTTGGAAATTATATTACTCTTGATATTAAAAATCTAAAGATTGCAAGTGAAACTGAAATTGAAAAAGCTGCAGTTGCTCTTTCTAAAGAATTAAAACAATTAATAGATATTCATATTCAAAATCAAGATGATATTTTGGTTGTTGGTTTACGGAAATTCGTCTGTTACTCCAGATGCACTTGGACCTAAAACAATTTCTGATATTGATATAACAAGACATTTATTAAAATATGCTCCCCAATATTTAGAGCCTAATGCAAGACCAGTTAGTGCTATAGCTCCTGGAGTTCTTGGCACAACAGGTATTGAAACACAAGAAATTTTGTCTGGAATTGTGTCTGCTACAAATCCAAAATTAATTATTGTTATTGATAGCTTAGCTTCCAAAAGTATAGAAAGAATTAGCTCGACCATACAACTTGCAGATACCGGAATCTCACCTGGACATGGCGTTCGGAAATAATAGGAAAGAATTAAGTAAAGAAACACTCGGACTCCCTGTTATTGCTATTGGAATTCCTACTGTAGTTGAAACAGCTGTAATTGTAAATGAATGTTTAAATCTATTTATTACTAAATTACAACAAGAAGCCAAGTCAAATGAATATTTGAATCATTTACAATCAGAAGATAATTATGAAAGTATAAAAGAAGCTTTAATTCCAAATGATTATAATCTTATTGTTACACCAAAAGAAATTGATGAACTTATAGAAAACATGTCTAGTGTTGTTGCAAGAGGAATAAATAAATCATTTTAAAATAAGAGATTGACATTTAGTTTTTCAACTTTTTCTTTTAATGTCAATCTCTTAATATATAATTATAGTTCTTTTAATTCAGTATAATTTAGAGGTATACCCATTTCTTCCATAAAGTTTTCAAAACTTTTGCTGTCTAATTCTTCTTTTACATCATTTATTATTTCTTCTAGTTCATGAATAAATTTAATATATCTTTTTCCTTGCAAAAATCTTTTTAATATAATAATAACTGCTAGTAAATCATTTATTCCATTTGCATATGTGTTATTTTCTATTGGTATTTTAAGTTTTTCATGATAATATGAATCTCCTCTTAATGGATATTTTATATCTATTTTTATATTAAATAGTACAGTTCCATGTGCTGAAATATTTCTTATAATATTTAAAATCTTTAGGAAAATATTCATGTCTCTGTAATTTATTTGAAATAACATTGCAATTTCTTTTTTGTCTTCTATTTTAAGGAGGTTATAAAAATTCGTCATGTTTCCAAATGTCATTAATGTTGTTAGCATCCAAAGTGGTATTGTGTTATTTTCTTTTTTGCATTGTTTTATATCATCATAATTATTTATGTTTCTTGAAACATTACTTTTTATTCTTGACATAAGTTCTTCAAATAAGTATTTGTTTTTAGATGTAATATTAAAATTTTCAGGCTTAAGGTAATTTATTGTACCATATTTTTCTGAAAAAACATTTGATATACATGATTTAATATTGTTTTCTATTATAGATATATATTTAAACATTAAGTTTCTAAGTTCTCTATCAAAATTATATACTTCATAAATTTCTTCGAAGTATGTTTCTGAATCACATGTTTCAGTTCCATTATTTTTTGACATTTTTATATTTATAAAAATGTCTTTATATGCAGTTATTACATTATAATAATTCTCTTTTAGCAAAATATCTTTTGCATTTTCTTCATCTTTAAATATTATATTTTTCTTTTTTATTTCTTCAATTTGTTCATCTATTGTTTTATATTCTATTTCCATATTTACCTCTTTTATGATTATATCACAAAAACTTAAAAATTTCATGTGTATTTTAATATTTACATAATTTATATTTGCATTTTCTATAAAGTAATTGTATAATATTTATACAAAAAGCATAAATTTTTGACATTTTTATACCGTATTTTATGTTATTTTTTTAAATAAGGGGGATTGGGAGATGAAGCAGTCTTCTATTGTTAAAATTGTTTGGGGATATATTTGGCGATTTATAGGTTGGAATTTAGTTATAATGTTTATACTAGAATTTTTAGCTAAAATAATTATGCCATTTATAGTTCTAAAGTCTGGCAATTCATATGGTTCATATGTTCAAAGTCTTGAAAAATCTATTTCTATACAGGAAATATCTGCAGTCATAACACTTATAATGGGATTAATAAGTACTGTTCTAGCTTGTAAGTTAACTACTTCTGAAATTAAAAAGAAATTTGTAATTGATTCTAATAATGTTAATCAAATATTTAAATATATTGTTATAGTCCTTGTTGTTGCTTTATTAATATATCTTATATATAGTTTTATAAATATAACTGAAATGCAAAGCATGATTGATACATATAAAAAATTATCAGATAGCTATACCGATTTTCATGGTTCAACTGAACTTCTTTCTTCACTTGAACAAACTATGGGAAATTTCTTTATGTTCTGC
>CALWZV010000048.1 GCA_944386115.1 uncultured Clostridia bacterium
ATTGTACCTTCTTTCTAATTGTGCAAATGACATCTGCACAATTCATTTTCTGTTAATCTGCATTATATCATCTATTTCCAAATTTTTCATTAAAAATCTCAAAAAAGGCATTTTTTTATTTTTCAAAGGTCTCGAATTTATGACCTTTAAATTTCACACATATATGTGTGAACAAATGGAATAATCTTGTCCTTTTTTATTATATTTAAAATCTGATTTTTTGTATTCTTTATTCCCTGGTTCTTCTGGACTTGAAACTATTGTTGTTATATTAGCTTTTTCACATTTTTTTATTTTTTCTCCATTCCAGTATCCTTTGTCTGCTAATGCTGTTAATTTTTCTACCCCTAATTCTTCTTTACTTTCTATCGCCATATTACTTAATTGTCCTTGATCTGCTGGATTATTTGTTACATCTAATGCTATTACTAAATCTGATTTATTATCTACTGATATTTGCACGTTGTGGGATATATCTGTTCCATTATTGCTTGCTTTCATATGCCTTGCGTCTGGGTCTGTTATTGATATTTCTCCGTTCTTTTCAACTTCTTCTTTTACACTTCCCAATTCTTTTATTCTTTGTTTGGCTTCTGCTATTTTGTTTTGTATTTCTTCATTTGTTATATTTATTTTATTATCTTTTTCTTCTCCGTCTTCTTTATCCAATATATCCATGTACTTTTGGATATTTTCCTCATAGTATTTTATTTGTTTATCTAATTTCCCTTTGGTGTAATTTTTCCTTCTTCCATTATTTGCTCTAAATTTTGAACCATCTATTGCTACTATTTCTTTTCCTACTAAGTTTAATGAATCACATAAGATAGAGAACTCCTTAAATACAGATTTCATATTATTTATATTTTCTTTTCTAAAATCTGATATTGTTCTAAAATCAGGTTTTAATTCATTTATTAACCAAAATACTTCTATATTTCTTTCACATTCTTTAGCTAGTTTCCTAGAAGAACGTATACCATTAAAATATCCATACAAATACAATTTTAACAAGTCTTTTGGGTTATATGAAGGTCTTCCTGCTAAGTTGGTTTTTCTGTCTGAATTCTTAAAATTTAATTCTTTCATGTCTAGGCTATCTACAAAAGCCTCTAATACCCTTACAGGATTGTCTTCTGAAATCATTTCATCATAGCACATTGGTATTAGACTATATTGTTTTGTATTTATTTTTCCTTCTATATATCCACTCATAAAAACACCTCAACATATATTTTTATAGATTTATTTTATCATAAATTAATCATAAAATATATATGTTGAGACCTTTTTTATTTAATTCTCAGACAGCCTGCCGTCCCCATGTTCACTGATGTTAAATTAAAAAGAGTGCCATTTCTGACACTCCTTTTTGTTCAAGAAAGTTTAGGTAGGGTGACCTTCCTACATCTCCTAACATTGGGCGACGGCTGCCTGTTCCGTCCTCAGAAACTTTCTATTATTATTATATGTTATTTTTATTTTAACATACATTTTTATTTTTTTCAAGTTTTTACTCGTATTTTTTAGCATACCCATTTTTTAAATATATATTCTTTTTTCTTTCTGTCATTGTGAATAATGTTTTTGCAAACATTGTACCTTTATTGCTTATTCTAACAGCAACTAGTACAAATTCATTGTTTATTTTATATTCTTTTATGTATTCTATTGACCCTTGATTAGGATTTCTAGCAACATATGTTGCTTTTTTATTATATTTTCTATATCTTTTCCATATTTTTTATAATCTTCGGCATGTTGTCTTTTCATGTGCTCTATATTAGTATCTCCTAGTATTATGGGTAGTTCTTCTTTATATGTTAATCCTAATAGGTCTATAACTTTTTTATTTACTATCCCTACTTGCTTATTCATTTCTATTATTTCCTTTCTTGAACATATTTATTATATATTATTTTGTTTTATCTTTCAATATTTTTTCAAAATAAAAACACCTACATCTCTGTAAGTGTTTATCCGTTTTATATTATAAAATATTACCTAAATATGCTTGTAGGTGCACTGCTAAACTTTCCTTTATTTATTGCCCAAGTGTTGCCACAATTTTGGCAAATTCCCATAGTATCATTAATAGTTGCTGTGAAACCTCTAGCTGTATTATTCACTCTTTATCCAAATCCAATACCTTTTTTGTTAGTTTGTTGTCCTGTTTCAACAAGTTGAACTTGAACGTTTTCACTTCTACAATTTGGACATTTCATTATCAATCTCCTCTACAAATTATTCAAAATTACTGTTTACATTTTGTAAGTCTTCTAAGCTGTCTTTTAAACTCCTCCATTGTAACGTCGTTTTCTTGCATTAATTCTTTACCTTCTTTAATTAAATCATTTGCAGTTTTACCCTATATGAACAAAAAGTTCGTCCCCATGTTCAAAAAGTTCGTCCCCATGTTCATTTGTTTAATATAAACTTTCTGCTTCCTCTTGCGTTATTGCGTTATGCTCTAAAAAGAAATCAATTTGATTTTTTCTTAATTCGCTTTCTTCAATACTTTTCAAATGCTCTATTAAATCTTCTTTTGCTGTAGAATAAAATTTTCCATCTTCACTTATAATTAATGATTTTCCATGAATAAATACAAAATAAAATACAACTGCTAATATAATTAATGTAATAAATACTATTGAAATAATTATAATAACTTTTTTATTTTTCATAATTTTATCCTCCTTTCTTGTGAATTTTGTCTTAGAATCAATTATTAATATAAACTTTCAGCTTCCTCTTGCGTTATTAAATTATGTTCCAATGCGAAATCAATTTGTTTTCTTCTTGATTCAGTTTCTTCAACACTTTTCAAATGCTCTATTAAATCTTCTTTTGCTGTAGAATAAAATTTTCCATCTTCACTTATAATTAATGATTTTCCATGAATAAATGCAAAATAAAATATAACTGCTAATATAATTAATATAATTAATACCATTGAAACAATTATAATAACTTTTTTATTTTTCATGATAACCACCTCTTTTTATTATATATTATAACATATGTTTACAAAAAAGTAAAATACTACCATTCCATTTAAGTCGAACAGTAGTATTTTACTTTTTCTTTCATTAATCACCTAAAAAGACATTCATCAAGTTTTACTTTAATGAATGTCTTTTTAATTCTTGTATAAGATTATATTATTATATAAGATTAATTATTTTGCATATTCTATTGCTCTTGTTTCTCTTATTACATTTATTTTTATTTGTCCTGGATATTCCATTTCGTCTTCTACTTTTTTAGCAACATCTCGTGCCATTAGTATCATTTGATTGTCATTTATTTTCTCTGGCTTTACAATTAACCTTACTTCACGTCCTGCTTGTATTGCAAATGATTTTTCAACACCTTCAAATGAATCTGCTATTTCTTCAAGCTTTTCCAATCTTTTTATGTATGCTTCTAGAGTCTCACGTCTTGCACCAGGTCTTGAGGCAGATATTGCATCTGCTGCTTGAACTAATACTGCTTCTAAAGTTCTAGGTTCCACATCTCCATGGTGTGCTTCTACCGCATTTATTATGAGTTCATTTTCTTTGTATTTTTTTAAAATCTCTACACCAATTTCAACATGTGTACCTTCCATGTCATGATCTAATGCTTTACCAATATCATGTAATAGCCCCGCTCTTCTTGCTATTTTAGGATCTATTCCAATTTCTTCTGCCATAATTCTAGCAAGATTTGAAACTTCTATTGAATGATTTAATACATTTTGTCCATAACTTGTCCTATATTTTAATTTTCCAATTAATTTTACAATATCTGGGTGCAAGTTATTAACTCCAGTTTCTAGCATAGCTCTTTCACCTTCAGCCTTTATTGAAGCTTCTACCTCTTCTTTTGCTTTTTCTACCATTTCTTCAATTTTAGCTGGATGAATTCTTCCATCATCAATTAGTTTTTCTAAAGCTCTTTTTGCAACTTCACGTCTTAGTGGATCAAATCCTGATAAGATTACTGCTTCTGGAGTATCATCAATTATAAGATCAATACCTGTTAATGTTTCTAAAGCTTTTATGTTTCTTCCTTCTCTTCCTATAATTCTTCCTTTCATATCGTCACTTGGAAGTGCTACAACAGAAACTGTTGTTTCAGATGTGTGATCTGCAGCACATTTTTGTATTGCATAACTTACAATTTCTTGTGCATTTTTTGTAGCTTCTTCTCTTGCTTTTGCATCTAAATCTTTTATTAAAGTTGCCTTTTCATTTGAAATTTGTTTGTCTAATTCTTGTAAGATTTGTTTTTTTGCTTCCTCTTTAGATAGTCCTGAAATTCTTTGTAATTCTTCCATTTGTTTTGAAATAACATTATCAAGTTCTAATTTTGTTTTTTCAGCTTCATCATATTTTCTTTCAACATCTTTTTCTTTTCGTTCAATCATTTCAGACTTTTTTTCTAATGATTCTTCTTTTTGAATTATTCTTTTTTCTTGTAAAGCAATTTCTCCTCTTCTTTCTTTAATCTCTTTATCCAACTCATTTCTGTTTTGTAATATTTCTTCTTTTGCTTTAAATATTTCTTCTTTCTTTTTATTTTCAGCTTCTATTTTTGCATTTTCTAATACTCTATTTGCTTCATTTTCAGCACTTTGGATTTTCGATTCAGCAATTTTTTTCCTTAAAATCATTCCAACTGGAATAAATATTGCTGCTGAGATAAGAAAGGTGATAATCGCCACTATAATTTGATTGTCCATAATTTTCCACCTCTTTTTATTTATTTTTCAATGTGCAGATAAATATATATAACTAATTTTTTTAGAATATAATTTAGCTTACTCTTATATTTTATCTTTATTATTGTAAACTGTCAATAGATTATTACAATTTTTATTTTAATTTTAATAACGATTATTGACGTATTTTACAGTGTAATGTATAATATAAATTAATTTATTTGCTCTTATAGCTCAGTTGGTAGAGCAACAGATTCGTAACCTGTAGGTCGGCAGTTCGATTCTGCCTAAGAGCTCCATAAATTACTCCTACCAAATTCTTAAATTACTTAAAATAAGTAGTTTTAGAACTTTGTGGGAGTATAATTTATATAAATATATTATATAATAGCAACGTCTTTTTCTAATTCTTTAATAATTAAATTTACATTTTTCATTATATCTGCATATTCAATATCTTTTGCATACAAATGAGCAATTTTATATTTATTCCATTCATTTCTTAATATCGTACTTTCTTTTATGAACTCAAATCTTTCTTCTATCTCATCAAGAATATATAAGCTCTCTCTTCTTTTGCATGTGTTTTGTATAGCTTTGATTAAATTTGTTTTGTCTAAGTCATTCCAGTAATCTTTTATAATAATATATAAATCATAAAAATCCTTAGCTCTTGTATTTGTTGCTGTATCTTTTATAAGAGTTTCAAACTTTTCTGCAATAATGGTTTCTTTATTAAATGCCATTATTTTTATATATGTATCATCAAATAAACTTTTATATTTGAATTCTATTTCTCTAGGTGTAATAGGGTCTTTAGTAGTAATATCTATAAATAAAGGAACAATTAAGCCATCTTTTTTAGCAATTAATTTAACATTTACTCCACCATATATGTCATCTACTCTAATATCCTTTGTTTTTTCTATTTCAAAAGAAATATTATCATCAGTTTCAATATTGATAATTTCTTGAATTATTCTTAATAATTCATCACTTTCAATATCAATACCTTTTATCATAGTATCCATATCACTTGTTGTTCTTCTTTCATCTCCAATAATAGCTGATAATAATAATCCACCTTTAAGAATAAAATTAAATTTATATTTACTTATTGATATTCTATATAATAATCTTTCAAAAAAATACATTTGCATTAATTCCTGGGGTTGAGCTCCGATTTCTTTTGCCCTCTTTTTAATTTTGTTTTTTAATTTTTCACCATTCATTTATAGCAACACCTCCAAATAATCGCGTATTTCTTTTTCAATACCTAGATTTTTTGCATATTTCATAATTTTAAAAGTATCTTTTTTCATAT
>CALWZV010000049.1 GCA_944386115.1 uncultured Clostridia bacterium
GCTTGATTATGCGGCTCACTTCAGAAATGCGCTCCTGTGCCTGTTCAAGCTGCTTCCTGACTTTGTGGGTCAATATATACAGATTGTTGTTCTCCTGTTTCATCATCAATCACTAAGATTTCATTTGCCATAATGTTATTCAATCCTACCAAAAAATCGGTTCTTAACGCTTTATAGATATCCCAGGCTGTTGCATCCCCTAATGCTATGTCTTTTGAAAGATTATACTTCTCTAAAGCATTTTGAATCACTGGATTCCTATCAAATAAATCATTATAAACCGTATAGTTTCCTGTACTACCTGAGTAAGTTAAAAGTTCTTTATATCTTTCCTGATATGATATCGATGTATTATTTGCATAATTTCTTAAATTTACTAATATCTGGTCTAATTCTTTTTGTGCTCCGATCAAAATCTGGCATGCCATTCATTGCATATATTGGGTATATAAAATTTAACAGTAGTACTCCAAAAATTATAAGTAGTATTACTCTCTTTTTCATCGGATCACCTACCTTCCTCTATTGGAATAATTCTAACCCAAAACCTTTTAATAATTCCACAATTCCGATTGCTCCGAAAAATAGTACTGCCCCCACTACATAAACAATAGCATATTTTTTCACATCTGCTCTTTCATTTGGGGCAGAATACACATATTTAATTCCAAGTAGAATTAATCCAATTACTGCAAGTCCTGTACCCACTATTTGAAAAACTGTGTATATTTTATTTCGAAAACTGTTCATTTCTGTTAAAGTTCCAGTATCTGGTGCAACTGGATTTATTTGATCAAATGGGTTTGTTGCTAATACCATAGTTTGAAATAAAAATATAAATACAAGTAGTAATATCAATATTTTAATTCCTTTTAACCTCATATATTTCGCCCCTTTACCTACTAATATTCCTTTATTTTATTATACCGCAAAAAAAGTGCAAAAGCAACAAAAAGCATTAAAAAAACAAGCATTTCGCTTGTTTTTACTTATTTATACAATATCGTCTACAAATACTCTAACCAACTGCAATACCCCTGTTGTACATAACAACATAACTGCTCCTATTACATAGACAACTAAACCTTTTTTCAAGTCAGCTCTTCCTTGTGGTGAAGTTGAAACATATTTAATTCCTATTACAGTTAGCATAATAACTGCACTTGTCATTCCTATTATTTGGAGTATTCCTATCACTCTATTAATTGCTCTTACTATTCTTGCCTCTTCTCCAATGGTAGCACCCTCAAATTCTTCATCCCAACCATTGGCAAACGAAACTCCCGTTATATCAAATACAAAACACAAAAATAATAATATTAATATAATGATACTTGTTTTTTTTATTATTTTATACATAAACTTCTCCATTTTTATAGTTTCTGTATTGCACATATTATTAAGTAACATTCCTTTATACATTTATATCTTTTTTCCTTGATAAAAATAGAGAATATGTCTATTCTCTATTTTTATGTAACTGATACTTTACAGTTATCCAATAATATTAAAGACCTACACTAGTACCCAATGTTTTAATTAACTGTAGTACTCCTGTTGCGCAAAGTAATAAAACAGCTCCTATAATATACACAACTGCTGATTTTTTAATGTCCGCTCTATCATTTGGTGCAGATGATACATATTTTATTGCCAATACAATCAGCATAATAACAGCAGCAGCCATACCTACAACTTGAATAACACCAATAATTGCATTTGCACCACTCTGAACATTATCTCCTATAGTAGAATTTCTTCCTCCATAGTCATTTATGTTTGTATAAGAAGATGCATTTACTACATTAGAAAGAATCGTTAATATCATAAGAAATGTTATCAAAATTATAAATGCTTTTTCAAGTCTATTTTTTTTCATTTCTTCTCCCTCCTATATCATATTTATATTTATTATAAAACAAAGTTCTAAAAAAAGCAACATTTTTTTTATTTTTCTAAACCGGTAATTTAATTTTACCATTTCTATTTTTCGAATATCTTAGTTATTATTTTTAATTTCACTTTTAGTAAAAATGTTGGTTTTAGTTTTACTCCAGAAATGATAAAATAGTAATACAATACTTTGTTTGAAATATTTTTGGGGGTGTCTTATGAATAAAAACAAATATTTAACTTTAAATAAAAGAAGTTATTATAAAACTGAAACTTAATAATAATACTTAACTTTAGAGAAATTACTTAGTTTCCTTCTAAATATCCTTTTACTATTTCTATAGAAATTTTACAACTTATATCACTTTTCTCACTTACTACCCTTTAAAATGATGCAAATTGTTAACAAACCCCAGAAATTATTTCTGGGGTTTGTTCAACAATTGAGGAACCCATTTAGGTTTCCTTTTTGTCGTTCCTATCCATGCATACTACAAGAAGATGAGGGATAAGTATCCTTCTTCCAGTAATCGCAATACCCTCCATGAAAATTTGGGTCAAAACTACTACAAGTAGAGCAAGTGTACTTAGAAAAACTTCCTCCTCGATTGTCTTCACAGCTACAACTACCAGATGGTGATGTATCACAGTGATGATGATCACAATAACCTCCATGATAAATTGGATCAAAGCTCCCGCAAGTCAGACAAGACATTCCAAGTATCCTCCTTTCACATGGTCGGAACTTATAAAAAGTTACATAATAATTATATTAGAATTGGAAATGTTTGTCAACTCTTTTCAAACAAATAATGCTGAATATTTTCTCGTAATATTCTTGTTTTTTGCATATTTTCTGATAATTTTTCATTTGTATAATAAACTTTACCTTCCCTATCTATTGTAATATATTGGTTTTGAGCTGGTAGTATATTTCGTATCTCATATAACCAACTATAATAAGGCGAAATATCCATATCAATTTTATTAACTAGAATGGAAAGTAGCATATCTGGACTAATATACTCCGTTTCAAATCCTACTTCCATATTAAAATTAGATAAAATTAATGCTTCTGTTGTATATTTTCTTAGCAAGTTAAGTTTCTCATCTTCTGTGTTAAAATAGGATAATTTAGCAAGAATGTCTTCTCCTTCCTTGTTATATAAATATGGTAAATGGTCTCCTAAAAACACTAAAATGGTTGGTTCTTCCATTTTCTGTATTTCATCATACAGTCTTTTGATTTGTATATTTGTATCATATATCCCTTGCGCATACGACAAAATTATGTCTGTTTCTTCTTCATTCAGTTTCGACTTTGTAATGTTGATATCATATTTTTCATATACCTCTTTCTTAAAAGGCATATGAGTCTGGATAGTAGCCACCATATAGAATAATTTTTCGTCCTCTCTCTTATTTTTTAACGTATCTATAACATCATCAACTAACGCTTCATCAGAAATATATGTTCCTTTTACTTTTTCGTCATAATCTTCCCAATCTAAATAAGCATTTTCATATTCTTTTATTCCTAATTTTTTATATGTATTCTCAGATAAATAATAGTCTTTTCCGAACGTTACTTTTGTATAATATCCATTTCGATTTAATTCTTTAATAATTGACGGTTTATTTTCTGCATCCTTTGTTCTATACAATTGGAGGAACGGATTATAGCCTGTTGGAAAATAAGCTAAATTTCCTCCTGTTAATAACTCGAATTCAATATTACTAGACATACCTCCATAGCTGGCTGACAAAAGTTTTACATTATTTCCTTTTTCTTTTAGATTTTCTATATTTTGTGTCAAGTTTTTGTCAAATTCTACTTCTTCTATATTTTCAATATTCCAATAAGATTCTTGGAACATCACAATTATGTTTGGCTTTTGATATTTTCCTGTACTTTTTGTAACATTTTCTAATGTTTGGATCACTTCTTCTTCATTATAAAATTCTGGTTCCATTTTTCTGTTTTCCAATGCTAACCCGTACATACCTGCTAAGACACCATATGTTCTATAATAATCCTCTCCTGTTGTAATTGCCTTATAATCTTTTCTTTCGCTAATTTGGTAAAGATATTTTAAAATAAACTGATCTTTTGCTCGAATCGGTGTTAACATAAATAGAAATATTGCAATAATTGTTATAGCAGATATTACTCTCTTTTTAACATCTAAAAATGAAAATGAGTATTTTCTGGATATGATACATGTTAAAAATAACAAAATAAAAAGAATTCCGAGTTGTACATAGTCTATATGATAAATAATATCGTGTTTTACAATTCCCGTTATTTCTCTAATATTTCCTAAAAGAAATAAGTCTGAAAGATAAATTGGTGAGTTTGTATAATATAGTTTTATATTATTTATTATTGAAATAATAAATATAAAAATAGCTATTAGATAAGTAGTTCGGTATGTTTTTTTCATAAATATTGTAATAAGTAGATATATTAAATACATTATAATAAAGGAAAAACACGTTGTTACTAAATCTATTGTACTAAGAAAATAATAATTACAAATTCCATAATTTAATAAGATGTTAAGAATTGCTGGTATCATAGCAATTATCCATTCTTTCTTTAAGTTTAGTAAATTATGTTTATTCTTTATTTTCTGATTGTTCTCTATTTCTTTTCCAGTTTCCTTTTCATTCATTAATTTTTCTCCTTTAG
>CALWZV010000050.1 GCA_944386115.1 uncultured Clostridia bacterium
AAAAGCATATATTGAAATTGCCAAAAGAGTATTAGGTGAAAAAATAGAAGTAACCATTCCAGGTAGGGAAAAAGGATTTTTTGCAAAATTAAAAAGATTATTTAAAAAATCATAGATAAAACAAAAAGTTGGAGGGAAATTTAAGCATGTTTGAAAACATAATGAAATTCTTTAATAAGGTAAGAAAAAAAGAACAAAAAACAGCACCAAATTCAAAAGAAGCTGCTAAAGAAAGATTACATTTAGTACTTATGCAAGATAGGGCAAATGTTTCAGCAGATTTCTTAGAATTAATGAAACAAGAAATTATAGAAGTAATAAAAAAATATATAGATATAGATGAAAGAGCGATAGATGTAAGATTAACGAATAAAGAAAATGAAGATGGTACAAATGGAGCTCCAGCTTTATATGCCAATATACCGATTTTAAACATAAAAAATGAAGCAAGAAAAATAGAGAAAAAGGAAGAAGAGATAAAAGCAGATAATAAAAAAGAGATAGAAAAAGGAAATTCTAAGAAGGATAAAAAAGAAACTGATAAAGAGAAAGAAAAGTCAGAAAAAATAGAAGAAAATAGTGTGCCACAAGAGGACAAGACAGAAGATAAGGAGAAAGAAAAAATACAAGAAGAAAATATAGAAACAGCAGATAAAAAAGAAGAAAAAAGTGACTTAGAAGATAAGGAAGAAATTGTAGAAGAGGCAAAAACAGAAGAGGAATTAAATCAAAGTGAAAAAGATATGCAATCGTAAAAGATGTTTATATGCATAGAGAATATTTCCTGTACAATAAAAATAGAAAAAGAGTGATTTAATGAGAAAAAGAGAATTAAAAAATATGGAGTGGGGAATTTTAATTACTGCAATTATTCTGTGTATTATAGGAATAGTTGCATTATTTTCTGCCACACAAGAAACTGAATATGAAGAATTTACAAAACAGATAATTTGGCTAGTAGTTAGTCTTATAGCTATGGTAATTGTTATGTTTATAGATTACAACTTATTACTGAAAGCATCACCAGTATTATATGGTATATTTATTTTACTGTTAATAGGGGTATTATTTACAGCACCGATTAATGGAGCAACAAGTTGGTTTAATATATTTGGATTTTCATTTCAACCAGGAGAATTTGACAAAATATTTGTTATATTATTTTTAACTTATACCATTATTAAGATTCAGCGTAAGGGACAAGATGAGATTAACAGAATAACGAGATTACCAATTGCATTAGCAGTTGTAGGTTTACCTGTTTTATTAATTGTTATGCAACCAGATTATGGAACAGCACTAGCATATATTGTAGCAATGGCATTAATATTGTTTTCTGCGGGATTAGACAAGAAGTATATTATAGGGACAATTTTATTAATTGTCATTGCAGTACCTTTATTATATAATTTTGTTTTACCAGAACATGCGAAGACAAGGATTGATGTGTTTCTAAACCCAGAATCTGACCCTAGAGGAGCGGGATATAACATTATTCAATCTAAAATCGCCATAGGATCTGGAGGATTAACAGGAATGGGAATACTAAAGGGAAACCAAACACAATTAGGTTTCTTATATCCCAAAACAACAGACTTTATATATTCTGTTATTGGAGAAGAAATGGGATTTATTGTAGCAGGTGGCATCATTTTACTGTATGTTTATTTAATCACCAAAGGCATTTATATTGCTAAAACAGCAAAAGATAAAGCTGGTTCTCTAATTGCTATTGGAATTACAGGAATATTTTTGTTCCATGTATTAGAAAATATAGGAATGGTTATGGGATTATTACCAATAACAGGAGTACCACTACCATTTATTAGTTATGGAGGAAGTTCTTTAATTACAAATTTTATATGTATAGGATTATTATTAAATATAAGTGGTAAAAGACAAAAAACAATATTTGTACAATAAAAGAAAAGGAAAAGCTAGTTTTCCTTTTTGTTATGTCATAAGACAAGTCAAAGATGTTCTTATAGCACATCAACTATTGTACACGGTTGTTTTTTTATATAAGAGGAGAAGAGAATGGAATATGTAAAAAAACTAAAAATTGGAAATGTAGAATTGGAAAATAATTTTATATTAGCCCCTATGGCAGGAGTTACTAACAGACCATTTAGAATGATATGTAAAAAATATGATGTAGGAATGGTTTGTACAGAAATGGCAAGTGCAAGAGCAATGTTTCACAATGATTTAAAAACAAAACGATTGCTAAACACAGAGGGAGAAAAAAGACCAATTAGTATGCAAATTTTTGGTAGTGACGAAGAATCAATGGCATATGCAGCAGAATATGTAAGCAATATGGCAGATATTATAGATATTAATATGGGATGTCCTGCTCCCAAAGTAGTAAAAAATGGAGATGGTAGTAAATTATTATTAGATTTAGAGAAAGCAGAAAGTATTTTAAAAACAGTGATATATCATTCAAAAGTACCAGTTACTTTAAAAATTAGAAAAGGATGGGACAAAGAAACTATAGTAGCTGTAGAAATGGCAAAAATTGCAGAGAAAGTAGGAATATCAGCTATAACCATACATGGAAGAACCAGAAGTGAATTTTATACAGGAAAAGCAGATTTAGACATCATAAGACAAGTAAAAGAAAGTGTTCATATACCAGTTATTGGAAATGGAGATGTAGTAGATGGAGAGTCAGCAAAGAAAATGTTTGACTATACAGGTGTCGATGGTATTATGATAGGAAGAGGAACGTTTGGAAAACCATGGATATTTAAGGAAATCATGGAATATTTAGAAACTGGTAAAAAAATAGAAGAACCTACCAATCATGAAAAATTACAAATAATAGAAAAACATATAAATTTGGCAGTAGAAGAAAAAGGAGAAATAGCTGTCAAAGAACTTCGAAAACATATTGCATGGTATACAAAAAATCTTAAAAATTCAAGTGAATTTAGAAATTCTATTAATAAGATAGAAACGAAAGAAGAATTAATCAATAAAATAGAAGAATATTTTAAAAGCCTTTAGAATAAGATATAGCAAAGATACAGTTTAGTGTCTAATTCCTCGGAGGTATATATATTATATTTTTCGCTATCCCAACACTTTACATACTCTAATCAAATCAGTTCCCACGGAACTGTCACTGATTTAATAAGAGTATGTAGTGTGTCGGTCCCCACGAAACCCGCTTAAAATATAATATATATACCTCCGAGGAATTAGACACTAAACAGAAACTTACTTATATTTTATTAGGAGGCTTTTTTTTGAATAAAAATAAAACATTAAAAAAAATAATCATTATTATTACGTTAATTGCCATTTTTTTTGCTATATTTTTTTATATAACAAAGAGTAAAAAAGTGAAAATTGGAAATACTAGTAGTAGTCAAGAAATAATTGAAATGATTTTAAATATTAGTTCATATGAAAGTGTTGTAGAAGTAGAAGTAAATAGTAATAAAAATGTGAATCAATATGTCATAAAACAAACATACATCTTTCCAGATATATCTGAACAAGAAATATTAGAGCCAGAAAATATACAAGGTGTAAAAATTACAAAACAAAAAAATGAGTTAAAAGTAGAAAATACCAATTTAAATATGACAAAAATATATAATAATTATCCATATATAACGAGTAATTCTATAGATTTAAATACATTTATAGAAATATATAAGCAAAACAAAGAACAAACATATAAAGAAAAAGATAATGAAATTATTTTAGAAATAGAAACAGAAGGAAATATATATACAAAATATCGAACCTTATATATTAGCAAAGAAACAGGAAAACCTACGAAAATGGAAATAAAAGATAATAGCAAAAAGACATTAATTTACATATTATATAAAGAAGTAAAGTTTAAATAAAAACTTTACATGGCTAATATTTAAAATAAAACACATACTTGATAATATAACAATATTGGGAGTGAAACAAATGGTAATCAAAAGAGGAGATATGTTTTATGCAGATTTAAGCCCAGTAGTAGGATCTGAGCAAGGTGGAATTAGACCTGTACTAATTATACAAAATGATTTAGGAAACAAATATAGTCCTACAGTAATTGCAGCAGCTATTACTTCACAAACAGG
>CALWZV010000051.1 GCA_944386115.1 uncultured Clostridia bacterium
TTTCTTATTTTTGTTCATTTTAATCACCAGTTTAACCTTTCCTTTTATAATTTAATCATAAAGATAAATTACTATTTTTTTTATTGTAATTGTAGTTTGATTTCCTGTTTTTCTTAATCTTATCCATTTAGAATAATTTTCATTAATTGTGGCCATTATTTCTTTTATTGCATCATTTTGAAGTTTGCTTAAGTCGCCACCATTCTCTATATATGCCATGATATCTTCTGTTCCAAGTAATGATTTAAAAGTACTTAAATCTTCTTTAGTAAAACAAGGTCTTATATCTCTTATTAGGTCTATGAGTTGCACATTGTCTTTTGTTTTCTTTGCAATTTCTAATTTGCTATCAAAAGATTCATTAACTGTTGGAAAATCAAAAGTATATACATCTTGAATATATTTTCCTTTTAGTTCAGCTCCCAACTTATTCATTTTTTTCATTGTTTCTTTTGCATTTACATTTAAAATTTTAATTTCTTTTTCAATATGGCTCATTATTTTTACCTCCATGCTTGCATTTTATCATACTTCACATAAACTGCAAAGCATTTTTGGGCGATTTTGCCCTATTTCCCATACTTTTTCCATATTTTTTCAGATATTTCTTTTCTTGTTATTATTTTAGGAATATATGCCATGCCTTCTTTGAATTCTATTTTTAGTGTTTTAGATAATATTTCTTCTGTTTCCTTATTTATTGAAATAAGTATGTTATAGCCATTTAATATATCAATGCAATTTACAGATAAAAATTCAATATTTCTTTCATCTTTTATTTTTTGCATTATGCTTGTTATTATTTCTTTTTTTTCGCTTATAAATTCCTTAACATTTGCAACTTCAAGTTGTCCCATTGTCCAGCTTATTTTCAATGTTTCATTTCTATATTCCATATCCATTTCATTTCTTAATGAGATTATGTCAGAGATTTTTGATTTTTCTATAAATATTTCTTTAATATTAGATTTAAGATCTATCTTAGATTGCTTTTCAAGCCAATTGGCTGTTTTTATATCTCTTTCTGTAGGATTTGCATTAAAATTCATTGTATTAGATACTATTCCATAATATAACATTGTAGAAGATTTTTTTGATATACTAATATTTTCTTTCATATACCTTTCTGCCACCAATGTAGCCGCTGCTCTCACTCTTTCAATCTGAACCTTTGCGTTTCTCATTTCATTTACTTTGTCAGAAATATGATGGTGGTCTATAATTTCCACAATATTATTTAAATCAATTTTATGATTTAGTTCACTTGGCTCATTAGTATCCACAAGAATTATTTTATCATCTTTGTTCAAATTATTAGATAATGACTGTTTTAAATTTATGTTGAATTTATTACATACAATTTCTACTTCTTTTTTAGGTTTTCCATCAATTATGTATTCGCATTCTTCTCCCTTATTTTGGAGAAATTCAGAATACCCTATCATACAACTTACTCCATCCATATCAGGCATATTATATGATAAAATTTTTTTCATTTATGTTTCCTTTCTTTGTTATTATTTTTTCAATTTTTCCATTAATTTTAATATTTTCTCTTTATCTTTCTTATATTCCATTCTTGGTTTTACAAAGTTTTTTTCAGCCTCTTTTTTTCAAAAGAATATCTTGGAATAAATTTTATCATCATATCTACTTGTTTACAATACTTTTCGTTTTCGTAAAGTAAATTATTGATTTCTGGAGAAATAAATTTTTCCATGCTATGTTCATAAATAAATTCTTTTATTTTTTCTATTAGACCTTTTATTTCTTCATCAATAGCAATCGAAAAGAATATTTTTTAGTTTTATTGTACTAAAATAATCTTTATTAGTTATATAATTAAATTCTTTTAGTAAAACTTCCTTTTCTAATGTATAATATATTTACTGGGAAATCGTGTATAATTACTAAAAGTCCATATTATTTACAAATTAAAGCAATAATTTGTCAGCATCTTCTTTTTTCTCTAAAGATAGTTTTCATAAATTGATAAAATGTATTAATGGCTTATCATTTTCTTTATAGTCATCAAAATCAATTAAAGAATAGTTTGTTTTATATTCTTTTAAAATTTTAGGAACGACATATTTAATATTGTTTATTACCTTTATTTCATATTCTTTAAATTTCGGTAATGGCTTATTATTAGAGCCATATTTTAAATTTATTTTCATAACATTATCCTATTAATAAAAAATTTTTTTGTAATATATTGATATTTAGGAAATATTACTTTATAACAGAAGTGTAATCTATTTTATTGTGTAAAGTATTAATGTTGGTTTTGCATTGTTTTTAATATTTTTTCTATAATAATAGACTACAAT
Organism: uncultured Clostridia bacterium; assembly: GCA_944386115.1. Lineage (GTDB taxonomy): Bacteria > Bacillota > Clostridia > TANB77 > CAG-508 > CALWZV01. The sequence goes on from CALWZV010000051.1 coordinate 2,331, forward strand.
AAATATTTATAATTGTCAAACAATATTTATAAATTACACCTTGTACTTTGTATGGAGTTTCTATACCAAAAATAGTGTATGTAAAAATATAAGTAAAGAACGGATACAAAATGAGTAAAAAGAAAAAATTTTACAAATGTATTTTGAAGAACACAAAAAGCAAGAAATTATTGCTAAAACTATTGGAGTTTCACAAAGCTATATATATCAAGTAGTGTAAAAAGGCACAAGATATACTAAAGGAAATAAGACATAATAAATCAATGCAGAAAAGCTAAACATAATAGAGAATATTATAAAAATTATGAAAAACCTAAAAAAATGATAATTCATATGAAGAACTTATAGTATTATTGAAAAAGACAATTCTGAATTATCATTTCATAATAACACTATTTCTGATTATGATTTTGCAAAATTGAATTCAAGTGCTTATAACAGAAATAAAAAAGAAATTTAGTTATAGATAGAAAATTAAATATAAACAATGATGTTTCTAGAAAAATTAACATGAATATAAAACACAAATCGCAAAATTTCCTTGTTTAAAAGATTTTATTTAGATAAGGTCTTTTTATTTTTAAGGATGTTTTTATTATGGGAGATTTTAAAGAAACTTGTGAAACAATGTTTACTTCATACCATGATTTAGTAAACATTGTTCAATATAAAAATTTCAGGAATTGGTGTTACACTAGCTTATAGATTAGTAAAAAAAATAATATTCTTGCTTTTAAAATATACAATAAAAATGGACATTATTTTACCCAATCCTGATAATAAAGTTGATTTACTAAAAATTGAGGAATATAAACCAAAATTTAATACAAGTGATGAGGTTAAAACATTGCTTAACGAAATTATTGGAACAGAATTAGAAATTCCAGCAATGATAGATTGCTTTTATGGTTTTAGAATGAGTGAAGTGATTTGGCTAAAATGATGTGTAATAGAATTTGAGAATGATACAATTAGAATAGACCATACCATTACACAGTCAAATGGAAAACTAATTATAAGAGATAAAACTAAGACCAAATCTAGTAAAAGATCTTTACCATTAGAACCTATTGAAAAATCTTTTTTACTTGAATTAAAAGAAAAAGAAGAAAAAAATAAGGAACTATATAGAGATAGTTATAATCAAGAATATTTAGAGTATATCTATGCAGATAATTGTGGAAATATTAGTTCTATAGTATCAGTTGAAGTTAAATAAAACCCCAACCATTGACATTCAACAAAAAACAACCTACAAACTTTATAGTTTGCAAGTTGTTATAGAATGGTGGCTTGAAGTGGAATCGAACCACTGACACAGGGATTTTCAGTCCCTTGCTCTACCAACTGAGCTATCAAGCCAATTAAAATTGTCTCTATTAAAAAATGGCGACCTGGAACGGGCTCGAACCGTCGACCTCTAGCGTGACAGGCTAGCGTTCTAACCAACTGAACTA
>CALWZV010000052.1 GCA_944386115.1 uncultured Clostridia bacterium
TTTTTGTTCCTTACTTTTCTTGTAAGGAACGATTTTTATTATACTATCCTTTACTTCTTTTGTCAACACCTTTTTTGTTTTTTCTTTAAATATTTTTTGTGCTGTCTTCCTGGTTAGTACTTTCTTATATTAACATAAAAACCAGTTGATTGTCAACTGATTTTTATTAAAAAAATTAAATAATTTTATTATTACTTTTTGGTATAGAAAAAGCCATTTTTTCTTTGATTATTTATTGTCAAAATCTACTAATTTTAAATAAAAAAACTTATCTTTCTTTATATAAAAGTATAGATTCTCTATTTTTTTAAGCGTTGTTTAACTGCTTCATACACAATTATTCCTGCTGAAATAGATGCATTAAGGGAATTTATCTTTCCATTCATAGGTATTGTTACCATTATATCGCAATTTTCTTTTACTAATCTACTTATTCCGAAACCCTTCACTCCCTATAACAATTGCAACATCATCATTATAATCTTGATTATAATATAATGTATCTGAATTCATATCTGTTCCTATAATCCACAATCCATTTTTCTTTAGTTTTTTTATTGCATCATTTAAATTATTTACCCTTGCAATTTTCATGTATTCAACTGCTCCTGCTGAAACTTTTGCTACTGTAGCATTTACTGCTGCGGCTCTTCTTTTTGGAATAATAATTCCATGTACTCCTGCTATTTCCGCAGTTCTAATAATTGCCCCTAAATTATGTGGATCTTCAATTCCATCTAATATTAAAACAAGAGCTCGTTCGTTTTTGCTTTTTGCTTCTTCTAATATATCCTCTATTTCAGAATAATTAAAAGGAGGAACTATAGCAATTACACCTTGGTGCTTTTTAGTTTCCGAAATTTCATTCAATTTATTTTTATCAACTTCTACTATATTCACACCTTTTTCTTTTGCCTTAGCAATTATTTCTATTATTGAACCATGTTTTTCTCCTTTAGCTATTAATAACTTATTTATATCTCTATTATTAGATAATAATTCTAATACAGCATTTCTTCCTTCTACTATATCTTGATAATCCATTTTAATTCTCCTCATCTAATTTTAGAACAGCTAAAAAAGCTTCTTGTGGCACTTCAACATTACCAATTTGTCTCATTTTTTTCTTACCTTTTTTTTGCTTTTCTAAAAGTTTCTTTTTTCTTGTTATATCACCACCATAACATTTAGCTAGTACATCTTTTCTCATTGCTGATATTGTTTCTCTTGCAATAATTTTTCCTCCAACTACAGCTTGAAGTGGTATTTCAAATAATTGTCTTGGAATTACGTTTTTTAATTTCTCTATCATTTTTCGGCCTCTTGAATATGCTGTATCTTTATGTACTATAAATGATAATGCATCTACACTTTCATTATTAATATGTATATCTAACTTTACCAAATCAGCTTTAGAATACTCCTTAAATTCATAGTCTAAAGATGCATACCCCTTTGTTTTAGATTTTAGTGTGTCGAAAAAATCATATATAATTTCATTTAATGGCAATTCATACTCTAGTATTACTCTATTTTCATCAAGATATTTCATATCTTGGTATTTGCCTCTTCTTTCTTGACAAACCTCCATTACATTTCCAACATATTCTTTTGGTAACATTATAGAAGCTTTCACTATTGGTTCTTCAATATAGCTTATTTCTTGATTTGCTGGTAAATCTGTTGGATTATATAAATCTATAATTTCTCCACCAACTTTATGTACTTTATAAATTACTGAAGGAGCAGTTGCAATTAAGTTTAAATCAAATTCCCTTTCTAGTCTTTCCATTATAACTTCCAAATGCAATAATCCTAAAAAGCCACATCTGAACCCAAACCCTAATGCAATTGATGTTTCTGGTTCATATTCTAATGATGAATCATTTAATTTTAATTTTTCTAATGCAGTTTTTAAATTCTCATAATCACTTCCATCTAGTGGGTATATTCCACAATACACCATAGGGTTTGCCTTTTTATAACCTGGCAAAGGTTCTTTTGTTGGATTATTAGCATTTGTTATGGTATCCCCAACATGCACATCTGAAACATTTTTAACACTTGCAGCAATATATCCGAACTTCACCAGCAGTAAGTTCATTTGACATTACATACTCTCCTGGTTTAAAATACCCGAACTTCTGTAACAATAAACTTCTTATTTGTAGCCATAAACAGTATTTCATCACCTTGTTTTACTGTTCCTTCTTTTATTCTTACATAGCTTATTGCACCTTTATAATTATCATAAAAAGAATCAAAAATCAAACATTTTAATTCAGCTTTTGGATCTCCACTTGGTGGTGGAAAATCTGTTATTATCCTTTCCAAAACCTCTTCTATATTAAGACCAGATTTTGCTGAAATACATGGAGCATCTTGTGCTGGTAATCCAATTATATCTTCTATTTCTTTTTTTACTTCTTCAGGTCTTGCATTTGGCAAATCTATTTTATTTAATACTGGCAATATTTCTAAATTATTATCAATTGCTAAATATACATTTGCTAATGTTTGTGCCTCTATTCCTTGACTACTATCAACTACTAAAATAGCACCTTCACATGCTGCCAAGCTTTTTGAGACTTCATAGTTAAAATCTACATGTCCAGGTGTATCTATTAAATTTAATATATATTCTTGTCCATCTTTTGCTCTATAATTCATTCTAACAGATTGTGCTTTTATTGTTATTCCTCTTTCTTTTTCTAACTCCATATTATCTAGCACTTGACTTTCCATTTCTCTTTTTTCAAGTACTCCGGTCTTTTCTATAAGTCTATCTGCTAGTGTTGATTTTCCATGATCTATATGTGCAATTATGCTAAAATTTCTAATATGTGATTGATCCATTTGTCCTCCTATTCAAAAATTTCTGCTGCATATATTTTATTTCCTCTTAAAAATTCCTGTATATTCATTTTCTTAGAATTTTCTCCTTGTATTTCTAGTACTGAAATAACTTCATCTTTTGCTTTTATAAATAGTCCTTGTTTTTCACTAGAATATAAAACAGTTCCTGGTTCTATAGAATTAAATTTATAATCATATTCTCTAAATTCATCATATATTGTAAAAAATTCTTCTCTAGATATATTTTGAACTTTCCAAAACTTGAATTTTTTGTTATTCAAATATGTATATGCTCCCATTATTGGGTTTAATCCTCTTACTAAATTTTTTATTTCATAAGCTTTCATTTCTTCCCATTTTATTTTAGCAAGTTCTTTGTCTAACATAGGTGCTAATGTATATGTTTCACCTTGTTTAATCCTTGGAGCAGTATTATTTTCTATTTTTTCTAAAGTATTTATTAATAAACTCGCTCCCATTTTTGCTAATTTTTCCCATAACTCTCCAGTTGTTTCATCATCTCTAATTTCTACTTCTTTTTGCAGAATTATATCACCTGCATCCATTTTCTCATTCATATACATTGTTGTTACACCGAGTTTTCTTCTCTCCATTTATAACAGCCCATTGTATTGGAGCAGCTCCCCTATATTTTGGTAATAAAGACCCATGTACGTTTACACACCCAAACTTTGGTATT
>CALWZV010000053.1 GCA_944386115.1 uncultured Clostridia bacterium
TAGAGATAAATCTATTATCACAAAGTCCAGATAATTTTTTTAATACTACTTTGTTGCCAATAGGTGAGTATAGAAAACGAAATTTTAATGTATTTAAGAACAGCCAAAAAAACTAATTCTGAAGTATATTTAAATGAACCAATAGGAAAAGACAAAGATGATAATGAAATTACTTTACAAGAGGTACTTGAGAATAACGAAAGAAATATTGAAGATGAGGTGGATCTAAAATTAAAGATAAAAAAACTTTACGAAAAAATGAAAAAGGTTTTAAAAAATAGAGAAAAAACAATTCTGGAATTAAGGTTTGGATTACGGTGGTAAAAAGCCTAAAACACAGAATCAAATAGCAGAAAGTCTAGGAATATCTCGTTCATATGTTTCAAGAATTGAAACAAAAGCAATAGGTAAATTAGCAGAAGAGTTTAAAGATTAAAAATTATGCATAAAATAATAATGTTCTAGAAATAGAACATTATTATTTATATTATAGCATGAAAAAGAACAAATATCAAATTTAACATTTATATGTATAATAATAAAATTAAGAGAAAAAATAAGTAAAAACAATATAATTTGATTAACTAATAGTAAAAATAGATTTGAATAAATTAAAATAGTATGTTAATATAATACTAACAATAAAAAATAACGTTTTTCCCTGCGTAGTGCGTATTGGACTGGAATTTTAGAACCAACAAATAAAAAAACGGGAGCCCAAATCTCTAAATATGGCGTGTATGCTTACCATTAAGAGTAAGAAACCCATGAATATTTAGGAAGGCACCCACCTGTATAGAGCAGGTCCTTAAAATTTCATTCAGCTTACGGCTAAGGCGGGGGATTTTTATTGCCTTAAAATTTTTAGTCATATATTTAAAGTCACCTTAATATATTGTAAGACAAGTAGGTGATTTTTATGGCTAAAATATTTTTTTTGAAAGAATTAAAAAACGAAGAAGAATTATTAAATGAAAATGAAAAAACATATTTTAAATTCATAAGGAAAATTATAAGTTATATAAAACTAAAATTTAATATTAGTAATATTGAAGAATGCAATGATGATATAATTTGTGTATTACCATATGTACTAGGGCGAAAAAATAATGTTAAAAAAATAATAAATAATATTCTAAAAAATAATATAATAAAAGATATTGTTATTTCGAAAAAATTGGAAGAAAATAATGAACTTAATTCATTTTTGCAGCCCAAGAATATAAATATATTAACAGGAAGATGGCTATTTAAATATTTAACTTATGAGACATTAGAATATATCTGTAAAGTTAAAAATGTAAAAATAGAAGAACAAGAAATTTTTATATTAGTAAAGGATAATAGTGAAATAAATTTACAAAACATTATAATGCTTGCACAAAAAGTAAAATTATTAAATATAGTAACTACAGATTTTAATAAATTCAAGAAGATAGAAGAGTTTTTATACAATAATATGGGTATACTAATACGAATAGCTAATAATTATAGAAAAACTCTAGCAAAAGCTAAGATAATACTAAATATGGATTTTTCTGAAGATGAAATAAATAAATATTTGATTTATAAAAAAGCAATAATAATTAATTTGAAGAATAAAATAAAAATTTATTCTAAGAGTTTTAATGGAATAAATGCTAATTATTATAAAATAAATTATATAAATAATTTAGAAGCATATAACTCTTTTGATAATAATATGATTTATGAAAGTAAAATATATAAAAGGGATAATTTTAAAAATATAAGGAATATTATATTATCAGACAATATAAAAGTAACTGCTTTAATTGGAGAAAATGGTATAATAAATGAACAAGAATATATTGAGTAAGTTTTATAAAATTCACAATAAATTCATAAAAACACCTTGACAAAAACAACCTTTTGCCTTAATATTATAAAGCAAATCTAAAGAAAGGAAGACGAAAAAAATGGAAGAAAAAGAAATATTACTAACTCAAGAAGGATATGATAATTTAGAAAAAGAAGTAGAATATTTAAGAACAGAAAAAAGAGCAGAAATTGCAGAAAGAATAAAAGTTGCATTAGGTTTCGGAGATTTATCTGAAAATTCTGAATATGATGAAGCCAAAAATGCTCAAGCAAGTAATGAGATAAGAATTGCCGAGTTAGAAAATAAATTAAGATATGCTAAAATTATAGATGAATCTGAAATTGATACAAAAACTGTTCAAGTAGGAAATAAAGTAAAAATCCTAGATTTAGAATTTAATGAAGAGCTAGAATATACTATTGTTGGTTCAACAGAGGTAGATTTATCACAAAATAAAATATCTAATGAATCTCCAATTGGTTCAGCACTAATGGGAGCAAAAAAGAACCAAGTAGTTGAAGTTGCAGCTCCTGCTGGAACAATAAAATATAAAGTTCTTTCAATTACGAAATAGTTTTAGAAAATACTTGATTAAATTGTCATATAATGTTAAAATATTAAAAATAGATTAAAAAAAAACCTCATTTTGGGGAAATTTTTTTAATCTATTTTTCTTTTTAATGATTTTATGTTATAGGAGGAGAAAAATGAATACAAAATATATTTTTGTAACAGGTGGTGTTGTTTCTGGATTAGGCAAGGGCATAACAGCTGCATCTATAGGAAGACTTTTGAAAAATAGGGGGTATAAAATAATTATACAAAAGTTTGATCCATATATAAATGTGGATCCTGGGACAATGAGTCCATTTGAACATGGTGAGGTTTTTGTAACAAATGATGGTGCAGAAACAGATTTGGATTTAGGACATTATGAGAGGTTTATTGATGAGAATTTAACGAAGAATTGTAGTATAACTACAGGTAAAATATATTCAAATGTTATTAATAAAGAAAGAAAAGGAGACTACTTAGGAAAGACTGTTCAAGTAATTCCTCATATAACGAATGAAATAAAAGAACAAATTTTTAATTTAGAAGATGAAAATGTGGATATTGTAATAACTGAAGTAGGGGGGACTGTTGGAGATATAGAAAGTTTGCCGTTTCTTGAGGCTATAAGACAAATTGGAATTGAGAAGTTAGCAAATGAAGTATTATATATTCATGTAACACTATTACCTCTTATATCAGGTTCTGAAGAATTAAAATCTAAACCAACACAACATTCTGTAAAAGAACTACAAAGTCTAGGAATAAAACCAGATATATTGGTATGTAGAGCAGATCAACCAATAGATGAAAATATTAAACAAAAAATTGCTTTGTTCTGTAATGTAAGAAAAGAGGATGTTATTGAAAATGCTACAAGCGAAAATTTATATGAAGTACCATTAAATTTAGAAAAACATGGACTTGCAGCTGCAATTTGTAGACATTTGGAATTAAAAAATATAGAACCCAAAAATGAAAAATGGGAAGAGATGATTGAC
>CALWZV010000054.1 GCA_944386115.1 uncultured Clostridia bacterium
TTTTATATGCCAATAATAGCATTTTATAGTTTAAATTTACAGAAACTAAAAAAACATATATAACTTATAAGTTAAAAAAAGTAAATTTTATAGTTTCTATATACTTTTTAGTTAAAAAACAATATATTTAAGTTGATATTAAAGAAAATAAGAGAAAAATGGATAAAATAAGAGAAAAACAGAGAAAATAATATATATAGAAGAAAGAATAATTGTTAATTTAAGGAAAAATTGACAAATTAGTCAAAAACATGTATACATAATTTGATTTTGTGAAGAATATATAGTATAATAGATATTAGTCGCGTTTAAAAAAGCATACAAAAAGGAGAGTGAAGTTTATTTTAAAAACTAAATTAAAATACTATACAAAAGAAATTTTAAAGTATTTTAACATTGCTGTTATAGCCTTTGGTTTAATAGTCGCGATTATATTAATTAAATATAGACCAGTCTATAAAGTAAGTATATCTGGTGAAGAAATAGGATATGTTGAAAATATAGAGGCTTTTGAAGAAAACTTGAAACAAGATGTTATAGAACAAGAAAATAATAATATTGATAATATTGATATATCATCAGAACCAGAATACGAGTTGAAACTTATTAATAGAACACTTATGACAAATGAAGAAGAAGTAGCAAATAAGATAGAAGATGATGTAGTTATAACATATAAATATTATGATATAGCATATAAAAATCAAACAATAGAATCTGTTGATACTATTGAAGAGGCAGAAGAAGTTGTAAATGAATTGAAAGAAAATAATCAGAATAAAGAATTAGATTTAAGTATTATTGAAAAATTTACAGTCAATAAAGAAGAGGTAAAGACTTCTGATATAGAAGTTGCTAAAACTGATACTCAGAATATAATAAGTGAAAAAATAGAAGAAGAAGAAATACAAAAGGCAGAAGAAGAAAGAATAAATAATTTACCAAGTATTAATGGAATAAAATTAGCAGTAACTCCTGTTACGGGTACGATTACATCTCGTTATGGAGTAAGCAGTAGAATTAGAAAATCAAATCATACAGGATTAGATATTGCAGCAAAATCAGGAACTGATATAAAAGTTGTTGCAGCAGGAACTGTAATATCAGCAAAATATGATGGTTCATATGGTAATTTGGTAAAAATAGATCATGGTAATGGAGTGGAAACTTGGTATGCACATACAAGTAAAATGTATGTGAGTGTTGGGCAAAAAGTTGAAGCAGGTGATGTTATTGCAGCTGTTGGTTCAACTGGAAATTCAACAGGGCCACATTTACATTTAGAAATTAGAGTTAATGGGGAACATATTAACCCACAAAATTACTTATATAATTAAAATATAATAAAATGAACATTTGAAATACTAGATGTTCATTTTTTATATATTTTTTCTTGACAATTTTTAGTAATAATATATAATTAAAATGGATAAACTAAGGAAGAGACAAAAGGTAAAAGGAGGAAAATAAATGCCTGAAAATAATGAGGAACAAAAAGTTCAAAAAATGATAAATGAACTTGTAGAAAAAGCAAAAATTGCATCAAGGCAATACTTAGAATTAGATCAAGAAACAGTAGATAATGTAACAAAAGCAATGTCAATGGCAGGACTAGAACATCATATGGAACTTGCAAAAATGGCAGTAGAAGAGACTGGAAGAGGAATATATGAAGATAAAATAACTAAGAATATGTTTGCAACAGAATATGTATATCATAGTATAAAATATGAAAAAACAGTAGGAATAATAAATGAGAATGAAGAAGAAGGTTATGTAGAAATAGCAGAGCCAGTAGGAATAATTGCAGGTGTAACACCAGTTACAAATCCAACATCAACAACAATGTTTAAATCAATAATAGCAGCTAAGACAAGAAATGTAATAATATTTGGATTTCACCCATCTGCACAAAAATCAAGTAGTATGGCAGCAAAAATATTAAGAGATGCAGCTATAAATGCAGGAGCACCAGAAAATTGTATTTTATGGATAGAAGAACCATCAATTACAGCTACTAGAATGCTAATGAATCATCCAGATGTAAACTTGATACTTGCAACAGGTGGAACAGGTATGGTAAGGTCAGCATATTCTTGTGGAAAACCAGCAATTGGTGTAGGACCTGGAAATGTACCTTGCTATATTGATAAAACAGCAAAATTAAAAACATCAGTAAATGATTTAGTTATGTCAAAAGCTTTTGACAATGGAATGATATGTGCATCAGAACAAGCAATATTAGTTGATAAAGATATATATCAAGAATTTGAAAAATTAATGAGAGAAGCAGGCTGTTATTTTGTAAATCCAGAAGAAAAACAAAAATTAGCAAATAGTATGTTTGAATATACAGAAGAATATGGATATAAACTAAAATCTCATGTTCCAGGACAATCTCCATATATAATAGCAAAAGAAGCAGGATTTGAAATACCAGAAGATACAAAAGTAATTGTTGTATATGAAGAGGGAATAGGAAGAGAATATCCTTTTTAAAAAGAAAAACTAAGTCCAGTTCTAACTTATTATATTG